>NZ_JAJEJT010000001.1:2543472-2861406 GCF_021390645.1 Paraburkholderia flagellata
ACGCGCGCACGCGGCGCGAGGTCTTTACAATGTGCGCTTTTGCGGCGCTTCACTCGTGATTCGGCCGCGATGCGCGCGAGCCGGCGTCGGATAACGCTCACGCGAGCGCATCGCGTGTGCAACACGAATCACACGCCGCCCTGATTTACGCGCCCGCGCGCAGCACCGGCGAGTCCCCTCTTTCCGTGCGCCGCGCCCGGCCCTTGCACTGCCCCCGCACTCGCCCGAACGCTTTTCATGCTGCCCGCTTCGCTGTCCCGCCTACGCTCCTTGTTCAGACTGCCTGCCTCGCGCATCGACCGCACGCATTTCGCCGCCACACCGCGCCTGCCCAAACCGCACGCCCTCGTGTTGGCGTGCGCCGCGCTCGCCGCGAACTTCGCAGCCGTTCCCACCGCGTACGCCCAGCCCGAAGGCGCGCGCGTGCCCTCGGTCAACGTGACCACCGTGCTGCCGCCCACCGTGATGGCGGGCCTCGAGCGCGCGCACGTGCCGCTCTCGTCGGTTAGCGTGGTGATCGAAAAGGTCGGCGACCGTCAGCCGAGCGTCGCCGTGAACGCCGGCCAACCCATGATGCCCGCCTCGACGATGAAGCTCGTCACGACGTGGAGCGGCCTCGCGATGCTCGGTCCCGACTATCGCTGGAAAACGAGCGCCTATACCGATGGCGAAATCGATGCGAGCGGCACGCTGCACGGCAATCTCTATATCAAGGGTACGGGAGACCCGAAGCTCGTGCCCGAAGAACTAATCGACCTCGTGCAGAAGATTCGCGCGGCGGGCGTCGCGCGCATCGACGGCGCGCTCGTGCTCGACAAGAGCGAGTTCGATCCGTCCACGCGCGACCTGCCCTCGTTCGACGGCGACGATAGCGCGCCCTACAACGTCGGCCCCGATCCGCTGATGTACGCGTTCAAGGCGGTCTCGTTCACGTTCTCGCCCTCGCGCGAAGGCGTATCGATCGACGTGGTGCCGCCCGTTGCGCAGTGGCAGATCGACAACCAGATCCGCGGGCGCGCCGGCGCGTGCGGGGGCATGCTGCCGAGCCCGCAGGTTTCGCCCGGCGGCAACGGCGTCGTCACCGCGAGCTTCGCGGGCAGCTACGCCATGCGCTGCGGCGAGCGCACGCTCAACATGGCCGCGCCCGTGGACCACAGCACGTTCTTCGCGGATGGCTTCCTCGCGCTTTGGCAACAAACGGGACAGCAAACAGGGCAACAAACGGGGCAGCAAGCGGGGCAACAAGCCGGCGGCAGCCTGTTCGCCACGCCCGCGGGCGCGGTGCGCGAAGGCGTCGTGCCGCCGCATGCGCGTCTGCTCGCCGTACACCAGAGCCCGCCGCTCTCGGACGTCGTGCACGACATCAACAAGTTCAGCAACAACGTGATGGCGCGCAATCTGTTCCTCACGCTCGGCGCCGTCGCGGGCAAACCGCCTTCGACCACGCCGAAGGCCGCCACGGCCGTCAACGCGTTCTTGCGGCGCAGCGGCCTGAACATGCCCGAACTCGTGCTCGACAACGGCTGCGGCCTCTCGCGCGAGGAGCACATCAGCGCACTCTCGCTCGCGAATCTGCTGCAGAACGCAAACTCGAGCCCGGTCGCGCAGGTGTTCATCGACTCGCTGCCGATCGTCGGCGTGGACGGCACGATGCGCAACCGTCTCACCAACGCGGGCGTGGAAGGCAACGCGCATATCAAGACGGGCACCCTGCGCGACGTGCGCGCCATCGCCGGCTACGTGGCGGCAGAAAACGGCGAGAGCTGGATCGTGGTGAGCCTCATCAACGATCCGCGCGCCGAGTCCGCACGCGCCGCGCACGACGCGCTGCTCGAGTGGGTCTACAAGGGCATGCCCGAAGAGAAGCCCGTGTACGTCGAGCCGCATCCCAAGCGCGCGGCGAAGGAATCGAAGGTCGCGAAAGCCGCGCACAAGGCGCCGGACAGACGGCGCGGTGCGCATTGACGCGGCGCTGAGCGCACCTGATTTGCACGCGTTTTGCACGCCAGGCGCGCGCCGCGGACCTGTCCCCGCGCGCCTCGCGCGAGCCCGAATCAGTGCGCCGGGCTCGAAGTTTTCCTCTAGCAAAGCGCCGCCCGTCATGGGCGCGAGGCGTGTACCCTGACGGGCAAAGGCCGAAGGCGCGTCACAATAATCTGTCAAACGCGTACGGCATTCGAGCCGCGCGCCCCTGAGAACGCGCACCAACGCGGCCGAAAAGACACGAGACTACAACCGCCGCGCTGGCCACCAGCGCCGCCCACGGGACAAGGAGGACGACGTTCGTGCAGTTCGACGCGCAATGGCTGCTGCTCGCCCTCGCCCCGGTGTTTCTCGCCTGCATCGGCTGGGAAGCGTGGCATCTCTCCCGCACGCAGCCGCGCGCTGCATCGAACCACACCCCCGACAGCGCCCGCTACGCCTGGCCCGATACGCTGTGCAACGCCGTACTCGCGCTCATGCACCAGGGCGCCGACAAACTTGCGTGGCTCGTTGCGATCCCCGTCTATGCCTATGTCTACCGGCACTTCCGGCTCGTTTCGTGGCAGCCGGGCCTCGTCGCGTGGTTCGCTCTCTTTATCGCGCAGGACCTGCTCTATTACGTCTTTCATCGCGCGAGCCATCGCGTGCGCTGGCTCTGGGCCGCGCACGTCGTCCACCATTCGTCGGAGCGCCTGAACCTTTCGACGGCGTTTCGCCAGAGCCTCATGTATCCCGTCGCGGGCATGTGGGTGTTCTGGATTCCGCTCGCCATGCTCGGCTTCACGCCGGAACAGATCGTCGCGATCGTGCTCGTCAATCTCGCGTTCCAGTTCTTCGTGCACACGCAGGCGATCGGGAGGCTCGGCTGGCTCGAGTACGTGTTCAACACGCCGTCGATGCATCGCGTCCATCACGCGCGCAACGCACGCTATATCGATCGCAATTACGCCGGTGTGCTCGCGATCTGGGACCGCATGTTCGGCAGCTATGTCGAGGAAGACGCCCACGATGCGCCCGATTACGGCATCGTTAAACCGCTTGAGTCATGCAATCCGCTCAAGGCGACGTTCCACGAATGGCTCGCGATGGCGCGGGACTTCGCGCGCATGCCTGACTGGCGTTCGCGTTTCGCCGCGCTGTTCGCACCGCCGGATTGGTGCGAGCGCCACGACGCGCGGGCCCTGGCGTGCGTCACATCGGCGGCATCGGCGACGGCGGGAACACGATTCGGCGTGCCGGAAAACAACACCGAGGGTGAGTTCGGGTCGCGCAGTAGTTGAGAGATTGCGTAGTCTGTCGGCCTTGGCCCTGATCCCGGGGCAGTAGCACGCAGGGGGTTGCATGCAAGGCCGACTATCGAAAACAACATCGACAACGGGACAGCCGCTCGTGCCACGAGCACCCGTTGCATGAGTAGGCAAGCATGGCATCAAAGGCCACACACAGAGGAGATGAAGTGAATATGAAGCATCAAGGACCGAGACACCGTACGCTGTTGCGCGCCACCCAGATCGCTGCTGCGAGCGCTGCCTTTGCGCTGCTCGCCGCCTGCGGTGGCAGCAGCGGGGGGAACAACAACGCGAGCACGCCGCCGCCGTCGGGCGTCAACATGCAGGTGGTGGCGTTCGGCACGAGCTTGACCGACGCGGGCACGTATTCGGAGCAGATTCTGCCGGGCTTCGGCGGCGGCCGCTTCACGACCAACCCCGGCGAAGTCTGGGCGCAGCATGTGTCCGAGTACTTCGGCAGCACGCTTTCGCCGGCCTTCGAAGGCGGCTTCGGTCTGCCGCTCACGGCAACGGGCGGTCTCGACTACGCGCAAGGCGGCGCGCTGGTGACTGGTGGCGGCGTGGCGAATACCAGCGCCGTGATCCCCGCCGCGAGCGAGCAGCCGGTTACGTGGCAGCTCCAGCAGTATCTGGCGCAGCACGGCACCTTCAATTCGAATCAGCTCGTGCTGGTGGAAGGTGGCGCGAATGAAATCCTGAACCTGCTGGATAACAACGGCGCAGGACTGACGGCGTTCGCCACGGCGCTGGCCAAAGCCAACTTCACGGCAATCGCCAGCGACCCCGCAACCCAGCAAGCCACCGTTGCCGCTCTCGTGGCAAAGGGCTTTACGGCCGCACAGGCCCAGGCGCTCGTGCCCGCCGCCATCGCACTCAACATCGTCACGACGGATGCGAACGCAGCGACCGACTTCGCGTCCGTTCTGCCGATCATCACCGCTGCCGAAACGCTGGCCAACCTCGTCAATACGCAGATTGCCGGCACGGCCAAGGTTGCGGTCATGACGGTGCCCGATATCGGCAAGACGCCGGCTGCGGTGGAAGCCGACGCGAGCGTCAGCGCAACGCCTGGTTCTGCGAACGCTCCTGACCAGGCGCTCACGCTGGTTTCGGCCATGTACAACCTCACACTGCTGGAAGGGCTCGCGCCGTCGCTCGCAGCGAAGAAGGTCGTCCCCGTCGATGTGTTCTCGTGGCTCGACCAAACGATCCAGAACGCGGCAAGCCTCGGCTTCACGGTGACTAACACGGGTACCGCCTGCAACATCTCGGCAATGGCAACCAGCGCAACCAACTATGCGCTAGCCAATCCGAAGGCAACGCTGGGCCTGGACCCGGCCACGACGCCGCAGGCAACCATCACCGCAGCGGCACAGGCATACGGTCAGGCCTTCGGCAGCTCGCTGTTCTGCTCGCCGCAAACGCTGACGACGCCCAACGCGCCCACGACCTACATGTTCGCGGATCAGTTCCACCCGACCACTGCCCTGCACGCGCAGTTCGCGACGTTCGTCGAAACGCAGCTGGCCGCGGCTGGCATTGGCAAGGCTCCGTAATAAGCATCGTCTGAGCCGCTTTTATCGCTTGCACCGGATCTTCCGGTGCCAGAAAAAACACCCCGCGGACCGTCAGGTTCGCGGGGTGTTTTCATTGCAGGCGACAAAGCGTGCCGAGCCCTACTGCTGCGCCTCGAACGCCGCCGCCGCCCGCCCCAGCCGGTCATTGACCGCAATCCACTCGATCGTCTCGGGCAGTTTCTCGATGAGAATGCGCGAGACATTCGCGCGATCGAGCGCGCGCAGCAAGCCGTACAACTCACGCGCATATTCCTGCGGCTCTTCCGGCGCGGCAACGAAGTGCACGCCTGCCGCCTGCGCCCATGCTCCCGCACGCGAGGCGCGCGCCACCAGCGCAACCGATTCTCCGGCATCGCGCGCCGCCGCAAGCAGTGGCTCCAGCGCCTCGAACGGCAGCAGCGCGAGCGGCGTGCGCGGCGCGTAGTGCGCCTTGAGCGTGCCCGAGGCGCGGGGTGCCGTGGCGTCAGAACCGTCGGGCAAGCGCGGCGCCTCGCCCAGCACGCGGGCGATATCGTGCGGCGTCACGTGACCGGGCCGCAGCAACGCGGGAAACCCGCGCGAGAGATCGAGAATCGTCGATTCGATCCCAACGTCGCATGCGCCACCATCCAGCACATGCACCGCCGCGCCGAATTCGTCGCGCACGTGCTGCGCCGTGGTCGGGCTCACATGGCCGAAGCGGTTCGCCGAAGGCGCCGCCACGCCGCCATGGCCCCCGCGGCGCGAAGAGAACGCCGCCAGCAGCTTCTGCGCAACCGGATGCGACGGGCAGCGCAACCCCACCGAATCCTGCCCGCCGCTCACGGCGGCATTGATGCGTTCATGGCGTTTGACGATCAGCGTGAGCGGGCCGGGCCAAAAGGCGTCGACAAGCTTCTGCGCCGCCTCGGGCCACTCCGCGGCCCAGTACTGCGGGTCACCGCCGGGCGGCAGGTGCACGATCACCGGGTGGTTTGCCGGCCGCCCCTTGGCCGCGTAAATGCGCGCGACCGCCTCGGGGCTCGCAGCATCGCCGCCCAGACCGTAGACGGTCTCCGTCGGAAACGCGACCAGTTCGCCCGCGTCGAGCAGCGCGGCGGCGTGCTCGATGTCGGCGTCGGTCAAGTGCGGCGGGCCTTCGTGCGGCGCGTTCTGCTGATCGGACATGGCATCACTCAACTTCGGACCCAACCTCAGCTCGTGGCGATGTGCAGCAGGCGCGCGCAGTCGCGTGCGGCCGAACGCGCTTCGTCGAGCGTCGGTGCGGTGAAGTTCACGTGGCCCATCTTGCGGCCCGCACGCGCGTCTTCCTTGCCGTACAGATGCAGGCGCGCGGCCGGCATCGCGGCCACCTGGTCCCACGGCGGCGTGACGGGCGCGGCGCCCTTCTGGGGCTTCGCCTCTCCCACGGCACAGGGGAACCACACGTCGCCGAGAATGTTGAGCATCACGGCCGGCGAGTGCTGGCGCGTGTCGCCGAGCGGCATGGCCGTCATCGCGCGCACCTGCTGCTCGAACTGGCTCGTGGCGCACGCATCGGTCGTGTAGTGGCCCGAGTTGTGCGGGCGCGGCGCCATTTCGTTGGCAACGAGCGAGCCGTCTTCGAGGATGAAGAATTCCACGCACAGCACGCCCACATAGCCGAGCTTCGCCGCGATCTGGATCGCGGCCTGCTGGGCCTGCTGCACGAGCGCCGGGCTCGCGTCCGGCGCGGGCACGATCGTGTGCGACAGCACGCCGTTGCGGTGCGTGTTCTGCGCAAGCGGATACACCACGGCGGCGCCATTTGCGCCGCGCGCGATCAGCGCGCTCACCTCGAACTTCAGCGGCAGGCGTTTTTCCAGCACGCACGGCACGCCGCCGAGCGACGCATGCGCCTCGCGCACTTCCTCGGCGTTCGAAACGCGAATCTGTCCTTTGCCGTCGTAGCCCATGCGCGCGGTCTTGAGAATGCCCGGCAGGACAGCGGCGAGCGCCTGGTCGGCGATGCCGGCGAGCGCCTGCGACGACTCGATCACCACGTGCGGCGCGACCGGCACGCCAGCCGCCGCGATAAAGCGCTTCTCGGCGATGCGGTCCTGCGCCACTGCCACGCAGCGCCCGGCCGGGCTCACGAAGGTCGACTTCGCAAGCGTGTCGAGGCTCGCCGCGGGCACGTTCTCGAATTCGGTCGAGATGGCCGCGCACAGGCGCGCGAGTTCGGTGAGCGCGGCTTCGTCGTCGTAGGCGGCGCAAATGTGGCGGTCGGCCACGGTGCCCGCAGGGCTCGTCGCGTCGGGATCGAGCACGGCGACGCGGTAGCCCATCGCCTGCGCGGCAAAGCAGAACATGCGGCCAAGTTGGCCGCCACCCACCATGCCCAGCCAGGCGCCGGGCAGGATCGGTGAAACCGGAGAGTTGTCAGGAGTCATCTTCGTGGTCGGCCGCGGGATGGCCGCGGCGCGTGGGGCGATCAAAGCGGAACGATCAAAGCGGGGGCAGCACCATGGCGTGCGCCGCTTCGTTCTGGCGCACGCGGAACGCCGCGAGCTTGTTCGCGTATTCGGGGTTCGTGACGCTCAGGATCGAGACGGCGAAGAGCGCGGCATTGGCCGCGCCCGCCTCGCCGATGGCGAAGGTCGCGACCGGTACGCCCTTGGGCATCTGCACGATCGAATGGAGCGAATCCACACCCTTCAGATACTTGCTGACCGCCGGCACGCCGAGCACGGGCACCGTGGTCTTGGCTGCCAGCATACCCGGCAGGTGCGCCGCGCCGCCCGCGCCCGCGATGATCGCGCGCAGGCCGCGCTCGCGCGCTTTTTCCGCGTACTCGAACATCTCGTCGGGCATGCGGTGCGCCGAGACCACCTTGGCCTCGTACGCGACGCCGAACTCCTGCAGGATCGCGACCGCGTGCTTCATCGTGTCCCAGTCGGAGCTGGAGCCCATCAACACGCCGACGAGCGGCGCCGCATGCTGGTGAGCCGTCTGAACTTCGCTCATTGTGCTTCCTTCTTCCCTCTATTTGCTTTACGCATGCTCGCTTAGGCGAGCTTTTGACCCGTGAGACGCTCGAGCGCCTCCTGATACTTCGCCGACGTCTTGGCCACGACTTCGTCGGGGAGCTTCGGCGCCGGCGGCTCCTTCTTCCAGTCCTGGGTTTCGAGCCAGTCGCGCACGAACTGCTTGTCGAACGACGGCGGGTTCGAGCCCACCTGATACTGATCGGCCGGCCAGAAACGCGACGAGTCGGCGGTGAGCGCCTCGTCCATCAGATAAAGCTGGCCGTGGTTGTCGAGACCGAATTCGAACTTCGTGTCGGCGATGATGATGCCGCGCGTGGCCGCGTAATCGGCGGCTTCCTTGTACAGCTTGATCGAAATTTCCTTGATGGTGCGCGACAGCTCGGTGCCGATGCGGCGCTCCATCTCGTCGTACGTGATGTTCTCGTCGTGGTGGCCCATTTCGGCCTTCGCTGCCGGCGTGAAGATCGGCTCGGGCAGCTTCTGCGCGTTCTGCAGGCCCGGCGGCAGTTCAACGCCGCATACGGCGCCCGTCGCCTGATAGTCCTTCCAGCCGCTGCCGGCCAGATAGCCGCGCACCACGGCTTCGACGAGGATTGGCTCGAGGCGCTTCACCACGACGGCGCGGCCCTTGACCTGCTCGACTTCGTCGGCGGCCACGACGGTTTCAGGCGCCACGCCCGTGAGGTGGTTCGGCACGACGTGCTTGAGCTTTTCGAACCAGAAGTCGGCCATCTGGTTGAGCACCTCGCCCTTGCGCGGAATCGGCTCGCCCATGATGACGTCGAACGCCGACAGACGATCGGTGGTGACGATCAGCAGCTTGTCGTTGCCCACGGCATAGTTGTCGCGGACCTTGCCGCGGCCGAGAAGCGGCAGCGAGCGGAGCGTGGATTCGTAGAGGGTAGACATCGTCGTGATTCGCTAAAAGGACAATCGAAACGGAGGCAGGTTCGGTCCAGGAACGCGGTTGCAACCGCGGCAGGAAACCGTAAAACCGAAGGTATTGCGAGGGTAAACCAAAAACCGGCAAATTTCCCGGAAAAGCCCATCGCCGTTCCCCCGAAACAGGCGGAAACGGCGATGTTTTTACTACTTCAGGCGATCACCGGCCTGGGCCGGCGCGCGTGCCACAGAGGTCCGCTTAGCGAACGATCTGCGCGAGTTCGCCCGACTTGTACTTCTCGGCGATCTTGTCGAGCGAGACCGGCTTGATCTTGCCGGCCTGGCCTTCGCAGCCGAACGCGAGGAAGCGGTCCACGCACACCTTCTTCGCGGCTTCGCGAGCCGGCTTCAGGTAATCGCGCGGGTCGAACTTCGACGGGTTTTGATACATATAGCGACGGATCGCGCCCGTGATCGCCAGACGCAGATCGGTGTCGATGTTGATCTTGCGCACGCCGTGACGGATGCCTTCCTGGATCTCCTCCACCGGCACGCCGTACGTTTCCTTCATGTCGCCGCCGAATTCGCGGATCTCGGCCAGCAGTTCCTGCGGCACCGACGACGAACCGTGCATCACGAGGTGCGTGTTCGGAATGCGCGCGTGGATTTCCTTGATGCGCTGGATCGACAGAATGTCGCCCGTGGGCTTCTTGGAGAACTTGTACGCGCCGTGCGACGTGCCGATCGCGATGGCCAGTGCGTCGCACTGCGTGAGCTTCACGAAGTCGGCGGCCTGCTCCGGATCGGTCAGGAGCTGCTCGCGCGTCATGGTGCCTTCCGCGCCGTGACCGTCTTCCTTGTCACCCTTCATCGTCTCCAGCGAACCGAGCACGCCCAGTTCGGCTTCGACCGTCACGCCAATCGAGTGCGCCATTTCGACGACCTTGCGCGACACATCGACGTTGTACTCGTACGATGCGACCGTCTTGCCGTCGGCTTCGAGCGAGCCGTCCATCATCACGCTGGTGAAACCGCTGCGGATCGCCGCCATGCAAACCGCCGGCGACTGGCCGTGGTCCTGGTGCATCACGACCGGAATATGCGGATACGACTCGACTGCAGCTTCGATCAGATGGCGCAGGAAGGGCTCACCCGCGTACTTACGCGCGCCGGCCGATGCCTGCATGATCACCGGCGAGCCAACCTGGTTCGCCGCTTCCATGATCGCCTGGACCTGTTCCAGGTTATTCACGTTGAACGCCGGCAGGCCATAACCGTGTTCAGCCGCGTGGTCGAGCAGTTGACGCATTGATACGAGAGGCATTGTTGCTACTCCTTTGATTTGAAACGAATTTCTTCTGCCGCCGACTGTCTTGCGCAGCCGGTCGAGGGCGGCCTGGCAGCCGCCGCCCGCGTGACCTGCCGCGGGCTCAATGGCGTGATTTTATCGCGAAGCGAGTGCGTTCCCGGTGCCAGGCAAGTAACTGGCATGAAATTGGCGTATCGGAGCGTCAAAACCGCGAGAAGATGCAAAAAGAGTTGACAGCCCGCACACCGTTTCTCCGGCGTACGGCTGCAATTGCGGGGAAAAAGCGTCTAAATGGTACCGATCTGGCGCCGATCTGATACCAATTTGATACCAGTCGGCGCCAGCAGGGATTTATTTTCGGGAGTCTCGAAAATAAAGCGAAAAAAATCGCCGCGCGACTACTGTGCCGCAGTTAAAGCACATCTCCCACGCGCACGATTTTCAGCGTGTTCGTGCCGCCGGGCTGCCCCATCGGCTCCCCCACCGTCAGCACGACCATGTCGCCGCGCGCGGCGTACCCCTTGCTCACCACCACTTCGATGGCTTGCTGGAGCGCCGTGTCGCGGTCGCTGCTGGTATCCAGATGCAGCGGCGTGACGTTACGGTAGAGCGACATGGCGCGCTCGCTGCCCGCACGCGGCGTGAGCGCGAAAATCGGCACATGGGTCCAGTGACGTGACATCCACAGCGCGGTCGAACCCGATTCCGTGAGCGCGACGATCGCCTTCGCGCCCAGGTGATAGGCCGTGAACAGCGCGCCCATGGCGATCGACTGGTCGATGCGCGTGAAGGTGCGATCGAGGAAGTCCTTGTCCAGCTCGGACTGCTCCGACTTCTCGGCTTCCAGACAGATCGCGGCCATGGCCTCGATGGTTTGCACCGGGTACTTGCCCGCCGCCGATTCAGCCGAGAGCATCACGGCGTCCGTGCCGTCGAGCACGGCGTTGGCGACATCCGAGACTTCGGCGCGCGTAGGCACCGGCGCGTGGATCATCGACTCCATCATCTGCGTGGCCGTGATGACGAGCTTGTTCGAGTCGCGCGCCATGCGGATCATGCGCTTTTGCAGCGCCGGCACAGCGGCGTTGCCGACTTCCACGGCCAGGTCGCCACGGGCGACCATGATGCCGTCCGACGAGTCGAGAATTTCCTGCAGCGCCGGAATCGCTTCGGCGCGTTCGATCTTCGCGATCATCTTCGGCTTGATGCCGTACGGCGCGCCCGCGATGTTCGCGAGCTGGCGCGCCATTTCCATGTCGGTGGCGTTCTTCGGGAACGACACGGCGACGAAGTCCGCGCCCAGCGACATGGCAGTGCGGATGTCTTCCATGTCCTTCGCCGTGAGCGCGGGCGCCGTGAGGCCGCCGCCCTGGCGGTTGATGCCCTTGTTGTTCGACAGGTCGCCGCCCACACGCACGATCGTGTGGATCTCGCTGCCGATCACGCGCGAGACGTCGAGCACGATCAGGCCGTCGTTGAGCAGCAGGATGTCGCCCGGCTTCAGGTCGCGCGGCAGGTCCTTGTAGTCGAGACCAACGCGCTCGTCATTGCCGAGTTCGCATTCGGCGTCGAGGATGAACGGATGGCCCGGCTCGAGCGTCGTCTTGCCATTCTCGAATTTGCCGACGCGAATCTTCGGGCCTTGCAGGTCCGCCATGATCGCGACTTCGCGGCCAGCCTGGCGGGCGCAGTCCCGCACCATTTCAGCACGCTGACGATGGTCGTCGGCGGTGCCGTGCGAGAAGTTGAGGCGCACCACGTCGAGTCCTGCGCGGATCATTTTCAGCAGGATGTCCGGCGTGCTGGAAGCCGGACCGATGGTGGCGACAATCTTGGTGGCGCGATGCATGAGTCTCCTCGTCTGGATAGGATCGCTGGGAAAACCGTTGCTGCGAGAAGTGCTGGCCGGCTGCGCCGCAGGTGCGAACGCGCCGGAACGCGCACCGGATGTACCCGGCGTCGCTTTCTTGGAGGGCGCCGCGGGGCTCTCATGAGCTGCGGCGCTTTTTACATGCGTAGTTGTATTCGGTTCGGGCGTGGCTGTGCGCCCTGGCGGATTCGGTGCGGCTGTCGATTCAGCAGTCGACTGCGTCGCCGCAATGTCCGTTTCAGCAGCAACAGCGGCGGC
Organism: Paraburkholderia flagellata; assembly: GCF_021390645.1. Classification (GTDB taxonomy): domain Bacteria; phylum Pseudomonadota; class Gammaproteobacteria; order Burkholderiales; family Burkholderiaceae; genus Paraburkholderia; species Paraburkholderia flagellata. The sequence goes on from NZ_JAJEJT010000001.1 coordinate 2,555,628, forward strand.
GGGCGTCGCGTGCGCCCCCGCCTTATCTGTTTCTGCCTGGGGCGCTGCGCGCCCCATCTGTTTTGCTGCGGCCCCGGCTGCGCTGCGCGACTTCTGTGCAGCAGCACGAGGAAGTTTGTTCGTGGCCTTCCCGGCCGGGGCGCGGGGCGCCACTTAACCAGCCGCCCGCGTTTCGAGCACTTCCACCGCTGGCAGCTTCTTGCCTTCGAGGAACTCGAGGAAGGCGCCGCCGCCGGTTGAGATATAGCTGACCTTGTCGGCAATGTTGTACTTCGCGATGGCCGCGAGCGTGTCGCCGCCGCCGGCAATCGAGAACGCACCCGAGTTGGCGATGGCGTCCGCGAGCGTCTTCGTGCCGTTGCCGAACTGGTCGAACTCGAACACGCCGACCGGGCCGTTCCACACGATCGTGCCGGCCTGCGCTAGCTGCGCGGCGAGCGCGTTGGCGGTGACCGGGCCGATGTCGAGGATCATGTCGTCGTCGGTTACGTCGGCCACGTTCTTCGTCTCGGCCTTCGCCGTCGGCGAGAACTCCTTGGCGGTCACGACGTCGGTCGGGATCGGCACCGAGGCGCCGCGCGCGCGCGCCGCATCGATGATGGCCTTCGCATCGTCGACGAGATCCGCTTCGGCAAGCGACTTGCCGATCTTCAGGCCCGCCGCCAGCATGAACGTGTTGGCGATGCCGCCGCCCACGATCAGCTGGTCGACCTTCTCGGCCAGCGACTTGAGGATGGTGAGCTTCGTCGAGACCTTCGAGCCCGCCACGATCGCGACCAGCGGGCGCTTGGGTGCGCCAAGCGCCTTGCCGAGCGCGTCGAGTTCCGCTGCGAGCAGCGGGCCCGCGCAGGCGACGCTCGCGTACTTCGCGATGCCGTAGGTCGTCGCTTCGGCGCGGTGCGCGGTGCCGAACGCGTCGTTCACGTAGATATCGCAGAGCTTCGCCATCTTTTGCGAAAGCTCGTCCGAGTTCTTCTTCTCGCCCTTGTTGACGCGGCAGTTTTCGAGCAGAACCACGTTGCCCGGCTCGACGTTCACGCCGTTTTCAACCCAGTTCGCGACCAGCGGCACGTCGCGGCCAAGCAATTCCGCCAGGCGCTTCGCGACCGGCGCGAGGGAGTCTTCGGGCTTGAACTCGCCTTCGGTCGGGCGGCCCAGGTGGGAGGTGACCATGACGGCCGCGCCGGCGTCGAGTGCGGCCTTGATGGCCGGCACGGAGGCGCGCACGCGGGTGTCTTCGGTGATGTTGCCGTTGTCGTCCTGCGGCACGTTCAGGTCGGCGCGGATGAATACGCGCTTGCCCTTCAATTTGCCTTCGGAGATCAGATCGGAAAGACGCAGAACCTTGTTCATGGGCATGTCATCTTGATGGTGGGAAGGCGGTGGCAAGGCGATGCGGCGCCGCGGGCCTGATTCTGGCGCGGCAAGACGTGCTCGACGGCACGGCGCGGGATCCGGTTTTGAACGCTGTCCCGGTTCGCGGCTCCATGTCGCTGCTCGTCGCTGGCACGAGCCGGCATCGAATTGCGAGATCGGTATTTTAGCTGATAGCCAGGATGATCTGAGACGTGTCCAGGCGAATCTCCCGTATTTGGGCAGACGCTGCTCGCCGGGTGGCCCTTCAAGGGATTTGCTGCGTCGCAACATAAGCGCAGACTGAAAAAAATCGGCCGAAACCGGCGCAGACCCGCGAAAACTGACCCTAAAATCGCCCGAAAACGCCGCCCCACGCGCCCGCGGGCGCGCTGGAAGGCGTCAAATGACGCTAAAATATTAGTCTTTGCCAACCGCAGCCACGCGGCGCGCGGCGAGGCCCGCTGTATAAGCCCGATATTTACTGCACTTGTCTGGAGAATCGTATGTCAATGGCCGACCGCGACGGCAAGATCTGGATGGACGGCAAGTTGATTGATTGGCGCGACGCCAACATTCACGTGCTGACCCACACGCTGCACTACGGCATGGGTGTTTTCGAAGGCGTACGCGCCTACAAGACCGCCGACGGCAGCACCGCCATCTTCCGCCTCGCCGAGCACACCAAGCGTCTGCTCAACTCGGCCAAGATCTTCCAGATGGACGTGCCGTTCGACGCGAAAACGCTCGCCGACGCACAGCTCGAAGTCGTGCGCGCGAACAAGCTCGAGTCGTGCTACATCCGCCCGATCATCTGGGTCGGCTCGGAAAAGCTCGGCGTGTCGGCCAAGGGCAACACCATTCACGTGGCTATCGCCGCGTGGCCGTGGGGCGCGTATCTCGGCGAAGACGGCCTTGCCAAGGGCATCCGCGTGAAGACGTCCTCGTTCACGCGCCATCACGTGAACGTGTCGATGGTGCGCGCCAAGGCGTCGGGCTGGTACGTGAACTCGATCCTCGCGAACCAGGAAGCCACCGCCGACGGCTACGACGAAGCGCTGCTGCTCGACGTGGACGGCTATGTTTCGGAAGGCTCGGGCGAGAACTTCTTCCTCGTCAACAACGGCAAGCTGTACACGCCCGACCTCTCGTCGTGCCTCGACGGCATCACGCGCGACACCGTCATCACGCTCGCGCGCGACATGGGCATTCAGGTGATCGAAAAGCGCATTACGCGCGACGAGGTCTATACCTGCGACGAAGCGTTCTTCACCGGCACCGCCGCCGAAGTCACACCAATCCGCGAGCTCGACAACCGCACCATCGGCAGCGGCTCGCGCGGCCCGGTCACGGAGAAGCTGCAATCGGCCTTCTTCGACGTCGTGTCGGGCAAGAACGACAAGTACGCGCACTGGCTCGCGAAGGTCTAAGAAAGAAAGGTCCGGGCGAACCAACGCCTGGCCCCCACAGCTACACAGAGAAACGTCCTCATGAGCGAAATCAAGGAAATGCCGCTGGTCGAACTTTCGGCCAAGGATCTGCCCGCTTACTGCCCGAATCCGTCGATGCCGCGCTGGAGCAACCACCCGCGCGTGTTCCTCGACGTGACGCACGGCGAAGCGAAGTGCCCGTACTGCAGCACGCGTTACAAGCTGCGCGCGGGCGAGGTCGTCCACGGCCACTGACGCGTCGCGAGGCTTGCGCCCGAACGGCGCAAAGCCGCGTTCACGCCATTTTGTTCGCGAGGGCATGGCCGCTGAGCTGAGTGAAGACACTTCGCTCGTGCGGCATATCCTGTGCTTCACCGCCCGTCGCGCGCCGCCATGAAAACGGCGGCGCGCCGCGGGCTTTACGCACATCGCCACGAAGCACCAGGCCGCATCTTGCGCTGACGCCCACCGGCACGCCGGCGGGACGTCGCGCTAACCGCTTCGTTGAATTAACCGTGTTTCATGCGAACGCCCCGATTTCCCAAAACGGGCAAGCCGCGTGCAACCTTTACCCTCTCCGGACCCTGACTCCCGATGCGCCGCGCGCTGGTAATCGCACCGAACTGGATCGGTGACGCTCTGATGGCGCAGCCGCTTTTTTCGCGGCTCGTGAAACTGCACCCGCGCATTCAGATCGATGCGCTCGCGCCAACCTGGGTTGCGCCCGTGCTCGAGCGCATGCCCGAGATCCGCGACGTCTACGCCACCGACCTCGGCCACGGCAAGCTGCAACTGCTGCGCCGCTGGCAACTGGCGGGCGATTTGCGCGCCGAGCGCTACGACGCCGCCTACGTGCTGCCCAATTCGCTCAAGTCCGCGCTGATCCCGTGGCTCGCCAATATCGGGCTGCGCATTGGCTATACGGGCGAGAACCGCTACGGCCTCTTGAACGTGCGCCATGCGAATCCGCCGAAGGACGAGCGCCCGCCCATGGTCAGGCACTACGCCGCGCTCGCCTACGCGCCCGGCGCGAGCGTGCCCGACGACCTGCCGATGCCGCGTCTCGAGTCGGACCCGAACGAGGCGTCGCGCGTGTCGGCGCGCTTCAATCTCGATACGCGCGTGCCGCTGCTCGTGTTCTGCCCCGGCGCCGAGTACGGTCCCGCCAAGCGGTGGCCGCCGGAGCATTTCGCGGCGCTCGCGAAGATGGTGGGCCAGTCGTTCCCGTACACGCAGATCGTCGCGCTCGGCTCGCCGAAGGACGCCCCGCTGGCCCAGGCCATTGCCGATCGCGCGCCGAACGTGCGCAACCTGTGCGGGCAGACCGCACTCGGCGAAGCCTGCGCGCTGATCTCACGCGCGAACGCCGTGGTGACCAACGATTCGGGCCTGATGCACGTGGCCGCCGCGCTGCGACGCCCGCTCGTCGCGCTGTACGGGTCGACGGATCCGCGCCACACGCCGCCCTTGTCCGAGCTTGCAAAGGTACAATGGCTGCATCTCGAATGTAGTCCCTGCTTTGCGCGCGAGTGTCCGCTCGGGCATCTGAACTGCCTGCGCGAACTGAGCCCGGAGCAAGTTTTCGGCGATCTGCGCGGCATGCTGCTCGGGCAGCGTTAGGCGCGTCAAGCAGCCACAGACATCGCCAGCCAGCGTTGGGCGGCTATGTGCCGCCCGCCACGCTGAAAAACATCGCGCACGCAAATGGATGTGCGCCACGCAACGGACGCCACGCGCGTTGCGCGCGCCCAATAGAGGCATCGACGAGGCGCGGGAGAGACCGAAGCGCCGCATCGGAGCAGGTCACAGGCCTGTCTCGCGAAAGCGGCATGCTCGCGGCAAAACGCGCGCAACACAGCGACAGACGCGAAGCGACGCAACCGATCATCCGCCAACCCGCGCCCAGGTACACGCCGAGTGCAACACCGAGCGCACAAGACCAACGAGCCATGCCACGTTTTGCCCACATCTTCGAAGCCGCCGCGGACACCCTCAACGCGTACTACCAGGCCGTCGCGGAAGTCAACATCGACAGCTTGATGGGCCTGTGGATCGATGAAGAATTCGTGAGCTGCATCACCGCGGAAGGCGCGCATCTGCACGGCCTGTCGAGCATCCGCGCTGGCCTCGCCGCGCAGCTCGAAGCGGCGCCGGTGTCGATCGAGCCACTCGACATCCGCGTGTACGACAGCCTCGGCACCGTGGTCTACGCGATCGTGGAAGCCCATCGTCCGGTCGATCCCAGCGCGATCCCCACCATGGTCTTCACGACCTATGTGATGGTTCACGAGCGCGGCGAGTGGCGTATCGCGCACATTCACGCGAGCCGCATGCCCGACGACGCAGCCACCCAGTTCTCGGCCAAATTGCGCCATGGCCAGGGCGCGCTGCACTGACAAAAGGGGCGCAAAGCAGGGGGCAGTCATGAGTACGACCGACGACACCAGCAAGCCCAGCAAGGCGGCCCGCGTCGCCGCCGCGCTCGAGGCCCAGGCTGCCGTGCTCGGCGCCAACTACGATACCGACTACCGCGCGCCGTTCTGGCTGCCCGGTGCGCACATTCAGACCATCGTGCCAGCGCTCTTCTCGCGCCTGCCCGCGCCCGCCTACCGGCGCGAGCGATGGGACACGCCCGATGGCGATTTCATCGAAGTGGACTGGCTCGACCGCAAGCGCACCGGTGCGGATTCACGCAACGCGCAAGGCGCACCGCTCTTCGTGCTGTTCCATGGCCTGGAAGGCGGCTCTAGCTCGCACTACGCGCGCGCACTCGCCGCGGCTGCGCACGCGCGCGGCTGGCACGCGGCGATCCCCCACTTTCGGAGTTGCAGCGGTCCGTTGAACCTGCTGCCGCGCTTCTACCATCTCGCCGATTCCGCCGAAGTCGACTGGGTCCTGCGCCGCTTCGCCGCCCGCCACGCCGGGCCGCTCGTCGTCGCGGGCGTGTCGCTCGGCGGCAACGTGCTGCTGCACTGGCTCGCGCAGCGCCGGGAGGACGCCGCGATCGTCTCGGCCGCCGCCGCGATCTCCACGCCGCTCGATGTGCATGCGGGCAGCGAGATGCTGGCGCAAGGCTTCGGCATGATCTACACGCGCAGCTTCCTGAAGACGCTGAAAGTCAAGGCGCTCCAGAAACTCGAGCAGTACCCCGGCCTCTTCGACGCACAAGCCGTGCTCGCGAGCCGCACGATGTACGAATTCGACAATGTCGTGACGGCGCCGCTGCACGGTTTTCGCGACACCCACGACTACTACACCCAGGCGACGATCCGTCCGAAGCTCGGCGAGATCGTCGTCCCCACGCTCGTGCTGAACGCGCGCAACGATCCGTTCCTGCCGGACCGGGCGCTGCCCGCGCGCCACGAAGTGAGCGCCGCCGTCGAGCTCGATCAGCCCGAGCACGGCGGCCACGTCGGCTTCATGACAGGACCGTTCCCCGGCCGCAGCGACTGGCTCGCGCAGCGCGTGCTCACTTATTTCTCGCCTTTCGTCTCTCATGGATGACATCGTCAAACAGGCGCTCGCGCGCTGGCCCAACGTCCCGCATTGCACGGGCTGGCTGCTGCTCGACGCACGCGGCAACTGGCGCATGCGCGACGAGGCCGCCCAGGCGCAGAACGCCCCCGGCACGTCGATCCGCCACGAAGCCCTGCTCGGCTTCATCAACCGCAATTACGAGCGCGATGAAGATGGCCAGTGGTACTTCCAGAACGGCCCGCAGCGCGTGTATGTCGAGCTCGAATACACGCCGTGGATCGTGCGGCTCGCTGCGGGTGACGACGGTAGCCATGACGCGCTGACGCTCACCGATCAAGGCGGTCAGGCGTTCGAGCCCGTCGCCGCCTACCTCGACGAAGCGGGCAGCGTGATCTTTGCCGATGCGAGCACGCCGCCGCGCGCGGCGTTGCTGCACGATCACGACCTCGACCTCTTCACCGACCACGCCACGCTCACGGACGACGCCGGCAGCGGCACCTTCCACTGGCGCGCCGGCGCCGCGCTGCCGCTGCAGCCGATCGAGCGCGCCGACGTGAGCGCGCGCTTTGGCTTCGTGACCAGCCCGGCACACGCCGAGCGCGAAGCGCAGGCAGCGCAGCACGGCGGCACGCCGCGAGCATCCAGGCCTTGAGTGCCGGCTCAGCCGCGGCCCTCATCCTTCTCGTCCTGGCGCTCCTGTTTGTAGCGCGCCTCGAAGTCGTGCAAACGCGCTTCGATGGTCGACAGATCGTAGTAGCCCACCGATTTCATGTCGCGCGCCTCCTTGAGCTGTCGAATGGCCGAGGGCCACGCGCCGTCGAGCGCGAGCTTCTCCGCCATCGCCCGATGCTGCGTGAGCGCGTCACCGAGTCCTGCGCTCGCCTGCGCCAGATAGAGCCACCATGCGTCTTGTTGCGGTTCGGCCTCGGTCTGGCTGCGCGCGAGCGTCTGCGCCTCCTTGAAGCGGCGCGCCGCGATCAGCGACTGCAGCAGCGCATCGGTGGCCGCGTGCGAGCCCGGCCACGCCTTGTGCGCGGCCTCGCCTAGCCGCACGGCGTCGTCGACGCGGCCCGAGCGGCGCGCGATATCTACGGCGAGCACGTCGAGACTCGGCGAGTTGCGTGTTTTGCTGCCGTCGGCAGCCTCGAACTGCGCGAACGCCGCACGCGAGTTAGCGAGCGACGCCGTGGCATCGTCATAGCGCTCGAGCAGCGTTTGCGCATAGGCGATGCCGTACCAGTTCGCGGCGACGTTGAGCGCCGTGCGGTCCTCGAGTTCCGCGCGCAGGCGCGAAACCTCGTCGATGTACTCGTTGCGCGTACGGTCTTGTAGCACGCGCACGCGCGCACGCACGAAACCGTACTCGGGCGCCTGGTGCGGCTGCCGGTAAGCGGCGCGGCGCGCGCGGTCCTGCATGTCGGCGATGCGCTCGCCCGTTAGCGGGTGCGTGCGCGCGTAGGCCGGCACGCCCGTCTCTTCCATCGAATCGCGCTCGAGCCGCTCGAAAAACGCCACCATGCCCCACGGGTCGTAGCCCGCGCCCGTCAGCAGCTGGAAGCCCACGCGGTCGGCCTCGTGCTCCGCGGCGCGCGAGAAGCGCAACTGGCTGTCCACGGCATACGCCTGGCTGCCGAGCGCAATCCCGGCGCCCAGATCGCCGCTATGCGCGAGCACGCCCGCGAGAATGCCGAACAGCACGCCCGCGAGCGCAGCGAGCCCGGTGCGCTCGCTCTCTGAAAGCATGCGTGCGATGTGCCGCTGCAATACGTGACCCATCTCGTGCCCGAGCACGGAGGCAAGCTCGGATTCCGTTTGCGTAACGACGATGAGCCCCGAGTTCACGCCGATGAAGCCGCCCGGCAGCGAGAACGCGTTGATCTGGCCGTCGCGGATCGCGAACAGATCGAAGTCGGGCCGATAGCCGCCGATGAACTGTGCGCTCGCGGCCGCCGCGAGGCGCGCGGCGACCGAATTGAGGTAATCGCGCACGAGCCAGTCGCCGATATAGTCGGGGTCGCGGCGAATCTCGCGCATGACGCGCTCGCCGATGCGGCGCTCGGCCTGTGGCGTGAGCGCGCCGCCCGAGCCGTCGCCGAGATCGGGCAATTGGGGCACCCAGGCGGGGGGGCGCACGCTGGCGTTGCCGCTCGAGGAAGATGCGCCAGATTGGCCCGGCGCCGAAAAGCGGCTCTGCGCGCCGCCGTAAGTGCCGAACACGCCCTGCGCGATCGATGCGGGGAGGACGGGGTCTGCAGTGTCGTCGAACGGGCCGCTCACGAGTGCGGGCGCCGTGCTGGGCGCATTCGGCGCGGCACCGGAGGGGGCCGGGGCGGGCTTCGTGGCTGCCGGCGAAGCCGCGCCGAGATTGAGCACGGCGGCATTCGACGCCTGCGCGTACGCTTGCGGAGAAACCGCGAGCGACGCGCACAACCATGCAGCAAGCAGTCGTTTCAGACGCATTGATGACAGGATCGGGGAATGCGGAACACTGGCGCGGCGGCGCGCCTCGTGCGGACCGCCTGCGCTCGCGTGTGCTAACCGGCTGATTGTAGCCCGCCTTACAACCCTTGCGGCACGGCAAGACACGCAGAAAGCGCTGCTTGCCGCGCTGTTAAGATAGGTACCCCTCAAGGAAGAACCCACCATGCCTGAACTCACGCATTTTGACGCAGCCGGCGACGCCCATATGGTCGACGTTGGCGGCAAGGCAGAGACGAAGCGCATTGCGCTCGCGAGCGGCACGATCCGCATGTTGCCGGAAACTTTCGCGCTGATCCGCGACGGCCACGCGAAAAAAGGTGACGTGATCGGCGTTGCGCGCATCGCCGCCATCCAGGGGGCGAAGCGCACGTCGGATCTGATACCGCTGTGCCACCCGCTCGCGATCACGCGCGTGAAGGTGGACTTCGCGCTCGACGAAGCGCTGCCCGGCGTCCACTGCACGGCGCAGGTGGAAACGCTCGGCCGCACGGGCGTGGAGATGGAAGCGCTGACCGCCGTGCAGGTCGGACTACTGACGGTCTACGACATGTGCAAGGCGGTGGACCGCGGCATGACAATCACCGATGTGCGCGTGCTGGAGAAGCACGGCGGGAAGTCTGGGGATTGGGTGGCGGAGCGCTGAAGCCATGACTCTCGACGAACTGCGCGCGCAGGTTCTGGCGTTCCGGGACGAGCGCGACTGGAAACAGTTTCACACGCTGCGCAACCTGATCGTCTCCACGAGCATCGAGGCAGGCGAGCTGCTGGAAACGGTGCAGTGGAAGACCGACGCGCAGATCGACGCCCTGCTCGCCGATCCCGCACAACTCACGCACCTCAAGCACGAATGCGCGGATGTGTTCATCTACCTTCTGCTGGTCGCGCATACCGCGGGAATCGATCTGGTCGATGCGGCAGCCGAAAAGCTCAAGCTCAACGCGCAGCGCTACCCCGTGGAGAAGGCGAAAGGCACCGCCGCGAAATATTCCGAGCTTTGATTGCCAAAGGTCAGGTGCAGCGCGCGGCGGCGAGCCGCCGCTTCATGCATGAGCCGTGAGGCTCAATCGTCCGAATCGTCCTCGTCGTCTTGTTCGACCGACTTCGCCGGCGTCCCGTATTTCTTGACGAGCTGCGCCTTGAAGTCCGCAAGCGTGGGCTGTTCGTCGAGCAGCCCGTAGAGCGACGCGAGCTGGGTCGGCCAGTCGTGCAACTCCGTGGCGAAAATCCGCAGGCGCTCCGCCGTATCGAATGCGCCCGCCGTGTCGCCATCCAGTGCCTGCAAAACGGCGTAGCGGCGCAGCACCGTCTCGCCGGGCAGCAGCGCGATGGCGCGCTGGTGCGCGTAAAGCTTGGTCGAAAGGCTCGCAGCGTTCATCGGCAATAGCGTCGCCATGCCGTAGTCGCCCCAGGCGCCGAACAGGCGCGAAGGGTCGTCGCCGTAGTCGCGCGCCGGATGCTGTCCGTAATAGAGCACCTCGGCGCGGTTGTAGTCGCGCAGCACCGGGTACAGCGCCGCGACGCCGCCGAACACGACCACCGCATACACGCCGAGTGAGACGCGCGACGGCACAATCCGCAGCGGCTTCGTCTCCAGCAGGCCGAAAACGAACATCGCCGGCAGCAAGAAGAACATGTACTGCTGCGGATATTCGACGAGCGCATGCATGACGAGCACGCCGATCAGCATGAAACCGAACACGCGCTCGGCAGTATGCGGCGCGCGCAACCCGCGCACGAACCACGCGACGAGACCGATCACGACGATGGCAAGGCCGACGATGCCGGTCTTCGCGAGCAGGTCGAGGAAGATATCGTGCGCGTTATTAGCGATCTCGACGCCGCCAAGCGAGCGGACCAACTCGAACTGATGCACCGGGAAATCGCCCCAGCCGACGCCCAGCACCGGATGCGATTTGAACATCGTCCAGCCGTAGCGCCACAGCGCGAGGCGCGGCGCGATCTGGCTGGCGTCCTTCATGCGTTCAGCAGCCGACTGCGCCAGGTCCAGCCCGTAGTGGATATTGGCCCAGCGCACGAACGCATTCATGCCGAAAAAGATCAGCACGAGGACGACCGGGATGATCCAGGCGCGCACGCCACCGGCCTTGCGACCCGAGGCCGCCGCCGATGCCAGGCCTTCCGCGCCCACGCTGCGCCCTTCGCCTGCTTCGCTGCGGCAGCCCGTGAGCGCGATCCACATGCCCGCGACAAAAATCACGCCCATCTGCAGCCACGGCCCGCGCGACACCGTGAGCGCGAGGCCACCTGAATAGATCGCGGTCAGCACACCCCACAGCAGGATGTTCAGACGCCGCGTGAGCGCGAGGTACATCGCCCCCGCCATCGCAAAGGCGATATACGTGGCCAGGTGATTGGCCTGTGCCATGTTGCCGAATGGCCGGCGCTCGACCGTCACGTTGTACGCGACCACGAGCGGCGTGACCTTCGTTTCCAGGTGAAAGAGCTGGATCACCTGGCTGAACACGGCGAAGAGCCCACCGAACTGCAGCGCGAACGCCCCCCACACAAGCGCCGACTGCATGAGGCGCGCGCGCGTGATGGTGTAGCCCGCGTGCGTCGCCAGGAAGGCGGCGAGCAGATAGCCTGCGCCGAGCCAGTTCATCGAGGGCTCGGCGAGCGGCAATGCGAACGTCTGCACGATCAGCAACAGGCCGAAGAAAAGCGGCACGAGCGCGACCGTGGGCGACGCGAAGCCCTCGCCCGAGCGCACCGGGCGAACGAGCAGCAGCGTCGCGGCGCCCATCAGCACATAAAGCGTCAGCGCAACGAATTCCGCGTAGAACGTGGGAATCGGATAGGTGTGGTTGACGACCGCATAGGGCAGCGTCAACGCGAGGGCCAGCAAGACGAACGTAAGGTAACGCGCAAAATTGGAAGGCATGGTTGGGCGGGGACGTTCAGCAACCGGGCACTATACAAAACTTTTCCCCCGCTGTGCGGGTGCGGCCGGTTGGGCCGCATCCGCACCAACGCGCAGTCCCTATGCGCGGCACTCCGGCGGCGCGAGATTGCCCGCCAGCGTTGCGCCGTCCACGGGCGATGGGCCCGCGCCGGGCGCGCCAAGCGACGAAGCCGTCTTGCCCGCTGCGAAGCACTCCCATGTGAGCGTGCCGCCTTGCACGCTGCCCTGAGCAAGCGCGACGCGCGCGGTGGGCGCATCGGCGTTGTCGGGCACCGAAGGCACGAGCACGATCGTATTGCTGCCCTCGGGCGCCACGCGCGAGGTGAATGCAATCGTGATCTGACCGGTCGTATCGTCGACATGCAGCGACTCTACGTTGCGCGTTGCGGGTGGCACCGTGTAGCCCGCGCCGAACGCGTTGCCGCTTGCGGCGTTCTCCGCCACGGCAAGCCGCGCGGAAGCCGCGAGCGAGAGGCCCTCGCCCACGCGGCTGCGGGCGAGATAATCCTGGTACGCGGGAATGGCGTAAGCGGCGATCACGCCGACGATCGCGAGCACGATCATCAATTCGATCAGCGTGAAGCCGCGTGCAGTCCAGCGGCAGGCAATGCCTGCGAGGCGCGAAAGTCGCGCGAAACACGGGCGGCCGTTGCCCGGCGGCGGGCTCATGGGAAATGCGGATACGGTCATCGTCAGGGCTCCTGAAACAAGAAACGCCTGCTCACAATGGTGAGCAGGCGTCTTGATCGTATCGGCGGCCCAGCTTGCGCATCAGTCGGCCAGATGGCCTAAGCGCAATGGCACAGCAACGCGCGCTCAGTGCGACTGCGGCCCTTGCGCCGCGCCGCGCCGCGCGTTGCGGCGCCTGAGCCAGGACCCGAGTGCGACGACGAACACCGCCCCGGCCACGCACATGCCGTACTCGGCCGCGGGCGTATCGAGCAGTGGCCAACGGTCGCCGGCTGGGTCGTTGATGATGAGACCACCCGCGATCCAGCCGAGCAGCGCTGCGCCGAGTGTCACGATCACCGGATAGCGGTCGAGCAGCTTGAGCACGAGCTGGCTGCCCCACACGATGAGCGGAATGCTCACCATCAGCCCGAAGATCACGAGCGCGATGCGATGGCGCGGATCGGCCGCTTCGGCAGCACCCGCGATCGCGACCACGTTGTCGAGGCTCATCACCGCATCGGCGACGATGATCGTCTTGATCGCGCCGATCAGCTTGTCGGCGGGCTTCACGTTGGCGTGCTCGAGATGACTGGGCGCGAGCAGCCGCACGCCAATCCAGAGCAACAGCAGGCCGCCCGCGAACTTGAGGAACGGCACGTTGAGCAGCACCACGGCGAAGGCGATCAGCACCACGCGCAGCGCAATCGCGCCAGCGGTGCCCCACAGAATGCCGCGCATGCGCTGCTGCGAAGGCAGGTCGCGGCAGGCGAGCGCGATCACCACGGCGTTGTCGCCGCCGAGCAGGATGTCGATGACGATGATCTGGATGACAGCGCCCCAATGGAGCGTCGCGAAAAATTCGAGCATGGAAACGGAGACTCAGCCGGAATTCAGGTTGGGCGGCTCAGGCGGCGAGCCAAATAAAAAAGCGAGGAGGCCATGACTGGCTCCCTCGCTTTTTGTTCGGAAACCTCGTGAAAGGATTCCGCAAGCATATCAAAAAACGCTGGCCGCCCGCGCATGCATGATGCACGACCGGAAGCGTATTTCGAATTTACAGCATCGCCTTGAGCAGACGGCCCATTTCCGACGGATTGCGCGTGACCTTGATGCCGCACGCGTCCATGATTTCCAGCTTCGCGTCGGCCGTGTCAGCACCGCCCGAGATCAGCGCGCCGGCGTGGCCCATGCGCTTGCCCGGAGGCGCCGTGACGCCCGCGATGAAGCCCACCACCGGCTTCTTCATGTTGTCCTTGATCCACTCGGCGGCGTTGGCTTCATCCGGACCGCCGATTTCGCCGATCATGATCACGGCGTCCGTATCCGGATCGTCGTTGAACATCTTCATGACGTCGATGTGCTTCAGACCGTTGATCGGGTCGCCGCCGATACCGACAGCCGACGACTGGCCGAGGCCGATCGCGGTCAGCTGCGCAACTGCTTCATACGTCAGCGTGCCCGAACGCGACACGACGCCGATGCGGCCCTTGCGGTGGATGTGACCCGGCATGATGCCGATCTTCAGCTCGTCCGGCGTGATCGTGCCGGGGCAGTTCGGGCCGAGGAGCAGCGTCTTGCGGCCTTCGCGGCGCATACGGTCCTTCACTTCGATCATGTCGCGAACCGGAATGCCTTCCGTGATACAGATCGCGAGATCGAGGTCGGCCTCGACGGCTTCCCAGATCGCAGCAGCAGCGCCTGCCGGCGGCACATAAATGACCGAAACGGTCGCGCCGGTGGCGTCCTTCGCTTCACGCACGTTCGCGTAGATAGGAATGCCTTCGAAATCTTCGCCGGCCTTCTTCGGGTTCACGCCAGCGACGAACGCTTCGCGGCCGTTCGCGTACTCACGGCAAGCGCGGGTGTGGAACTGACCGGTCTTGCCGGTGATGCCCTGCGTGATGACCTTGGTGTCTTTGTTGATCAGAATCGACATGTATTGACCTCTGTTCGTTTGGCGTCGCGTGTCGCGTCAGCCGCGGCATGTGTTGAAACATGCGCCGAAGCCTTCGCGCCCTCGCGCCGCCATTCGTGTCCGGTGAAAATTACTTGCCTTCGGCAGCCGCGACAACCTTCTGCGCGGCCTCTTCCATGCTGTCTGCCGAGATGATCGGCAGGCCCGAATCGGCCAGCATCTTCTTGCCGAGGTCCTCGTTCGTGCCCTTCATGCGCACGACGAGCGGCACGTTCAGGTTCACGGCCTTCGAACCGGCGATCACGCCTTCCGCGATCACGTCGCAGCGCATGATGCCGCCGAAGATGTTCACGAGGATCGCCTTCAGGCCCGGGTTCTTCAGCATGAGCTTGAACGCTTCGGTGACCTTCTCGGTCGTCGCGCCACCGCCGACGTCCAGGAAGTTCGCCGGCTCGCCGCCGAACAGCTTGATGGTGTCCATCGTGGCCATTGCGAGGCCCGCGCCATTCACCAGACAGCCGATGTTGCCGTCGAGCGAGATGTACGCGAGGTCGAACTTCGACGCTTCGATTTCAGCCGGATCTTCTTCGTCCAGGTCGCGGTAAGCGACGATTTCCGGGTGACGGGACAGCGCGTTCGAGTCGAAGTTGAACTTCGCGTCGAGTGCGGTCACGGTGCCGTTGCTCGAGACGTTCAGCGGGTTGATTTCGGCCAGCGACGCATCGGTTTCCCAGAATGCCTTGTACAGGCCCTTCAGGATCTCGCGCGCTTGCGGAATCGAAGCAGCCGGCACGCCGATCTTGGCGGCCAGGTCGTCCGCCTGTGCGTCCAGCAGACCCGTCGACGGCTCGACGATGACCTTGTGGATCAGTTCCGGGTGCTTTTCGGCGACTTCTTCGATGTCCATGCCGCCTTCGCTCGAACCCATCAGAACGATCTTCTGCGACACGCGATCAACGACGAGGCTGACATACAGTTCTTGCTTGATGTCAGCGCCTTCTTCGATCAGCAGACGCTTGACCTTCTGGCCTTCCGGACCGGTCTGGTGCGTGACGAGCTGCATGCCGAGGATCTGGTTCGCGTATTCGCGGACCTGCTCAAGCGTCTTGGCAACCTTCACGCCACCGCCCTTGCCGCGACCACCCGCGTGGATCTGTGCCTTGACGACCCAAACCGGACCGCCCAGCTCTTCAGCGGCCTTGACCGCGTCATCCACCGAAAACACCGGGATGCCGCGCGGGACGGCGACTCCGAATTTCCGCAGGATTTCCTTACCCTGGTACTCGTGAATCTTCATGCGTGATTCCTTCAGTCTGAGAGTTGGAGTGAACTTCGATTCCGCTGTTGTTATTCATGCGAGACGGCGTCGGCCCTGCCCTCTTGGCCCGGGCTCCGGCTGTCGCGCACGCTGGGGGTTTCCGCGCCGCGCTCTATTGAACGCGGCACATGGCCATACCAGCGCGGATAAAACTGCTTCACCGCCTCCCCGTCGAACCGCAGCGCGTGGCAGCGGCCAAGCTGGAAGGGCGGCTTTTCACCGGCGGACTCATTGCCTCCGGCGGTCTTGCCGTGTTCCGGTCCGGGCGCTTCACCCGGCGAGCCATTCGATGTGTCCCACACTTCTCCAACGAACGCCTGGATCGCAACGGTCGGCAAAACGCCCAACATTTCTGTGAGGTGCGTGCAGCCGACCGTGCCGGCAAGAAGCCGGCCCGCTTCGCGGCGGAAGTTCTGGAGGAGATTGAGCCCGATAAGGGCCCGATAGGCGGGATGAGCGTTCTGGCACTGACCGTCGTAAGGCACCCAGTCGGACGACGCTTCTGCGTCGACGACGTTGAGCTTGCGATCGATCGTAATACGCAGCCAGAGTTCATGGATCGGCAGACCATTGGGCCGGACACCGGCGGCGAGCGGCACGTCGCGTGGCTTGTGGTCGGTCAGGCACGCGTCGATGTCCCACAGGCCGTCTTCGCGCTCATAGGCAACCGCCCGGATGGCGCGCTGATGGCGCAACTGGCGGGGCACGGGCGGAGAAAGCGGCATGCTAAAGGTAAGACCGGATTGGAAAACCTCGTGATTTTAACATACCGGGTATTTGAGACAGCCGCGAACACACAGGCCGGGCGCGGACTTGTCCGCGCGGATTTTTCGAGACGGCCAGCTCAATTATCGGACCAGTCTTCCTCGATTCCCTTGAGGATCTTGCCGATGATCGACATCGAGAAGCCGCGCGCCGCGAGAAAGCGCGCCTGGCGCGAGCGTTCGGCAGGCGTTTCGGGCAACTGGCCGTACTTCTTCTGCCAGACCGTGCGGGCGCGCACGAGCTCGGTCTCGCGCAGTTGCGCGTTCACTTCTTCGATGAGCGCTTCGCCCACTGCGTGGCGCTTGAGTTCGCTGACGATGCGCCCTGCGCCCACGCGCGCCGCGCGCCGATGCACGACGCTTTCGGCAAAGCGCGCGTCGGAGAGCCAGCCTTCGCGTTCGAGCGAATCGAGCAGCGCTTCGAGTGCGTCAGCGTCTTCGGTGTACGGCACGAGCTTGCGCGAAAGTTCGGCGCGACTGTATTCGCGGCGCGAAAGATAGCCGAGCGCGCGACCCTTCAGGGAGCGCTCGGGGCGCTGCTTTGCCGTGGACGATTTTTCGCGCTCGCTTGCGCGTGCGGCGCGGGTGGCCGAACTGCGCTCGTAGTGGTCGGCTTGCGGTGCGCTGGATTCGCCGGCTGCTTCGCCTGGCGCGCGCGGCAGGGATGAAGACGATCGCTTGAATGACGTTTCGAACGGCGGCTCTGGCGACGCGTTTGCCGCCGACTCATCGTCTCCGCTGAAGAAGGCTTCGAACGGCACTTCGAAGACCGCGCCACCATCGTCGCTGAGATCGGCGGGCGAAGAATACGCTGTGCCAGAACGCGCAAAGCCGCGATCGCCCGCCTGGGCGTCGCGGCTTGAACGGCTCATGCGTGAGTCGGCAGGCTTCACGGCGGGGCGCCGCTCGACGCCTTTGCGCGCAGGCGAACCCGCACGCGAGTCAGCCTGATCGCCGGAAGGCGAGGACGTAGGTGACCCGCCCTTGCGCATCAGCTTGCCTTATTTACGAGAGCCAGAAGGACTTACTCTTCGCCAGCGACTTCGACTTCGCCGGAATCGTTGGCACCGGCCGGCATCGCGCTCACGCCAAGCGATTCGCGGATGCGGTTTTCGATCTCACGAGCGATGTCCGCGTTCTCGCGCAGGAATTCGCGTGCGTTGTCCTTGCCCTGGCCAATGCGCTCGCCGTTATAGCTGTACCACGCACCCGCCTTGTCGACGATCTTGGCCTGCACGCCGAGGTCGACGATTTCGCCCTGACGCGAAATGCCCTCGCCGTAGAGAATGTCGAACACGGCTTCGCGGAACGGCGGCGAGACCTTGTTCTTCACGACCTTCACGCGCGTTTCGCTGCCGATCACTTCGTCGTTCTTCTTGATCGAGCCAATGCGGCGAATGTCCAGACGCACCGACGAGTAGAACTTGAGTGCGTTGCCGCCCGTGGTGGTTTCCGGGTTGCCGAACATCACGCCGATCTTCATGCGGATCTGGTTAATGAAGATCACCATGCAGTTCGTCTTCTTGATCGTGCCGGTGAGCTTGCGCAGCGCCTGCGACATCAGACGCGCCTGCAGACCCGGCAGCGAGTCGCCCATTTCACCTTCGATTTCGGCCTTCGGCACGAGCGCCGCGACCGAGTCGATCACGATCATGTCGATCGAGCCCGAGCGCACCAGCGCGTCGGTGATTTCGAGCGCCTGCTCGCCCGTGTCCGGTTGCGAGATGAGCAGTTCGGGCACATTCACGCCGAGCTTGGAGGCGTATTGCACGTCGAGCGCGTGTTCCGCGTCGATGAACGCCGCCGTGCCGCCGAGCTTCTGCATTTCGGCGATCACCTGCAGCGTGAGCGTGGTCTTGCCCGACGATTCCGGACCGTAGATCTCGACCACCCGGCCGCGCGGCAAACCGCCCACGCCGAGCGCGATGTCGAGGCCGAGCGAGCCGGTGGAGACTACCTGGATGTCCTCGACCGCGTCGCCGTCGCCGAGTCGCATGATCGACCCCTTGCCGAACTGCTTTTCGATCTGCGCGAGCGCGGCGGCCAGCGCCTTGCTCTTTTCAGCAGTCAGCCCAGCCGAGCCTTTCTTGCTATCTTCCATGAATCGTCCTTTGCTATGATGAACGGCGTCTCGTGACCATGCGCACGCCTAATTCGGGCTAATGCACACGAACGCAGACACTGTATAAAAAAACAGTGGTTTTGGCAAGCCTTTCTGGCGATCCAGAACCGCGAATTTCGGGAGACCGCCGCGCGTCGCCTGACCGCGCCTTCAAAGACGCGGCGCGGCGCGGGTGCTACGAGGCCAAAAGGCCTCGAAGGCGACGCTGGCGCAACATGCGAATCCTCATTGCCGAAGACGACAGCATACTCGCGGACGGGCTCGTAAGATCACTCCGCCAATCGGGCTATGCCGTTGATCACGTGCGTAGCGGCGTGGATGCCGATACTGCCCTGTCGATGCAGTCGTTCGACCTGCTGATCCTCGATCTCGGCCTGCCGAAAATGCCGGGCCTCGAAGTGCTGCGCCGTTTGCGCGCGCGCAATTCCAACCTGCCCGTGCTGATCCTCACCGCCGCCGACAGCGTGGACGAGCGCGTGAAAGGCCTCGATCTCGGCGCCGACGACTACATGGCCAAGCCCTTCGCGCTCAACGAGCTCGAAGCGCGCGTGCGTGCGCTCACACGGCGCGGCGCGGGCGGCGGCCCGACCGTGGTGCGCCATGGCGCGCTTGCGTTCGACCAGGTGGGGCGCATCGCGCGCATCAACGATCAGGTGCTCGATCTTTCGGCGCGCGAACTGGGCGTGCTCGAAGTGCTGCTGCAGCGGCTCGGGCGCCTCGTTTCGAAGGAACAGCTCGTCGATCATCTGTGCGAATGGGGCGAGGAAGTCAGCAACAACGCCATCGAGGTCTACGTGCACCGGCTGCGCAAGAAGCTGGAAGCCGGCGGCGTGCGCATCGTGACCGTGCGCGGGCTCGGCTACTGCCTCGAAAAGGAGGCGAAGGAAACGCAAGCCGGCGCCGGCCAGCCGAGCGCCCGGGGCGAGGCCGGCGCACCTGACGCCTCGCCGGCGATGCCCGCCAGCCACTATTTCAAGTAAGCGGGATCGACGATGGCCGGACGTCCTCCCATCGCGCGCGCGGTGCCGCCCAAGGGTGCCGAGGGCATGGCCGGCGAAAGCGCCTCCAGCGCGTCCGCATTTACGGCCGACGCCCTCGACGACAACGCGCGCGACGCCCGCTACGCCAACCCGTTCGCCCCGCCCGACGAAGCAGAAGCCGCCGCCGAGGCGCGCCCTCGCTCGCTTTTCGGCGAGATTCTCGACTGGATGCTCGCGCCCCTGCTGCTGCTCTGGCCGATGAGCATCGCAGTCACCTATCTCGTGGCGAAGTCGATCGCCAACGGCCCCTTCGACCGCGCGCTCGAAACCGACGCCTATGTACTCGCGCGCCAGATCCAGCCCGTGAACGGCGTGGCCGAGCTCACACTGCCCGCCTCCACGCGTGACTTCCTGCGCGCCGATAACGTCGACAGCGTGTACTTCCAGGTGCTCGGCAGCCGCGGCGAGCTGATCGGCGGCGACCGCGACATGCCGCTGCCGCACGACGACGACCGCCCGCCGCCCGGCCTCGTCGAGTTCCGCGACGACACGCTACGTGGCGTCGACATCCGCGTCGCCTATACAACAGTGGAGCCCACGCATCTCAGCGCCAGCGACCGGCAAGGTCAACCGGTGCTCGTGCAGGTCGCGGAAACGCTCGACAAGCGCCGCCAGCTTGCCAACGACATCATCAAGGGCGTGATCCTGCCGCAGTTCGTGATCTTGCCGCTCGCGATCCTGCTCGTGTGGTTCGGCCTCTCGCGGGGCCTGGCTCCCTTGCACGCGCTGCAGTCGAACATCCGCATGCGCCGCCCCGACGATCTTTCGCCGCTCGAAGCGCGCCGCGCACCGCCCGAAATCGAGCCGCTCGTCACCTCGTTCAACGACCTGCTCACGCGTCTCGAACAGAACATGGAGCTGCAAAAACGCTTCATCGCCGACGCGGCGCATCAGATGAAGACGCCGCTCGCAGGCCTGCGCACTCAGGCCGAACTCGCGCTGCGCCAGGACGCGCCTGCCGAAGTGCACCGCTCGCTCGAGCAGATCGCGACGAGTTCCGAGCACGCCGCGCGGCTCGTCACGCAACTGCTCGCGCTCGCGCGTGCGGAAAACCGTATGTCCGGGCAGATCTTCACGCCGGTGGATGTGGCGGACGTGGCGCGCCACGCGGTGCGGGACTGGGTGCAGCCGGCGCTCGCCAAACAGATGGACCTCGGCTACGAAGGCCCCGAAATGGCGTACGGGAGCGAGGGAGACGAGGGCGTCGCGCCGGCGCGTGTCGAAGTGGACGGCAACCCGGTGATGCTGCGCGAGATGCTCTCGAACCTCATCGACAACGCGATCCGCTATACGCCCGCGGGCGGACGCATCACCGTGCGCGTGCGGCCCGAACCCATGGCGGGCGTGGTGCATCTCGAGGTGGAAGACACGGGCATGGGCATTCCGCCGGCCGAGCGCGAGCGCGTGCTCGAGCGCTTCTACCGCATTCTCGGGCGCGACGGCGAAGGCAGTGGCCTGGGGCTCGCGATCGTGCGCGAGATCGCCACGATGCACGCCGGCACGCTCACCATCGACGATCACGTCTACCAGGACACGCCACGCCTCGCGGGGACGCTCGTGCGCGTGACGCTGCGGCTGCGCGCGCAAGCTTGAGCGACATCACCGCCGCCTGGACAGCGAAAACTCGGCGGAACTGACGGATCGCGTCAGAAAACGGGGATGGGACTTACCCTTATCCAATACGCAATACGCGAACTAAAATCCGCACGTTAAAAGACGTTCGCATATCAATGCGCAATCTTGACGGTGGATTCAGCGAACATGACCGATTAGACCCCACTCCTACACCTCACTCAGAAACCCTCACTCGCGTCAGAAGCCCGTAAGTTTCCATTCCAATAATGCTCCGCAGGACCGCGGGTCTTAAGCGTCGCCTGCCCGACGGACCACACGCATATCAATACTGGAGACATATATGGCAACCGTTGGCGGACAAGTCTCGCACGCGCCGATGACCAGCGACGAAAAACGCGTGATCTTCGCGTCGTCGCTCGGCACCGTGTTCGAGTGGTACGACTTCTACCTGGCAGGGTCGCTCGCGGCCTTCATCAGCAAGAGCTTCTTTTCCGGCGTCAATCCCACTGCCGGCTTCATCTTCACACTGCTCGGCTTCGCCGCCGGCTTTGCCGTGCGCCCGTTCGGCGCGATCGTGTTCGGGCGCCTCGGCGACCTCGTGGGCCGCAAGCACACGTTCCTCGTCACGATCGTCATCATGGGTCTCTCGACCTTCGTGGTCGGTTTCCTGCCCGGCTACGCGGCGATCGGCATTGCGTCGCCGGTGATCTTCATCGCCATGCGGCTCCTGCAAGGTCTCGCGCTCGGCGGCGAATACGGCGGCGCAGCGACCTATGTCGCTGAACACGCGCCGCCCGGACGCCGCGGCTTCTACACCTCGTGGATCCAGACGACCGCGACGCTCGGCCTGTTCCTCTCGCTGCTCGTGATCCTCGGCGTGCGCACCTTCGTCGGCGAAGAGCAGTTCGCCGCGTGGGCCTGGCGCATTCCGTTCGTCGCCTCGATCCTGCTGCTCGCCGTTTCGGTGTGGATCCGTCTGCAACTCGACGAATCGCCGGCGTTCAAGCGCATCAAGGCGGAAGGCAAGGTTTCGAAGGCACCGATCAAGGAAGCGTTCGGCCAGTGGAAGAACCTCAAGGTCGTGCTGCTCGCCCTCTTCGGCCTAACGGCCGGCCAGGCCGTGGTCTGGTACACGGGCCAGTTCTATGCGCTCTTCTTCCTCACGCAAACGCTCAAGGTGGACGGTTCGAGCGCCAACATCCTGATCGCGCTGGCGCTGTTGATCGGCACGCCGTGCTTCCTGTTCTTCGGTGCGCTTTCGGACAAGATCGGCCGCAAGCCCATCATCATGGCTGGCTGCCTGATCGCGGCGCTCACCTACTTCCCGATCTTCAAGGCGATCACGCACTACGCGAACCCGGCGCTCGAAGCCGCTACGCAGCGCGCGCCGATCGTCGTGATCGCGAATCCGGACGAATGCTCGTTCCAGTTCAACCCGGTGGGCACCTCGAAGTTCACGAGTTCGTGCGACATCGCCAAGAGCGCGCTTTCGAAGGCTGGCCTGAACTACGAGAACGTGGCCGCTCCGGCAGGCACGCTCGCGCAGATCAAGGTGGGCGATACGACCATCGACACGTTTGATGGCCGGGCTCCAGGCGCCAAGGAAGCCGGTGCGACGTTCGAGAAAACACTGGCGGCCACGCTGAAGGCGGCTGGCTATCCGCTGAAGGCCGACCCCGCGCAGCTCAACTGGCCGATGACCGTGGTGATGCTGACGATCCTCGTGATCTTCGTGACCATGGTGTACGGGCCGATTGCGGCGATGCTGGTGGAGATGTTCCCCACACGGATCCGCTACACCTCGATGTCGCTGCCCTATCACATCGGCAATGGCTGGTTCGGCGGCTTCCTGCCTGCGACGGCGTTCGCGATCGTGGCGGCGCGAGGCGACATTTACTCGGGCCTCTGGTATCCGATCATCATCGCGCTGGGCACCTTCGTGATCGGCATGCTGTTCGTGAAGGAAACCAAGGACTCGGATATTTACGCGCAGGATTGAGGGAGATTTTGGGCGTCTGCTGGGCGAGGCTTTTCGGCCCGCGGGCGCTAGTTTGAAAAAAGACGGCGAGAGGGGTTGACAGATTCCGGCCGTATAGCCATAATCATTTTCTTCGGCGAATTAGCTCAGCCGGTTAGAGCGACGGAATCATAATCCGCAGGTCCGGGGTTCGAATCCCTGATTCGCCACCAGTTGTAGAAAGGCCGCTGTCCCGCAAGGGCAGCGGCCTTTGTCATTTCTCCGGCCTCAAACCCCATCAAACCGCCGCCACGAGTTGTTGCGCGATCAACGCCGTGATGTGCTTCTTCTCGTGCTCTGCACGCTCGAGCATCCCCACACTGCGAAATTCCGTCTCGCCCGGCAAGGGCAGCACGCGCAGCGCTTCATCGTGGGCCCAGCTGGAGTTGCGCAAGAGCGGCACGACCGTCACGCCCACACCCTGCCTCACCAGCGCAGCCACGCCTTCCAGTGAACTGAGTTCGAGAAACACGTTGACCTTGTAGCGGCGCCGGCGCAACGCGCGGTCGATCACGATGCCCGTTCGCTGCGTGCTGTCGAAGCGCAGGAACCGTTCGTTGTTCAGCAGTTGCGCCACCGATCCCGATTTCAAACCCGCCGGAACCAGTGCGACAACAGGCTCGGTGTACAGCGGCGTCCAGCGCACGCGTGCCGAGCGCCGTCCCGGTGTATCGACGAGCACGGCGCAATCGATGTCGCCCGCATCGAGTTGCGCGGCGAGTTCGATCGACCTCGCCGTTACGATGCGGATCTCCAGGCTCGGCCGCGCGGTCTTGAGCTTCGCCACGGCCTGGGCGAGCGCGCTCACGGCCGACTCCACCGCGCCGATCGTCACCGGCCCTGTCTGTGCTTCGAGTCCGGCCGCCAGCACGCGCATCGCCTCGTACTGCGCGAGCATCTCCTGGGCGTGCGGCAGCAGCGCCTTGCCCATCGCGTTGAGGACGACGGTGCGCCCCGCCCGGTCGAAAAGCTGCTGGCCGAACGTTTCCTCGAGCGAGCGCATCTGCATGCTGATCGCCGACTGGGTCAGCGACAGATGCTCAGCGGCGAGCGCAAACGAGCCGTAGCGGGCAATGGCGTCGAACGCGCGCAGAAATCGCAATGTACTCACAGGTTCACGCCTCCCGTTTTCTCATCCAATTCATCAAATTTCCTGAAGTTACGTTTCAGAAAATATCACTTTTTTTTGATTACCTGTGCAACCAGAATGATTCCACGCGAAAGCCAGTCAACAGAAGCCACAAGGCAAAGCATCAGTCAGTCAGACCAGCAACTGGAGGAGACGTCCGGATGGGGTTCTCAATTGAAACTGCCGGTGCAGCCACGCCGGCACACACGCCCAGCGCAGCGCGCGGAATCGACCTGCGTGTGATTGCGGTCGCAACCATCGGCAATGCGCTCGAGTGGTTCGACTTCACAGTCTTCACATTCTTCGCCGCCGTCATCGCGAAGCAATTCTTCCCGAGCGAGAACCCCACCGCCGCGCTGCTCGCGACGTGGACCACGTTCGGCGTCGGCTTCCTGACGCGCCCGCTCGGCGGCATCCTGCTCGGCAACTACGCAGACCGGCACGGCCGCAAGGCTGCCCTGCTCATCACGATTTTCGTGATGGCGCTCGGCGTGGCGGTCATCACGCTCGCGCCCACGTACGCGCAGATCGGCCTCGCGGCGCCGGTCCTCATGCTCGTCGGGCGTTTTCTGCAGGGCTTTTCGGCGGGCGGCGAAGTGGGCAGCGCGACGGCGTTTCTGGTCGAGCACGCTCCCGTCGAACGCCGCGGCGTGTACGGCAGCTTCCAGATGATCGCGCAGGCCTGCGCCATGCTGCTCGGCGCGGCGGTGAGCGTCGCCATCACGCAGACGCTCACGCCCGACCAGATCAGCGCGTTTGGCTGGCGCATTCCGTTCGCGATCGGCCTCCTCATCGTGCCCGTGGGGCTTTACGTGCGCTCGCGCCTCGACGAATCGCCCGTGTTCAGCGACGCGCGCCACGAGACGCGCCCGAAGCGCTCGCCCTTTCTCGAATCGCTGGTTTCGCACTGGCGCCAGGTGCTCGCGGGCTTCGGTCTGACGGTGTACGGCACGATCGGCACCTACCTCTTCTACTACTACATGCCGAGCTATGCCACGCGCTCGCTTGGCATGTCGTTCCAAAGCTCCGTGATCGCGTCGCTGTGCGCCGCGCTCGCTTATATCGTCGGCACGCTCGCGTCGGGCCGCATCTCGGACGCCGTCGGCCGCAAGAAGCCGATGGTGGCCTCCGCGCTGATCAGCCTGATCGTCGCGTATCCGCTCTTTCGGCTCGTGAGCGCGGTGCCCACGCTGCCCGTGCTGATCTTCGTGCAATGCTGCCTGATGCTCTCGCTCGGCCTGTTCCAGGGCGCGTACTGCGCCTTCGTCTGCGAGCTCTTTCCGGCACGCGTGCGCGCCACGTCGCTCGCCATTGGCTACAACTTTGCGGTGATGATCTTCGGCGGGTTCGCCGGCGCGATCGCCACGCTGCTGATCGGCTGGACCGGCGACAAGCTCTCCGTCGTCTACTACGGCCTCTTCGGCGCCGCCGTGGGCCTCATCACCCTGCTCTTGCTGAAGGACCGCTCGCGCCAGCCCTTGCTTTAGGCGGCGCGACGCATTCGCCATCCATCGCGCAGCCGTCGTGCCGGCGGCTGCCGCGCATCATCACCGAAACGAAGGGAGTCTCATGACCATCATCGCCGAAATCGCCGCAGCCGAAGCCGAACTGCAAGCCATTCGCCGCGACATCCACGCCCATCCCGAACTGCGCTACGAAGAAGATCGCACGTCCGCGCTCGTCGCCGAACGGCTCGAGTCCTGGGGCATCGAAGTCACGCGCGGCCTCGGCAAGACCGGCGTCGTCGGCGTGCTGCGCAACGGCACCGGCACGAAAACCATCGGCCTGCGCGCCGACATGGACGCGCTCCCGATCCAGGAACTCAACACGTTTGCGCACGCATCGAAGCACGCGGGCAAGATGCACGCGTGCGGGCACGACGGCCACACGGCGATGCTGCTCGGCGCGGCGCAGCATCTATCGCAGCATCGCAACTTCGACGGCACCGTGGTGTTCATCTTCCAGCCCGCCGAGGAAGGCGGCGGCGGCGCGAAGGCCATGCTCGAAGACGGCCTCTTCGAGAAGTTTCCCGTCGATGCGGTCTTCGCCCTGCACAACTGGCCGGGCCTCGCCGCGGGCAGCTTCGGTGCGCGCGTGGGCGCGACCCAGGCGTCGAGCAACGAGTTTCGCATCGTCGTGAAGGGAACGGGCGCGCACGCCGCCATTCCGCAAGACGGCATCGATCCCGTGCTGACCGCCATGCAGATCGGGACGGGCCTGCAAAGCATCATGACGCGCAACAAGCGCCCGATCGACGCCGCCGTGCTCTCGATCACGCAGATGCAGGCAGGCGAGGCCGTCAACGTAATTCCCGACACGGCGACGCTGGCCGGCACCGTGCGGACGTTCTCGATCGACGTGCTCGACCTGATCGAGAAGCGCATGCGTGAGTTCTCCGAAGCAACGGCAGCCGCTTACGGTTGCACGGTGGAGTTCTCGTTCCACCGCAACTATCCGCCGACGGTCAACACCGAAGCCGAAACGCACTTCGCGCTCGACGTCATGAAGGAGGTCGTCGGGGCCAACCACGTGGTGCGCAATATCGACCCCACCATGGGCGCGGAAGACTTTTCGTTCTTCCTGCTCGAGCGCCCCGGCTGCTACGCGTATATCGGCAATGGCACCGGCGACCATCGCGCGCACGGCCACGGCCTCGGCCCGTGCATGCTGCACAACACGAGCTACGATTTCAACGACGACGTGCTCACACTGGGGTCGACGTACTGGGTTCGCCTCGTCGAAGCCTTCCTCACGAAATAAGCACACATGGCTTCCCTGTTTTCGACCACTTACAGCGAGGCACGCGCCCGGTTCATGGGCGCTGCCGCCGCGCGCGGCCTGGCGCTCGCGAGCCACGTGATCCCCGAGCTGGAAGGGCGCGAAGGCGAGGCGCTCGCGACCGATGTCGTTCGACTCGGCCCCGCCGACGCGAAGCGCCTGCTCGTGCTGACGTCCGGCACGCATGGCGTCGAAGGATTTTGTGGGAGCGCGGCGCAAACGGCGTTGCTCGGCGACGCCGCGCTGCAGGTGCGCCTCGCCGCGCTCGGCGTGGCCGTGCTCGTCGTGCACGCGATCAACCCGTATGGCTTTTCGTGGCTCTCGCGCACGAACGAGGACAACGTCGACCTCAATCGCAACAGCATCGATTTCGCGCATCCGGTTCCGCGCAACGAGGACTACGAGGCGCTGCACGCGCTGCTCGTGCCGCCGCAATGGCCGCCTTCCGCCGGCAACGCCGAGGCAATCGCCAGCTACATTGCAAGCCACGGCGAACCCGCCTATCAACGCGCGCTGACGACGGGCCAGTACCACCATGCGGACGGCCTGTTTTATGGCGGCGATCGGCACGTATGGAGCACCCGCCTGCTGCAGACGCTGCTCGCGCAACACGCGAGCCAGTGCGAGCAAATCGGCTGGATCGACTTTCATACCGGCCTCGGTCCGGCCGGGCATGGCGAGAAGATTTGCGCAGGCCGCATCGATGCAGCGGAGCTGGGGCGCGCGCGTGCCTGGTGGGGCGCCGACGTGGCAAGTCCGCTCGACGGCACGACGATCGCGTCGAACGTGGGCGGCCCAATTTTCGATACGCTGCGCACGACCTGCCCGCAAGCGCAGACAACGGCGATTGCAATCGAGTTCGGCACCGTGCCGCTCGTGCCGATGCTGCATATGCTGCGCGCCGATGTGTGGGTGCGCTGCCATCCGGCCGCGCCTGAGGCCGCCGGCATTCGCGAGCAGATCCGCGCTACGTTCTGCTTTGATGATGCACTCTGGCAAGGTCAGATCCTTGGCCAGTCGCGCGCCGCCATCCTGCAAGGAGTGCTCGGCCTCTCGCGGATGCCTGTGGAGGCGCGCTGAGGACTGCTATCTTCGTTGCGGGCGCACCCATTCAGCTCTCGATACGCTCGCGCGTCACACGCAACAGCGCCGCCATCGCGCGGCTCGCCGCTAGGGCGTCGCGGTGCGCGATCGCGTCGTACACGAGGGTGTGGTCGGGCAGCGCCGCATTGAACACCTCGGCGCGCTTCGCGTTCACGCGCAACTGGCCTTCGAGCGTGCGCTCGATCAGCGTGCCGAGCGGCACCAGCAATTCATTGCGGCAAGCGCCCAACACCGCGAGATGAAAGCGCAGGTCCGCGCGCACCCATTCGTCCACATTGCGCGCTTCGGCCATGGCCTCGTGCGCGGCGGCGATCGACGCAAGCGCGTCGGCATCGTGCGCGCTTGCGGCCAGTCCGGCTGCGAAAGGCTCGATCATTTCGCGCATTTCCTGGAGCTTGAGCGCGAAAGCGAGCGGCGGCGCCACGCGCGCGTACCAGTCGAGCACGTCGGCGTCGAGCAGGTTCCACGCTTCGCGCGCACGCACTCGCGTGCCCACTCGTGGACGCGACTCCACGAGCCCTTTCGAGGTGAGTGTGCGCAGCGCCTCGCGCAGCACCGTGCGGCTTACGTCGAAGGTTGCCATGAGTTCGGCCTCGCGCGGCAGCACCGTCGCGGGCGGATAGTCGCCGCGCAGGATCGCGCTGCCGAGTTCGTAGGCCACGGTGCCGTGCAGATCGCGTTGAATCGCGGTTCTCCTGGATATTGGGAAGGGTTGCAAAATAATACTATTAATAGCACTTAAAGGCGAATTTTGCAGTAGCATGTGCGGTTGAAGATGATGCTGCTCGCGCGTGGCGCGAGCGCCGCCCTACCGCTCAGGTCATGGAGACACTGCATGAAAATCACCAAGCTCGAAACCTTCGTCGTCCCGCCGCGCTGGCTCTTTCTGAAGATCGAAACCGACGAGGGGATCGTCGGCTGGGGCGAGCCGGTCGTCGAAGGCCGCGCGCATACGGTGGCCGCTGCCGTCGATGAACTCGCCGACTACCTGATTGGCAAGGACCCGCTGTTGATCGAGGACCACTGGCAGGTGATGTACCGCGCGGGCTTCTATCGCGGCGGCCCGATCTCGATGAGCGCGATTGCCGGCGTCGATCAGGCGCTGTGGGACATCAAGGGCAAGCATCATGGCGTGCCCGTGCACGCGCTGCTCGGCGGCCAGGTGCGCGACAAGATCAAGGTGTATTCGTGGATCGGCGGCGACCGCCCGAGCGACGTGGCCAACAACGCGCGCGCCGTGGTTGAGCGCGGCTTCAAGGCCGTGAAGATGAACGGCTCGGAAGAGTTGCAGATCATCGACACGTTCGACAAGGTGCAAGGCGTCATCAACAACGTCGCGGCCGTGCGCGAGGCCGTGGGCCCGAACGTCGGCATTGGCGTGGACTTCCATGGCCGCGTACACAAGCCCATGGCCAAGGTGCTCGCGAAAGAGCTCGATCCGTACAAGCTGATGTTCATCGAGGAGCCTGTGCTCTCCGAGAACGTCGAGGCGCTGCGCGATATCGTCAACCAGACGAGCACGCCGATCGCGCTGGGCGAGCGTCTCTATTCGCGCTGGGATTTCAAGCACATTCTCGCAGGCGGTTACGTAGACATCATCCAGCCCGACGCGTCGCACGCGGGCGGCATCACCGAGTGCCGCAAGATCGCCGCAATGGCCGAAGCCTATGACGTCGCGCTCGCGCTGCACTGCCCGCTCGGGCCGATCGCGCTCGCCACCTGCCTGCAGATCGACGCGGTGAGCTACAACGCGTTCATCCAGGAGCAGAGCCTCGGCATCCACTACAACAAGGGCAACGACCTGCTCGACTACATCAGGAATCCCGAAGTATTCAAGTACGAAGACGGCTTCGTTTCGATTCCGCAGGGCCCGGGTCTTGGCATCGACGTGAACGAGGAGAAGGTGCGCGAGATGGCAAAGACCGGTCACCGCTGGCGCAATCCGGTGTGGCGTCACGAGGATGGCAGCGTCGCCGAATGGTGATGCGCAGACGAGCGTCAAACGCGCGGCACGCAACGTAACGTGACACGCTCAAGGCCGCGCGTTTCGGCGACGTAACATTTCGCGCCCCTTTGCGCGCTCTGGCGCGCACGCTAGCGAATCGCGCAATCGGCTTATGTCGTTTGCGCACACAGCCAGTTCATGGAAAGCCGCGCCACTCAAGGCGCGGCCATCATCGAGCACATTCGTCGCCAGCAAGCGCCACTCGCTGGCCTGCTCCTTGCAGATTCCCTTGCAACCCAACTTCGGTATTGCAAGGGTTTCCATGGACGCGTCGCTTCCCGACTATCTCATCCGCGAACAAGCCGCCGTAGGCGCACTCGTCGCCTTCGGCTTCATGCGCGTGCTCGCTGGCGCCATTGCCTTCGCGCGCGGCTGGCGCATCGGCTGGGTGGAATACGCCGCGATCGGCGCCGCGGCCTTATGGTGCGCGCCGCAACTGCTCGCGCTGATCGCGAATCCTTCGTCCGTGGCGGCGTTAGCGGAACTCGAAGGCAACGCCGCAGGTTGCGCCATCGCCCTCTTCTGCGCCCCCATCCTGAGTCACCGTCTCGGCTACGAGTAAGTTTCAGCGAAGCGCCACGGGCGACGTTTCAGCCCTGCAACACATAGCCCGGCACGCTGTGCGCGAGCGCAGCGGCAGTCACCAGCACGCCGATCATCACGATCGCTTCGAGATGGATCACGTTGACGAAGCGGCGCGCCGCCGATGTCGACGCCGCGCGCCGCAACTCCGGCATCGCCACGAGCCGGTTGAAGCCGCCCATCACGAGCGCGAGCACGACGAGCGCGATCTTGAGCAGCAGCACCCGGCCCCACGTGCTGTCCACGATGGCGTCGAGCGAACCGCCGCTGCCGCGCAGCGCGTTGAACACGCCCGTCGCGATCACGAAGCCCACCGCGAAGAACGCCACGTTCGAGACCTGCCCCGCCGTGCGGATCAACACGCCGCGCGCCGTCGATGCGCCGAGTGCCGGCAGGACAGCAAGACCGCCCGCCATGACGATGCCGCTCCACGCGCTCGCGCTCAGCACATGCAGCGTATGAAGGCCGAGCGCCGCCGAAGCGAAGCCCGCATCCGCGGCATGCCCGAGCCCCGCACGCCCTGCGGCGATGGCGACGAGCGCGAGCCACAGCACGCCGTCACGCGCCACGCTCGAGGCCGCGAATGCGCAGCCGAGCAGCACGAGCGCACCCGCGAAAGCAACGGACCACGCGTGGCCGACATGCGTTTGCGAGAGCACCGTGCTGACCACGCCGAACGCGCCGGGCAACGACTCGCCGCTGACCGACGCACTTTCGTAAAGCATCCACATGATGAGCGCCGCGACGAGCACGACCGCCGAGGCGCGCAGCGAGCGTTGCGCACGCAGCCATGCAAGGCGCGCGGGCGCGACGGCCGTGCGGCCATCCTTCTCGAGCCACGCGCCATAGAACGCCGAGCCGAGCGCGAAGGCGTACGCAATGTTGACGATGGCCGCCATGGCGACCTGCCCGATCCAGAGCCAGTCAGCTTTCATCGGACCTCGCCCTCACGCGTGTTGCGGGTCGCGCGGACTTCGCGCGAAGTGGAAAGGTCGGCTTGATGCAACGATAGGAAAAGTGCAATTGGAGTCATCGAGACAAGTGGCAAGGAAACAACATGAAAACAGCAACGGCAGGACACAGACGCATCACAACGCATCGCTTCGCACGTCCGCAAGCGTGCCTGCTTCGATAGGCGCCGCACCGTTCGGTTCAATGCAACTTGAATGCGGATTCGAAGCAGGTTCAACGCGGATTCCATGCGCGAGCATCGAGCCGGGCCACGAGACTGAACGCGGCTTCGGAATGCGCATGGCATGAGGTCATGCATGAACTCAGCGACGCGCGGCTCGGCGGGTGTGGCGCGGGTGCGGGACAACCCCGTGTCACCGATCGGCGAACAGGTGCAGAATCATAACCGGCAGCGCCGCGACTATTGGCCGCAAGCACGTCGCGATGTTGCGTCGAAGGCGTCGTGTGGGTCTTGTGGCGCATGTGGCAAATGGTCACTATGAGTTCCCGATGCTAGAATCTGCTGCGTCGCCGCAGCGCGCTCGGTCTTCTGTTTTCATCGCGCGCAGCCTGGAAGCCGGGCCGTTCGAAGCCTGGTCAGGTCCACGATAAAGATGGAGTTACGCGTGTCCCCAAGACGTATCTTCCGACCGCTCATTCCGCTCGTCGCGCCTCTGGCAGCAGCACTTTTGCTCGGGTCGACCGGCGTTCTCAGCGCTGCATATGCCCAGACGGCGGCCTCGGCGCCGCAGCCCAAAGCCCCCGACACGATCGCCGCACGCGTGCAGGGTTGCATCGCGTGCCACGGCGCGCACGGCGAGGGCACCGACAACGACTACTTCCCGCGTCTCGCCGGCAAACCGGCCGAGTACCTGTTCAACCAGCTAATGAACTTCCGCGAGGGTCGCCGCAAGTACCCTCCGATGAATTATCTGGTCACCTATCTCTCCGACGACTACCTGCACGAGATCGCGACATACTTCTCGCAGCAGCGGCCGCCCTACCCGCCGCCCGCGAAGCCTTCGGTCGGTAGCGACACGCTCGCGCGCGGCCAGCAGATCGTGCTGCACGGCGACCCGGCCAAGCAGGTGCCTGCCTGCGCGGCCTGCCACGGCGCGAAGCTCACCGGCATGGAACCGGCCATCCCGGGTCTGGTCGGTCTGCACATGGACTACATCAGCGCGCAGATCGGCGCCTGGCGCTCGGGCTCGCGGCATGCGAAGGCGCCCGACTGCATGCATGAGATCGCCACGCGCCTCACCGACCAGGATGTGAACGCGGTCGCGGCCTGGCTCTCGACGCAGAGCGCGCCGCAGAACCCCGTGCCGGCGCCGGCTGGCTCACTCAAGACGCCGCTTGCTTGCGGCAGCGAACCGCAATAAGGCGCCGGGGAGACAGCCAATATGAACCGCAAGTCGCTGTTCGCACTTTCCGCCGTCGTCGTGGCCGCCGCCGCGGCCCTCGTACCGGTGCTCTGGTCGGGCACCCACTATCTGCAAAATGGCGCAGCGCTTGCCGCGACGCCCGACGACCAGGCCGATCTCATCAAGAAGGGCGAGTACCTCGCGCGCGCCGGCGACTGTATCGCGTGCCACACCGTGCGCGGCGGCCAGATGTTCGCGGGCGGCCTGCCGATGGCCACGCCGTTCGGCACGCTCTACACGCCCAACATCACGCCCGACGACCAGTACGGCATCGGCAAGTGGAGCGCCGACGACTTCTATCGCGCCATGCACACGGGCCGCTCGAAGGACGGCAGCCTGCTCTATCCGGCGTTCCCGTTCGCGAGCTACACCAAGGTCACGCGCGCCGACGCCGACGCGATCTTCGCCTATCTGCGCTCGGTCCCGCCTGTCAACGTGCCTAGCCGTCCGCACGAGCTCAAGTTCCCGTTCAACAACCGCAACCTGCTGATCGGCTGGCGCACGCTGTTCTTCCGCGAGGGTGAGTACAAGCCCGATCCGACCAAGTCGGTCGAATGGAACCGCGGCGCGTATCTCGTGGAAGGCCTCGGCCACTGCGGCATGTGCCACACGTCGATCAACGCGGTGGGCGGCCCGGTCAACTCGGCGGCCTTCGCGGGCGGCCTGATCCCGCTGCAGAACTGGTACGCGCCGTCGCTCACGGGCAGCGAAGGCGGCCTCGGCGACTGGGACATCAAGGACATCGCGAGCCTCCTGAAGACCGGCGTTTCCTCGCGCGGCGCCGTGTTCGGCCCGATGGCGGACGTGATCCACAACAGCCTGCAATACCTTTCGGACGACGATATCCATGCGATGGCCTCGTATCTGAAGACCATCCCGCAGAAGAAGGAAGCGCCCGAAACGATGCAGATGGAGACTTCGGAAGCGTTCGGTGGCGAACTCTTGCAGCAAGGTCAGAAGATCTACCATGACCAGTGTGCAAAGTGCCACGCGGAGAACGGTCTCGGCATGCCGCCGAACTTCCCGCCGCTTGCGAACAATCAGTCGATCCAGATGCATTCGGCCGTGAACCCGATCCGCATGGTGCTCAACGGCGGTTATCCGCCGAGCACCGGGGGCAACCCGCGCCCTTACGGCATGCCGCCGTTCGCGCAGTCGCTCTCGAACCAGGAGGTTGCGGCGGTTGTGACGTTCATCCGCATGTCCTGGGGCAACAAGGGCACGCCGGTGTCCCCGCAGCAGGTCGCCGACCTGCGCTCGTCTCCGCTCGACTGACGCTCGTTTGTTATAGTGACGGTTGCCTGATAAGGGCGCAGTCCGCGGAGCGCGGGCTGCGCCCTTCGCTATTTGGCGCCGGGCCGTTCGGTGAAAACGGTTCCGTGGCCCGTCAGGCCTGGTTTTGAACGCTGCGGTCGAGCACAGCGCGTACGGGCTGGAACGATGTTCCACTGGCACGCGTAGCGCTCAAGAAGAACAAGGAGTGGTCGTCATGCACGCCGGTGAGCGTCTGAACAGCATTACTCACCTCGTGGGCGCGATGTTGTCGGTAGCGGGGCTCGTTTCGCTCGTGACGCTCGCGGCGCTGGATCACGATGCCTATAAGGTCGTGAGCTTTGCGGTATACGGGGCGATGTTGTGCGCGTTGTACACGATCTCGACGCTGTATCACGGCGTGCGCGGCATGCGTCTGAAGGCGGTGCTGCAAAAGTGCGACCATGCGGCGATCTATCTGCTCATCGCGGGAAGCTATACTCCGTTCACGCTTGTGACGCTGCGCGGACCTTGGGGCTGGTCGCTCTTCGGCGTGAGTTGGGGGCTCGCGGTCCTTGGCATCGTGCAGGAACTCACGCTCGGGAGGCGCACGAGAGCGCTTTCGATGGTGCTCTACGTGGTGATGGGCTGGCTCGCGGTGG
The DNA here is from genome assembly GCF_021390645.1 of Paraburkholderia flagellata. Classification (GTDB taxonomy): domain Bacteria; phylum Pseudomonadota; class Gammaproteobacteria; order Burkholderiales; family Burkholderiaceae; genus Paraburkholderia; species Paraburkholderia flagellata. The sequence continues at coordinate 2,590,601 of NZ_JAJEJT010000001.1, forward strand.
TGGCGGTTCACCCGCTCATCGAGGCTTTGCCGGCCGCGGGCACGGCATGGTTGCTGGCCGGCGGCGTCATTTACAGCGTCGGCATTTATTTTTTCATCAATGACGAGCGCATCCGGCACGGACATGGAATCTGGCATCTGTTCGTGCTCGCCGGGAGCGTCTGTCAATTCGTGAGCGTCGCGCGCTACGTCGCGTGACGCGTCAATGCAAGGGCATCGCACGGCCGCCGCAGTGTCCGCGGCCGCTCGATGCAACTTAACGCCAGACGACGTGTCTTCTTAGACCCGTCCGTTCCATGAAGAAAAAAACGCGGCGCGCGCACTGGCGCGCCGTCCGAACAACGCGAAAAAGCGGCAACGCCTGGCGCATTTGACCCGGCAACACCGCTTTGGCTGCGCAGCGCGCCCTCGGGCCGCGAAGCGACGCCCGCGCTACTGCAATACAACAGGTATTTATGTCTTTCGATTCTCTCGGCTTGTCCGAACCGCTGGTCCGCGCAGTCAACGAACTTGGGTACAGCACGCCGACGCCCATCCAGGCGCAAGCGATTCCCGCCGTGCTCGGCGGCGGCGACCTGCTCGCCGGCGCGCAAACCGGCACCGGCAAGACCGCCGGCTTCACGCTGCCGATCCTGCAGCGCCTCACGGACATGCCGCCGGCCGCTACGGGCAAGCGCGTGGTGCGCGCGCTGATCCTCACGCCCACGCGTGAGCTCGCCGCGCAGGTCGAAGAAAGCGTGCGCGCCTACGGCAAGTATCTGAAGCTCAAGTCCACGGTGATGTTCGGCGGCGTGGGCATCAATCCGCAAATCGACGCCCTGAAGCGCGGCGTGGATATCGTGGTCGCGACGCCTGGGCGCCTGCTCGATCACATGCAGCAAAAGACGATCGACCTTTCGCAGATCGAGATTCTCGTGCTCGACGAAGCCGACCGCATGCTCGACATGGGCTTCATCCACGACATCAAGCGCGTGCTCGCAAAGCTGCCGCCCAAGCGCCAGAACCTGCTCTTCTCGGCCACCTTCGCCGACGAGATCAAGGCGCTCGCCGACAACCTGCTCGACTCGCCCGCGCTCATTGAAGTCGCGCGCCGCAACACCACGGCCGAAACCGTGGCGCAGAAGATCTATCCCGTCGACCGCGACCGCAAGCGCGACCTGCTCACGCACCTGATCCGCCAGCACAACTGGTTTCAGGTGCTCGTGTTCACGCGCACCAAGCACGGCGCGAACCGCCTCGCCGAGCAGCTCACGAAGGACGGCATCAGCGCGCTCGCGATTCACGGCAACAAGAGCCAGTCGGCACGCACGCGCGCTTTGAGCGAGTTCAAGGACGGCACGCTCCAGGTGCTCGTCGCCACGGACATCGCCGCGCGCGGGATCGATATCGACCAGCTTCCGCACGTCGTCAACTACGATCTGCCGAACGTGCCCGAGGACTATGTTCACCGCATCGGCCGCACCGGCCGCGCGGGCGCAACGGGCGAAGCCGTGTCACTCGTGTGCGTGGACGAGCATCAACTGCTCAAGGACATCGAAAGGCTTATCAAGCGTGCGGTGCCCCAGGAGGTCATTCCGGGCTTCGAGCCGGACCCGAACGCGAAGCCTGAGCCGATCCAGCGGCGCAGCCAGCCGCAAGGCCGCTCGCCGCGCCAGGGGCAAGGGCAAGGTCAGGGCCGCGGTGCGTCGAATGGCGCGAATGCCGCGAACGGCGGACGTCCCGCGCAGGCACGTGAATCGCGCGAGCCGCGCGGCGGTAATCGCGAAGGTGGCCGCGAAGGGAATCGTGAAGGCAACCGCGAAGGCGGCCGTGAAAACAACCGCGCGAAAGCAGCCAACGGCGGCGGCAACGGCGGCCAGCGCCCGGCCAGGCCGGCCCCGAACGGCGGCGGCGTTCGCACCGCCAAGCCCGTGAAACAGCAAGGTGCGAATCATGGCGCACAAAGTGCGCGCGGCGAGCATACGCGTCGCGAAAGCCAGCGCGGCGTTTCGCACGAAAGCGCACTGGGCCGCCAGCAACAACGCAAGCCACAAGGCAACCCGGGCGCGCTGCTCGGTGGCCGCCCAGGCGGCAGTTCGCGCCGCGACGGCAACGGCCAGCGCGACCGCTGATCTTCGCGTCCAGAAACGAAAAAGCCCGCTCTCGCAGCGGGCTTTTTGTTTTCGCGCGCGCCGATGTCCTAGCGGAAGAAGACAAGTTGCGTGATCTTCGCGAGCGGATAGTGCACGCCCGGCCGGATCTTCGCGGGCAGGTTGAGCGGCTTGAGCAGCATCTTCACGCACATGTCGGCGGAAAGATTGTGGCGCACCAGGTTGTTGACGCGCGTGGTGAGCTCGCGGCTATAGGCCTCGTCGCGCACGCGGTCGGGGTAGCGGCCCGCGTACACATGGCGCAGCGCGATCTCGGAATCCTCGTTCCTGATTTCCATCACGCGGCGCATGAGCGCGCCGAGCACGGCGAGACGCCCGTGCCCTTCGATCTGGTTGTACTTCTTGAAATACCTGAAAAAGTGCTTGTAGTGGCGCACTTCGTCGCTGCGAATGTTGTCGGTGATTTCCTTGAGCACAGGCTCATCCGAATACTCGCCGATCGCGCGGTAGAGCGTGGCGGTGCCGGTTTCGACCACGCACCGCGCGACCATTTCGAGCGCTCGCGTTTTCTCGAACTCCTCGAACGAACAGGTCTTCGAATACTCTTCGATGAAATTCTGAAAGGCCGCGTCCCAGTCGAACTCGGGCCACACGTACTGGATGTACGTCTTCAACGCGCGTCCATGCTGAAGCTCCTCGGGCTCCCATTCGCGGTTGAGCCACTCGGAGACCTCGGGGTCGCCGTTGAAGAACACGTTCAGGTTGCTGGTGTAAAGATCGGAACCGCTTTCGATGAACGACGAGGCGCTCAGCAGCAGCATCAGGTCTTCGTTGGCGGCGGCACGTTGACGGTCGATACGTGTGAGATCGATGTCTTCGATGCGCCACGGCATCACATGGCGAGGCTCGTTTTCGTTACGCATTGTGTCCTACTCCCGAAGCGGTATCTTCGCTCACGACGCGCGGCGCCTGGCCGGAAGCCCCCAGGCCCGGCGAACTGCCGGCGAACTGCGCCAGTCACGCGTGGCGAGCATTACCAGCCATCCCTATTTCAATCTTAGCCGCAGTTTCACGTAGCTGCAGTCACAAAGCACAGACCGGGCCCGGCCCCCGCAGTTCCGGAAACAGACGACTTCCCCGCATTACGTCATGTGACGCTCGCCGGCCGCGGCGCAAACGGAATACCTGCGAGCGACACCGAGCACGTGATGCGCAGCAGATCAAGGCGGACTCGCTCATTGCGTGCCGCAGTGCAGTACGAACCTCAAGTGATTTCGCGAATCAGGACGGCTCGCACCACCGCTGCATGCGGGCTCGAATGTCAAAGGGAATATTTTTGGGGCGTGGTTTGTACAACGCAGCGGCGTTGACTACACTCCAGTTCCCCGAGGTAGATCCCGGGCTGGATGCCGTTTTGGCCGCGCACAGGCGGTCCAGACGGCCGGTCCTTCCGGCCACTCGATCTGCACGGTCGCAGGCTTTCGCTCACACCACCGCATTCTTGTCGCTGCGCCGCCCCGCGGGCCGCAACCAGCGACCTCTGATGCGGCAACACGGAGAGAACGATGCTGAGTCCGCATGAATTCGCCACCCTGCTGCTAGTACAGGACGCCCCCAACCAGCTCGACATGGAGCGAGAAGAACTGGACGCCTTGCTCGAACGACAGCTCGTCCAACTGGAGCGCCTTGCATCAGGCCTTCAGCAATGGCGACTAACCGAAATCGGCGACTCTGCGTTGCGCGCCATCAAACGGTGTTCGTAGCCTGATCCTGCGGGCCAAGTGCCCGCCCAGCCACAGGCTCCATTGCCCTCTTTCGATTTGCGCGGACGAATGAATCGTCCGCGAGCCCGGCTTGTCGGGCACGTCCCCGATGCAGGCGCACGGCAGTAGACGTACGCGCCTGCAGTGCATGGTCACGCGGACCCGCGCGCTTCATGCCCGCGTGACCATTTTTTTGCGCCTTCGTATGCCCTCGTGCGCGGCGCGTGCTGACTCGCACCCACGCGTGCCTCCACGCACGCGCGCATGCACACGTCCTGCCACGCCTCGCCCCGCCTAGCCCGCTCGCAGCGTGGGGTCGACCGCCGCCCGCCAGCTCAGCGCCTGCGCGCGCTGCGTATTAAGGAAGTTCACCCACTCGCCCCGCGCCTCTCCGTTACCGCTCTTGCCGAGCGTGGTGTATTGCTGCGCGAGCTGTGCCTGGAAGCCGCAAAACTGGTCTTGGGGCAACCTGCCGCGCCGATTGGCGACCCAGGCGTCGAACATGGCCGCGTAGACGCCCGGCGCGTACACACCGAAATCGACCGCCTGGCCGCCGCACATCTGCTGCAAAGCGGCGAGCGACGGTGCGCGCCCCCCGCCTTCCGGGCCCGGCGGCGCGCCCACGCACCCCGCGAGCAGCACGGCCGCACCGAACATTGCAATTGCACGCATGATTGCCTCGTTATCGTTTTCGACTGGTTAGAACGACTGCATCCCGACCCGGTTATTGTCGCACCGAGGCGCGCCAGCGACACCCTGACCGTTCGGCCGAGTCGAGCGCAATTCGCTTTCGGGCTATGCTGGTTTCGATGCCACGCCCCTCGGCGCGCGCCTGCCGCCGGCAGGCCGCCGCAGTGCGTACCGCCGCGCACCACCCAAGGAGACTGGACGATGCCTCAGTCGCACGCTGAGTCGTACATCCTCGCGCTGGACCAAGGCACGACGAGCTCACGCGCCCTGCTGCTCGACCGCAGCGGCGCGATCGTCGCGCTCGCGCAGAAGGAGTTCGCGCAGCTTTACCCGCGGCCCGGCTGGGTCGAGCATGACCCGCGCGACATCTGGTCAAGCCAGGCAGGCGTCGCGGCGGAGGCGCTCACGCGCGCGGGCGTCGGGGCCGCTGCTATTGCGGGCATCGGCATCACGAACCAGCGCGAAACGACCATCGTGTGGGACCGTGCAACGGGTCAACCCGTGTACAACGCCATCGTCTGGCAGGACCGCCGCACGGCCGGCTATTGCGACGAATTGAAAGCGCGCGGCCTCGAGCCGATGGTGCGCGCGAAAACCGGCCTGCCGATCGACGCATACTTTTCGGCCACGAAAATCCGCTGGATTCTCGATCATGTCGAAGGCGCGCGCGAAAAAGCGGCCGCGGGGCAGCTTGCGTTCGGCACAGTGGACAGCTGGCTGCTGTGGCACTTCACACGTGGCGCGTTGCACGCCACCGACGTCACCAACGCCGCGCGCACGATGCTCTTCGACATCCACACGCTGCGCTGGGACGACGACCTGCTCGCGCTCTTCGAGATTCCGCGCAGCATGCTGCCGGAGGTGCGTTCGTCCTCTGAGATCTATGCGCGCACGGCCGCGTCGCTCTTCGCAGCGGAAATCCCGCTTGCCGGCGTGGCCGGTGACCAGCATGCGGCGCTCTTCGGGCAGATGTGCCTGCAGCCCGGCATGGTGAAGAACACGTATGGCACCGGCTGCTTTCTCGTGATGAACACCGGCGCGCGGCCTATCGAGTCGAGCCACAACCTCGTCACCACCATCGCGTGGCAAGCGCTTGGGCAAACGCAATATGCGCTGGAGGGCAGCATCTTCATCGCGGGCGCCGTGGTGCAATGGCTGCGCGACGGGCTCGGCATCATCCGCACCGCCGCGGAAATCGAACCGCTTGCTGCCAGCGTGGCGCACAGCGACGGCGTGTACCTCGTCCCTGCATTCGCCGGACTCGGCGCGCCGCACTGGAACGCGCACGCGCGCGGCACGGTGTTCGGGCTCACGCGCGGCACGACCGCGGCGCATATCGCACGCGCCGCGCTCGACGCCATCGCGTATCAATCGTTCGACGTCCTTGCCGCCATGGAGGCCGATTCGGGTATGCGCGCGAACGAACTGCGCGTGGATGGCGGCGCCAGCGCGAACGATCTGCTCATGCAGTTCCAGGCCGATCTGCTGGGCGTGAATGTGTTGCGGCCGCGCTCGAGCGAGAGCACCGCGCTGGGCGCGGGATATCTGGCCGGACTCGCGGTGGGCTTCTGGCGCGATATCGACGAACTCCAGCAACATTGGAGCCTCGAGCGCCGCTTCACGCCTTCGTTGGCGCGCGACGATGCCGCCAGGTATCTGGCCGGCTGGCAGCGCGCGATTGGCGCAGCGAAAGCGTGGGCCGATGCCGGCGCGGCAAACGCATCGGACGACGTCTGAGCGTCGTGGGCCACGCGTGCGCTGCGTCCAGAAAGCAAAAGCACGTATCATGGGGGGTTTCCACCTTCCAGCCTGCCTGGCTCAGGCGCGCGCGCCGGCCCCTGGCCGCGCGTTGCCCGGCCTCTCGTTTCACGCATGATCGACCATCTCATCTGCGACTGTGACGGCGTGCTCGTCGACAGCGAAGTCATCGCCGACCGCGTTCTCTTCGAAACGCTCAGCAGCACCTTTCCCGGCATCGACTTTCACGCCGCCGTGAACGCAGCGTTTGGCCAGCAGACCTCGCGCTTTCTCGCTGACGTTGCGGCGCGCTTCAATCTCACGATGCCCGACGACTTTCTCGAGACGATCGAACATCGTTGTGAAGCGGCCATTGCCGAGTCGGTGAGCCCGATCAACGGCGTGCGCGACGCCTTGCGCCAGGTGACGCTTCCTGCCGCCGTCGTTTCGAACAGCCGGCTCACGCGCGTGCACGCTTCGGTGCGGCGCGCCGGGCTCGACACGATCTTCGGCGAGCGTATCTTCAGTGCCGAGCAGGTCTTGCGGCCCAAGCCTTATCCGGACGTCTATCTTCACGCGGCGAAGCAGCTCGGCGTCGAGCCGGCGCGTTGCATCGTCGTCGAGGACAGCATTTCGGGTTTGAACGCCGCGCGCGCGGCAGGCATGAAGACGATCGCGTTCGTGGGCGCGAGCCACATTCCTTCGGGCTACGCCGACGTGCTGCGCGAGATGGGCATCACGCGCATCATGGCGCACATGGAAGAGCTGCCGGCGCTCGTCGAGGCCGGCGTACGCGGCGAATTCGGCGACGTGCAGTCGTAAGGCTGCGCGTGCGGCACGCGGGCAGACCGCACGAGCCGCAGAGGCCGCAAGCGCCGCAGTGAAAACGAGTCGCGGCGCCGGGCGGCGCCACGTCTGTCACCCCGCTACTTCAGCGCGCCTCAGGCCGGTTCGGCGCAGCGCTCGCGCGCCGTGGCGAGCGACTCGCGAAACGCCACAAGTTCGGCAATCGAGAGCATCGGCAGGTTGTGCAGCTTCGCAAAGTCATCGACCTGCTTGCCGCGCGCCATCGTGCCATCGGGGTTCATCAGCTCACACAGCACGCCGGCAGGCGCGAGGCCCGCGAGCGCCGCCAGATCGACAGTGCCTTCGGTATGGCCGCGGCGTGCCAGCACGCCGCCCTGCTGCGCGCGCAGCGGGAACACGTGGCCCGGACGCACGATATCGGCAGGCTTCGCATTCGGAGCGATCGCAGCGCGGATCGTCGTCACGCGGTCGGCGGCCGAAACGCCTGTGCTAACGCCCTCGCGCGCTTCGATCGAGACCGTGAACGCGGTGCGGTTGCGGCTTTCGTTGTGGCTCACCATCGGCGGCAGTTCGAGCGCTCGCACTTTCTCGTCGGAGAGGCACAGGCACACGATGCCGCTGCATTCGCGGATGAAAAGCGCCATCGTTTCGGGCGTCAGGCGTTCGGCGGCAACGATCAGATCGGCTTCGTCCTCGCGGTCGTGGTCGTCCTGCAGCACGACCGGACGGCCTTCGCGCATGGCTTGCAACGCGGCGGCAATGCGCGGCGGCACCGGCTCGGAATCGATGAACGGGAGATCGGCGGCGGCGTCGAGCGGCGCGCCCTGGGATGAAGCGAGAGTGGTACTGGCAGTAAGGGACATGTGAAACGCTCCTCGCGAGAGTTAGGCGAAAAACGTTTCAGGGCATTGCAAACAGACAGGATTCCCCGGCACGCGTCATTCGGCACACGTGCGGCTCCCCCAAAAAATGGGGACGCACACGCATCGGCCGAAACGCCGCGGCGGATGGGCAAACATGACCATCTGCACATCTTCTTTCATCCGGACTATGACCGTCGGCTCTGGCTTCGCACCAGATCTGCTGACCCTGCGCATCACATCATGACGCTCGCGCAGGCGCTCGCGGGCTCGTCGGCTTTGCCTTTCGGCGCGGCCGGCATACCGCCGGTGGGGAATTTCACCCCGCCCTGAAGACGCACTGATTACCGGATCAACCGGCGGGCAAAGGATACAACACGCCGCAAAACCGTGCAGCGCGAAAAACTACGACTAGACAACGTCTTCAAAACAGGTTTTGTGCGATGCCGCATCGGCAGGCGCGCCGCCATGCGAGACGCGACGCGATTCATGCCGGCTGAACCGCCACGGCCGCGACCGCATCGACCGTCCTGAGCGCTTCGATTGCCGAAGCCGCCTCGCCGCCAGCGGGCGCGGCGGGCACGTCCCAGCGCGGCGGCGTCTCGGCGTTGAGCGTCACGCGAAACACGCGCGCTTCGGTGTCGCCCGGGTTGCGCAGGCTATGCGGCTGGTCGGCGTCGAAAAGAATCGCGTCGCCCGTGGCGAGCAGTTGGCGCCGATCGTGCACGCTCACTTCGAGCGTGCCCTCGCTCACCACGAGGTTCACCGTCGTGCCGGGTAGGCGGCGCACGCCGGGCTCGGTATGCAGCGGCGCGATGCGCAGTTCGTGAAACTCGGCTGCAGCGGGCTCCCCTTCCGGATAGAGCGCGCGTGCCGAATAACGGCCGTCGGCGGAAACGAGGCGTGGCGCGCGCTCGGCGGGCAAATGCTCGAAGCCGTTCACGGCATGCCGCCGCAGGAACGCCGAGACCGAGACCTTCAGCGCCGCCGCCACTTTGCAAAGCACCTTGATCGACGGCACGCTGCGCGCCGACTCGACCTGCGCGAGCATCGCGCGCGAGACACCCGAGGCGCGAGCGAGCGCATCGAGCGAAAGCTGGCGCTCGGCGCGCAGGCGCGCGAGGTTCACGCCTACGAGATGCTCGAGGGCCTCGTAAGATCCTTCGGTGTGCGCAATATTGGGCTGTGCATCGCGCACGAGCGCGAGGGGTGAATGCATGGCTGCCTCCAGGCGCGCCGCGTCATTGCGGCGCAAGAGCATGAATGGAGGCAAGACTAGCATTGCGATTTGCCGCGCCCAACGAAGTTATCTTCACACTGTTATCAGCATTGCAGAGCGCGAATCCGGGATTGCTTTCGCACCCTGCGCATAAGGCGCATTGCCTTCCGCAGTGCCTCCATCAGGCGCTCACGTATTCTGCCGCGCCGCCACGCTCGCATGGCGCACCGGTGCGTTGCGTGCGTCGAGCCGCGCGGCCGCCCAGGTGAGCGCGAGCGCCGCCACCGAAACGGCTGCGGCCACCCACGGCAGCGAATCGAGCGCCACGCCGTGCGCAATGGCGAGACCGCCCATCCATGCGCCCATTGCATTGCCCACGTTGAACGCGCCGATGTTCAGCGTCGAAGCGAGATTCGGCGCCGCCGCAGCCTTCGCGACCACGCGCATCTGCAAGGGCGGCACGGTCGCGAACGCGGCGATGCCCCACACGAACACGGTGATCGCGGCAGGCCACATGGCATGGCTTGTCTTCGTGAAGATGGCCATGACCACGGCAAGCATCACGAGTATGCCCATGAGCGAAGGCATCAGCGCGCGGTCCGCGAGCTTGCCGCCGAGCGTGTTGCCGAGTGTGAGGCCTACGCCGAACAGCACGAGCATCAGCGTCACGCCGCGCGGCGAGAAGCCGCCCACCTGTTCGAGAATCGGCGCGATGTAGGTGAACACGACGAACACGCCGCCAAAGCCCAGCACCGTCATGCCGAGCGCGAGCCACACCTGCGGGTCGCGCAGCACGCGCACTTCGTGGCCGAGGCCTGCGGGGCCGCTGTCGTGATGGTTGGGAACCAGTGCGGTCACGCCGATCAGCGAAATCACGCCAAAGCCGCTTACGATCCAGAACGCCACGCGCCAGCCGAACTGCTGGCCAATGGCCGTGCCGAACGGCACGCCCAGCACGGTCGCAAGCGTGAGCCCGGTGAACATCAGCGCGATGGCGCTCGCCCGCTTTTCCTGCGGCACGAGCGACGCGGCCACCACGGCGCCAATGCCGAAGAACGAGCCGTGCGCGAACGACGCGACGACACGCGCGACCATCAGCAGCGAATAGTTCGACGCGACGGCGCACATCACGTTGCCGACGATGAACACGCCCATCAACAGTTGCAGCGCGAGCTTGCGAGGCATGCGACTCGTGAGCGCGGCGAGCAGCGGCGCGCCGGCCGCCACGCCGAGCGCATAGCCGGTAACGAGCAGGCCCGCGGCGGGAATCGTCACGTTCAGATCGCGTGCGACGTCGGGCAACAGGCCCATGATGAGGAACTCGGTGGTGCCGATGGCAAAGGCGCTAATGGCCAGCGCGAGCAAGGGAATAGGCATCGAAATCTCCGAAAATCAGCCTTGATTCAAGTTGGCTTCAGTGGGAATCAGGCCACAGCGAGGCCGCCGCGCCAGCGGGCATCGACGTCACGAACTCGACGACTACGCCCGGCGCGAGCGCGACGAAAAGCTGCACTTCCGCGCTCGCGGGCACCTCGGCCAGCTGGTACGGCACGCGATGCGCGGCAAGCCGCTCGACGAGCGCGCGCCACGCTTCACCGGGCGCCACCCGAAACGCCACGTGATCGATGCGCGGCGCCACGAGCGCAGACGACGCATTTGGCAACCGCGCGGGTACGGTCGCGTCGACCAGATGGATGACCGGGCGGCCGTTCGCGTAGAGCCAGTGACCGTCCACACGAAACGGCGGACGCGGGCCGTCGCCCAGGCCGACGATGTCGCGAAAGAAGCGGCATGCGCCTCCGAGGTCGGGCGTGACGAGGGTGACGTGATCGAGTTGCATGGCTTGCGTGCCGAGGCAGATGTCCTGAAAACACGCGCATTGTCGCGGCTACGCTCAAATTTGATAATTGGCGTAGCATTTGAATCATTTTCAATCGTTTTCTAATAATCGCGCGATGGACAAGCTCGGTGATGTGCGCCTTTTCGTGGAGGCCTCCCGCCTCGGCAGCCTTTCCGCGGCGGGCCGCAAGCTCGGCCTCACGCCGGCGGCGGCCAGCGCCCGGCTCGCGCGGCTCGAAGCGGAGCTGCATGCGCGTCTTTTCGACCGCACCACCCGCCAACTGCGCCTCACCGACGAAGGCCGCCTCCACCTCACCTGCAGCGAGCACGCGCTGCGCTCGCTCGACGATGCCAAGGCGGCCTTGCAGGAGGGCCAGAACGCGGTGCGCGGCAAGGTGCGCATTTCGGCGACCTCGGATTTCGGCCGCAATCTGCTGATGACCTGGCTCGACGAATTCCGCGCGCTCTACCCCGACGTGCGTTTCGCGCTGATGCTGACCGACTCGCTCTCGAACCTCGTGCTCGAAGACATCGATCTCGCGATCCGTTTCGGCACGCCGCAGGACAGCTCGCTCGTGGCGCGCTGGCTCGCACCGAACCGCCGCGTGCTGTGCGCCTCGCCCGCATACCTCGCGCGCTGCGGCGAACCGCGTGAGCCAACCGATCTGGCCCGTTTCGACTGCATCGTGATCGGTTCGGCGGCGGGGCCGGTGAACGAATGGCGCTTCACGCGCGGCGACGAAACGCAGACCTACACGGTGCCGCTCGACGGCGCGCTCGAATCCACCGATGGCGAAGTGGCACGCCAGTGGGCGCTGTGCGGCTACGGACTTGCGGTGAAGTCGATCTGGGATGTCGCCGACGATCTGCGCGCCGGGCGGCTAAAGACCGTGATGCCCGAGTGGCGCTACCCCGACGCACCGTTGCATGCGCTCTATCACCGCAACCGCTTTCTCGCGCCGCGCGTGCGGGCGTTGCTCGATTTCCTCACCGAGCGTTTCACGCAGACTTCGGGCGAACTGGAGGCGCTGGCGCCCTGCACGGATCCGGCCGTTGCGACGCAAAGCCAAAGGCGCAAACGGATATAATGTTGGATTGCGCAGACAGCGATCCGCAGCCGCATCCGCATTGATAAATGTGCGTCGGCAAAACGAAGTGAAAAGCAAAGCGGAACGTCCCAAGTTGCAAAACACGCATTGCGCGCATTGCCAGAAACAGGATGCCAGTGCCGGTCTCATAGCCGGCCTCCCCGCACCCCGATTCTGCCCCCATAAAACACCGTAGTCCTGACGTGCAAACCGCGCATCACGCGCGTGCATCAAGCGGACGACGCCCCCAGGTCAACCACTGCGAACGGCGAACCCCGATGACCAAGAAAGTTTATGTAAAGACCTTTGGCTGCCAGATGAACGAGTACGACTCCGACAAGATGGTCGACGTACTCGGCGCCGCCGAAGGTCTCGTGAAGACCGACACACCCGAAGACGCGGACGTCATTCTCTTCAACACCTGCTCGGTGCGCGAAAAGGCGCAGGAGAAGGTCTTCTCCGACCTCGGCCGCGTGCGCGAGCTGAAAGAAGCGAACCCGAACCTGATCATCGGCGTGGGCGGCTGCGTGGCGAGCCAGGAAGGCGCGGCGATCGTCGCGCGCGCGCCGTACGTGGACGTCGTGTTCGGCCCGCAAACGCTGCACCGCCTGCCGCAGATGATCGACGCGCGCCGTGCCTCGGGCCGCGCGCAGGTGGACATCACCTTCCCCGAAATCGAGAAGTTCGACCATCTGCCGCCCGCGCGCGTGGAAGGTCCGAGCGCGTTCGTCTCGATCATGGAAGGCTGCTCGAAATACTGCAGCTACTGTGTCGTGCCCTACACGCGCGGTGAAGAAGTCTCGCGTCCGCTCGACGACGTGCTCACCGAAATCGCCGGCCTCGCGGACCAGGGCGTGCGTGAAGTCACGCTGCTCGGCCAGAACGTGAACGCTTATCGTGGCGCGCTGACCGCTGGCGCACACGACGTCGCCGACTTCGCCACGCTCATCGAATACGTCGCGGAAATCCCCGGCATCGAGCGCATCCGCTACACGACTTCGCACCCGAAGGAATTCACGCAACGCCTGATCGACACCTACGCGAAGGTGCCCAAGCTCGTGAGCCACCTGCATCTGCCGGTGCAGCACGGCTCGGACCGCGTGCTCATGGCGATGAAGCGCGGCTACACCGTACTCGAGTACAAGTCGATCATCCGCAAGCTGCGCGCGATCCGCCCGGACCTGTCGCTCTCCACGGACTTCATCGTCGGCTTCCCCGGCGAGACCGAAGAGGACTTCCAGAAGATGATGGCGCTCGTCGAAGAGATGAGCTACGACACGAGCTTCTCGTTCATCTACAGCCCGCGCCCGGGCACGCCCGCCGCGAATCTCGAAGACGACACGCCGCGCGAGGTGAAGCTCAAGCGCCTGCAGCACCTTCAGGCCACGATCGAAGAGAACGTGGCCCGCATCAGCCACTCGATGGTTGGCAAGGTCGAGCGCATTCTCGTGGAAGGCCCTTCGCGCAAGGACCCGAGCGAACTGTCGGGCCGCACGCAGAACAACCGTGTGGTGAACTTCCCGGCGCCGCTTGCTTCGCACGCGCGCCTGATCGGCCAGATGATCGACGTGAAGATCAACCACGCGTACCCGCACTCGCTGCGCGGCGAACTCGTGCTCGCGCACGAAGATGCCTCGACGCTCGCGCATTAATCGGCTCGGCGCACCCACCCAGGAATTCAGGAGTTCAGAGACACCTTGAAGCCCAATCAGCAGCATCTGGAATTCACCGCGCCGCGCGACGACAACGCGCGGCTCGCCAACCTCTGCGGCCCGCTCGACGAAAACCTGCGGCAGATCGAGCAAGCGCTCGACGTGACGCTCGCGCGGCGCGGCCATCGCATCACCATTCGCGGGCGCGGCGCCAAGCTGGCGCTCGCGGCGCTCGAGAACTTCTACAACCAGGCGCGCGACCCGCTTTCCGTCGACGACATTCAGCTCGCGCTCGTCGAAGCACGACACCCGGCGAACTTCGGCAGCAACTCGGCGAACGATCCGCGCGGCAATGGCAACGGCGGCGTGCGCGGCAATGTGAACGGCGGCAACAGTGGCAGCAACGACGCCAGCGAGATCGACCCGCGTTTTCGCGGCGACCCTGATCATCCGTTCGACGAACCCGCGCGCGAAGACGTCGATGTCGAAGAACTGGGCCCGAAGCTCTACACGCGCCGCGCCGACCTGCGTGGGCGCACACCCGCGCAGCGCGAGTACCTCAAGCAGATCATCTCGCACGACGTGACGTTCGGCATCGGGCCCGCGGGCACCGGCAAGACTTATCTCGCCGTGGCCTGCGCCGTGGACGCGCTCGAACGCGATCAGGTGAAGCGCATCGTGCTCACGCGCCCGGCCGTGGAAGCGGGCGAGCGTCTCGGCTTCCTGCCGGGCGATCTCTCGCAGAAGGTCGATCCGTATCTGCGTCCGCTGTACGACGCGCTTTACGATCTGCTCGGCTTCGACAAGACCGCGAAGATGTTCGAGCGCCAGATGATCGAAATCGCGCCGCTCGCCTACATGCGCGGGCGCACGCTCAATCACGCGTTCATCATTCTCGACGAGGCGCAGAACACCACGCCGGAGCAGATGAAGATGTTCCTCACGCGCATCGGCTTCGGCTCGAAGGCGGTCGTGACCGGCGACACCACGCAGATCGACTTGCCGCGCGGCCACAAGAGCGGCCTGATCGAAGCGCAGCATGTGCTCAAGGACGTGCGCGGCATCGCCGTCACGCACTTCACGAGTGCGGACGTCGTGCGCCATCCGCTCGTCGCGCGTATCGTCGAGGCTTATGACGCGCATTCGAAAAAGGTCGAAGGCGCAGGCGACGCGCGCTAACGCCGCCGCCTGCGTCGTTTCATTGCTTTAGCCCCATGCCCCGCGCACCAAAACTCAAACTGACCGTGCAGTTCCCCGCCGCAAAGGCGTTCCCCGAGCACAAGGCCGCGCTGCCGCGCGCCACCGTGGCGGCGTGGCTCAAGGCCGCGCTCTTCGCGGACGCGGAGCTGGCCGTGCGCTTCGTCGATGCCGAGGAAGGCCGCACGCTCAACCGCACTTATCGCGGCAAGGACTACGCGACCAACGTGCTCACCTTCGCCTATGCGGAGAGCGAGGACGATCCGGTCACGGGCGATCTGATCCTGTGCTGCCCCGTGGTGGAGAAGGAAGCCGCAGAGCAGGGCAAGCCGCTCGCCGCGCACTATGCGCACCTGCTCGTGCACGGCGCGCTGCACGCGCAGGGTTACGATCACGAGGACGAGGCCGAAGCCGAAGAGATGGAAGGCATCGAAACCGAAGTGCTCAACTCGCTAGGCTTTCCTGATCCGTACAAGTAAGCCCCCGCCATGAACGACAAACGCACGCCCGACTTCGCCGAACCCTCAGCGCTGCCCGAGGCGGGCGATGCGAGCGTGCCCTGCCCCGGCTATCCGCCCTCGCTCGGCGAGTCGCGGCTCCTGAGCGAAGACGAACTGCGGGCCTCGCTCGACTGCACGCTAAAGGTGAAAGGCTGGGACGGCGCAAGCGACATCTGGCTCTTCGGCTATGGCTCGCTGATCTGGAACCCAGGCCTGCCCACCGTCGAGAACGTGCGTTCGCGTGTGCACGGCTACCATCGCGGGCTTTACCTGTGGTCGCGCGTAAACCGCGGCACGCCCGAGCAACCGGGCCTCGTGCTCGCGCTCGACCGCGGCGGCTCGTGTGCGGGCGTCGCGTTCCGTCTTGCGGCCGAAGGCGTGATGCCGCACCTCGAAGCGCTCTGGCGCCGCGAGATGCCGATGGGCTCCTACCGCCCTGCCTGGCTGCCCTGCGTGCTCGGCGACGGCCGCCGTGTCGACGCGCTCGCCTTCGTCATGCGGCGCGATGTGCCGTCGTACACCGGCAAGCTTTCCGAAGCGACGGTGCGCACCGTGTTCGGCTGCGCGTCGGGCCGCTACGGCACGACGCTCGACTACGTGCGCCGCACCGTGGACGCGCTGCGCGAGAGCGGCATGCGCGACCGCGCGCTGGAGCGGTTGCTCGCGCGCTGCGCGTGAGCGCCGTGTAACGGCATGGGTCTTTTTCGTCCACCGGGCGGCCACGCCGCATCTGCGTTAGGATTGATCTGCCGGTGTGCAACGTGTGCGCCGTGTGTGCCATTACACGGTCGCGCCACAGGCGTGTTGTATCCTTAACCCTCCGCAACAGCGCGCCCTGCCCCAAGCGGCAAAGGGCGCACCACCATGAACGACTCCTATCCCAGTCGACGCCAGACCGACAAACCGCAGGAAAAGCGCTCCTTACTCGAGCGGCTGACCGACTTCATCTCGCCCGAGCCCGACTCACGCAGCGAGCTTCTCGAAATCCTCCAGGACGCGCACGCGCGCAACCTGATCGACGCCGATTCGCTTTCGATGATCGAAGGCGTGTTCCAGGTGTCCGAGCTTTGCGCGCGCGACATCATGATCCCGCGCGCCCAGATGGACGCGATCAACATCGCCGAAAGTCCTGACGAATTCATTCCGTTCGTGTTGGAGAAGGCGCACTCGCGCTACCCCGTGTACGACGGCAATCGCGACAACGTGATCGGCGTGCTGCTCGCGAAGGACCTGCTGCGCTACTACGCCGAAGAGGAATTCGACGTGCGCGGCATGCTTCGCCCGGCCGTGTTCATCCCCGAGTCCAAGCGCCTGAACGTGCTGCTGCACGACTTTCGCCAGAACCGCAACCACATCGCCATCGTCGTGGACGAATACGGCGGCGTGGCCGGTCTCATCACGATCGAGGACGTGCTGGAGCAGATCGTCGGCGACATCGAGGACGAGTACGACTTCGACGAGGAAAGCGGCAACATCATCGCCTCGCCCGACGGGCGCTTCCGCGTGCGCGCGCTCACCGAGATCGAGCAGTTCAACGAGTCGTTCGGTACCCATTATTCGGACGAGGAAGTCGATACGATCGGCGGGTTCGTGACGAACCACTTCGGGCACGTGCCGCATCGCGGGGAAAAAGTGCGCATCGGCGATCTGATCTTCGAGGTGCTTCGCGCCGACGCGCGCCAGGTCCACATGTTGCTGGTGCGGCGCGACCCGATGGCAGGACAGCGCGAAGCCGCGCTGCAGCCGCCGGGCACCTGAGTTCACGCGATCGCGCCTCGCATGCGCAGACGACGCCAGCCTTCGGGCTGGCGTTTTGCTTCGAGCGCGCCGAAGCACCGATCCGTCCCCAGGAGGCCTTCCCGGTAACGACGCACGAAAGTGCTATCGTTGCGCTCGTCGCGCAATCCGCGCTCGCGCCTTCATCGCGCATTTCATCGCATTCCACCGCACCGCATGGCCGAACCGATCGATACCCGCACGCGCACCGAGCCGCGCGCGACCGAAACCACCAACGGCGCCGCGCGCCGCGCGCTGCCCTTCTGGCACTATCTCGCCGCCGCCGCGCTGGGCGCGCTCAACACGTTGTCGTTCGCGCCCACGCCGCACGGCGGCTGGCTCGCCATTGCGATCTTCGCGCTGTTCTATTTCTGGCTCACGCGCACGACCGGCTGGAAGACCGCGCTCTTCACCGGCTGGGCATTCGGCTTCGGCAACTTTGTGAGCGGCGTGTGGTGGCTCTACGTGAGCATGCACTTCTACGGCGGCATGCCCGCGGTCCTCGCGGGCGCGGCGCTCGTGCTGTTCTCGCTCTACCTCGGTATGTATCCGGCGCTCGCCGCGCTCATCTGGTCGTTCTGCGCCGGACATGCGAAGAATGGACGCAGCGGCGAATTGCCGTTTTCGCCGACGTGGCACGGCGCCTTCGCGTTCGCAAGCGCGTGGGCGCTCGGTGAATGGGCGCGCGGCTATGTGTTCACCGGCTTTCCCTGGCTTGCGAGCGGCTACGCGCAGGTGGACGGTCCGCTCGCCGGTTTCGCGCCGATCGTCGGCGTGTATGGCGTGGGCTGGGTGCTCGCGCTCGTCGCCGCGCTCATCGCACAGGCGGTTTTGCGCGTGCGAGGCGCGAATCACCAGGCCGCCGCAGCGCCCTCGCGCGGCGCGGTCGCGACGCCGGCGCTGCTCGCTGTCGCCGTAATCGCGGCCGGCCTGCTGCTCTCGCTCGTCTCGTGGACGCAACCCTCCGGCACGCCGCTCAACGTGCGTCTGCTGCAAGGCAACGTCAAGCAAGAGATGAAGTTCTCCGAGTCGGGCATGATCGACGCGCTCAACGAATTCCAGAAGCTCATCACCGAAAAGGCCGCCGATCTCGTCGTCACGCCCGAAACCGCCGTGCCGGTGCTCGTGCAGGAGATTCCCGAGAAGTTCGGCCGCGATATCCGCGCCTTCGCCGACGGTACGAATACGGCCATCCTGTTCGGTGCAGTGGGCGGCACGATCACGTCCGACGGACGCGTAATCGACTACACCAACAGCCTGTTCGGCATCACGCCGGGCCACAACGGCCTCTATCGCTACGACAAGCATCACCTCGTGCCCTTTGGCGAGTTCGTGCCGTGGGGCTTCCGCTGGTTCGTCAATCTCATGAACATCCCGCTCGGCGACTTCGCGCGCGGGGCGCCCGTGCAGCCGCCCTTCCTCGTCCACGGTGAACTCGTGGCCGTGAACATCTGCTACGAGGACATCTTCGGCGAGGAAATCGCGCGCATCGTGCGCGAGAGCCCGACCTCGCCGGGCATCCTCATCAACTCGACGAACCTCGCGTGGTTCGGCGACACCATCGCGCTCGACCAGCATCTCCAGATCGCACGGATGCGCTCGCTCGAAACCGGCCGGCCAATGCTGCGCGCGACCAACACGGGCGCGACCGCCGCCATCGACGCGAAAGGCCGCGTGATAGCCCGTCTGCCTACGTTCACGGCGGGCTCGCTCGACGTGAAGGTGGAAGGCACGAGCGGCTTCACGCCCTACGTGACGAGCGGCAACAACACCGTGATCGCCGTTTCGTTGCTGTTGCTGGCGCTCGGCTTTGCGTTCGGGCCGGCCTTCAAGGGCGCGAAGGAACGCAAACCGGCGAACGGGAAATAAGGCGCGCGCAAGGTCACGCCGACGACCCAACCACACCGCTGCCGGCCGCCGGAACCCCGTCCAGGTCTCAAGGCTCCGGCAATCCGGTAAAATTCAACGTTTTAGCACTTGGCCGCCTCCCGGCCCGGGCCACGCAAGGGGAAAGGGCAAGGCGGAGCATCGCCGCCCCGCCGGCGCGCTCGCTTGGGCAGGCCGCCGCATTCCGCTCCCGAAAGCCCGAAAGACACTGCAGGCACACATGCTCACGTTTCAGCAAATCATCCTGACGCTCCAGTCTTACTGGGACAAGCAGGGCTGCGCACTGCTCCAGCCGATCGACATGGAAGTCGGCGCCGGCACCTCGCACGTCCACACCTTCCTGCGCGCGATCGGCCCCGAGCCGTGGCGCGCGGCCTACGTGCAGCCCTCGCGCCGCCCGAAGGACGGCCGCTACGGCGAGAACCCGAACCGCTTGCAGCACTACTACCAGTACCAGGTGGTGCTCAAGCCCGCGCCGGAGAACATTCTCGACCTGTATCTCGGCTCGCTCGAGGCGCTCGGCTTCGACCTGAAGCAGAACGACGTGCGCTTCGTCGAAGACGACTGGGAGAACCCCACGCTCGGCGCCTGGGGCCTCGGCTGGGAAGTGTGGCTCAACGGCATGGAAGTCACGCAGTTCACCTACTTCCAGCAGGTGGGCGGCATCGACTGCAAGCCGGTGCTCGGCGAAATCACCTACGGTCTCGAGCGTCTCGCGATGTATCTGCAGAAGGTCGAGAACGTCTACGACCTCGTCTGGACCGAGTGGGAAGAGCAAGGCCCGAACGGCCCGGAAATGCGCCGCCTCACGTATGGCGACGTCTATCACCAGAACGAAGTCGAGCAATCGACCTACAACTTCGAGCACGCGAACGTCGACCTGTTGTTCACGTTCTTCAACGCGTACGAGAGCGAAGCGAAGCGCATGATCGATCTGCAGCTCGCGCTGCCCGCCTACGAGCTCGTGCTCAAGGCCGGCCACACGTTCAACCTGCTCGACGCGCGCGGCGCGATCTCCGTGACGGAGCGTGCAGCGTACATCGGCCGCATTCGCGCGCTTTCGCGCAGCGTGGCGCAGTCGTACTACGAGTCGCGCGAGAAGCTCGGCTTCCCGATGCTCGGCAACCCCGTGCACGGCGTGCCTGGCCTCACCACCGACGAACAGGACGCCGCGATGCCCGCCTGGGCGCCGCCGCTGAAGGTCGAACGCAAGTTCGACGAGGAATGACCGGATCTCTAGAACAATGACGCAAGCTCATCACGCCACTCTCCTCGTCGAACTGCTGACCGAGGAACTGCCGCCGAAGGCCCTCGCGCGCCTGGGCGACGCGTTCGCCGAAGGCATCGCCCAGCGCCTCGCCGCGCGCGACCTGATCGAAGGCGATCTCTCGTTCGAACGCTACGCCACGCCGCGACGCCTCGCTGTCACGATCAAGAACGTGCGCAGCGTCGCGCCCGAAAAACAGGTGCGCGAAAAAGTGCTGCCCGTTTCGGTCGCGCTCGACGCGAACGGCCAGCCCACCGCGCCGCTCGCGAAGAAGCTCGCGGCGCTCGGCTTCCCCGATTTCCCCGTGAGCGACCTCGAACGCGCAAGCGACGGCAAGAACGAAGCGTTCTTCCTGCGCTACTCGGCGCCGGGCGCGACGCTCGCCGACGGCCTGCAAGCCGTGCTCGACGAAGCGCTCGGCAAGCTGCCAATTCCGAAGGTCATGACCTACCAACGCCCGGACGGCAGCAACGTGCAATTCGTGCGCCCGGTGCATCGCCTCACGGTGCTTCATGGCGAGCAGATCGTGCCGGTCACGGCATTCGGCGTTGACGCCGACGACACTACGCGCGGCCACCGCTTCCTCTCCGAAGGCCTGATCGCCATCCAGCACGCCGACGATTACGCGCACACGCTCCAGCACAAGGGCTTCGTGATCGCGAGCTACGCCGACCGCCGTGAGTCGATCCGCGCGCAACTCATCGAACAGGCCGGTAGTGACAAGGTCGTGATGCCCGAGTCGCTGCTCGACGAAGTGAATTCGCTCGTCGAATGGCCAGTCGTCTACGCGTGCAAGTTCGAGGACGAATTCCTGCAGGTGCCGCAGGAATGCCTGATCCTCACGATGCAGACGAACCAGAAATACTTCGCGCTCACCGACGATCAGGGCCGCCTGCGCTCGCGCTTCCTGATCGTCTCCAACATCGCGACGCAAACGCCCGACGAGATCGTCGAAGGCAACGAACGCGTCGTGCGCCCGCGTCTGGCCGACGCGAAGTTCTTCTTCGAGCAGGACAAGAAGAAGCCGCTGGCCGACCGTGTGCCGCTGCTCGCGAACGTGGTTTATCACAACAAGCTCGGCTCGACGCTGCAGCGCGTGGAGCGCCTCGAAGCGCTCGCGGGCCAGATTGCCGTACTTTCCGGCGCCGATGTCGCGCTCGCGAAACGCGGCGCACGCCTTGCGAAGGCCGACTTGCTCACCGACATGGTCGGCGAGTTCCCCGAACTGCAAGGCACCATGGGCACGTACTACGCGCGCCACGACGGCGAGCCCGAAGAAGTGGCGATTGCGTGCTCCGAGCACTACCAGCCGCGCTTCTCGGGCGACGCGCTGCCCGCTACCACGACGGGTACGATCGTAGCGCTCGCGGACAAGCTGGAAACGCTCGTCGGCATCTGGGGCATTGGCCTCGCGCCTACGGGTGAGAAGGACCCGTTCGCGCTGCGCCGCCACGCGCTGGGCGTGCTGCGCATTCTCGTCGAGAAGCAACTGCCGCTCGACCTGGTCGAACTGCTGCGCGCCACGTACGCGCAATTCGCGGGCATCGAGGCGGTGACGGAATCGACCCAGGCCATCTACGAGTTCTGCATGGACCGCCTGCGCGGCATGCTGCGCGAACGCGGCTTTGCGGCGACCGAAGTGGACGCCGTGCTCGCACTGAATCCCACGCGCTTCGACGACATCGTCTCGCGACTGGACGCGGTGCGCGAATTCGCAGCGCTCGCGGAAGCGGCCTCGCTCGCGGCAGCCAACAAGCGCATCTCCAACATCCTCAAGAAGTCCGAGGGCGTGGAAGACGCCAGCGTGCAAATCGCCCTATTCGTCGAAGCCGCCGAGAAGGCGCTCTACGCGCAGCTCGAACAGGTCGCGCCGCGCGTGGAAACGCAACTCGCCGCACGCGAGTACACGGGCGCGCTCACCGCGCTCGCGGCGCTGCGCGAAACCGTGGACACGTTCTTCAACGACGTGATGGTCAACGCCGAAGACCCGGCGCTGCGAGCGAACCGCCTCGCGCTGCTCAAGGCGCTGCATCGGCAGATGAACAGCGTCGCGGACATCTCGCGACTCGCTGCATAAGCTGAACTGAGCGAGACGCCATGCCGAACAGCACCACCAGAAAACTCGTGATCCTCGACCGCGACGGCGTGATCAACGTCGACTCCGACGCGTTCATCAAGTCGCCGGACGAATGGGTCGCGATTCCCGGCAGCCTCGAAGCGATCGCGCGCCTGAACCAGGCGGGCTATCGCGTCGCGGTGGCGTCGAACCAGTCGGGCATCGGGCGCGGACTGTTCGACATGGCCGCGCTCAACGCCATGCACGCGAAGATGCACCGCCAGGCCGCGGCCGTGGGCGGGCGCATCGACGCCGTGTTCTTCTGTCCGCACACGGCCCAGGACCATTGCGAGTGCCGCAAGCCGCAGCCGGGCATGCTCAAGATGATCGCGGAACGCTTCGAGATCGAACCCGCCGATACCCCGGTGGTGGGCGACTCGCTGCGCGACCTGCAAGCGGGCGCGGCGCTCGGCTTTCGCACGCACCTCGTGCGCTCGGGCAAGGGCGAGAAAACGCTCGCCGCCGGCGGCTTGCCTGAAGGCACGCTGATCCACGACGACCTGCGCGCTTTCGCGCTCGATTTTCTAGCGAACTCCCATGCGTGAAGGCTCAGGCCGTTCACGCGTACATTAACCCGGCTCGACCGATGCGCTTTCTCCGCTCCCTGCTGCTGTTCATCTACTTCATCGTCTACACGATGCCGTACGCAACGGCATGCTTTATCGCGTTCCCGTTCATGAACGCGACGCGGCGCTACTGGATGGCCGTGGGCTGGTGCCGTTCCACGCTCTTCGTCGCGCGCTACCTCAATGGCATTCGCTACCGCATCGAGGGCATGGAGAACCTGCCCAACGGGCCAGCCGTGCTCCTCTCGAAGCACCAGTCCGCATGGGAAACGCTGGCGTTCCCCGCGCTCATGCCGCGACCGATGTGCTACGTGTTCAAGCGCGAGCTGCTGTTCGTGCCGTTCTTCGGCTGGGCGCTGGGCATGCTGAAGATGGTTCACATCAACCGCAAGGAAGGCAAGAACGCCTTCACTTCGGTTATTCGTCAGGGCAAGCAGCGCATGGCCGAAGGCGCATGGGTGATCATGTTCCCCGAAGGCACGCGCATACCAGTGGGCAAGCAGGGCAAGTACAAGACCGGCGGCCCGCGCTTCGCCATTGAAACGGGCGCGCCCGTTGTGCCCATCGCGCACAACGCGGGCCACGTCTGGCCCCGGAACTCGTTCATGAAATATCCGGGTATAGTCACGGTGTCGATCGGCAAGCCGATCGAGACGACCGGACTCACGCCCGACGAAGTGAACACGCGCGTGGAGCAGTGGATCGAAGCGGAAATGCGACGCATCGATCCTGAGGCGTATCGCGAAACGGATGGCGCAGCGGCAAAAGCAGCGCGGATTTGAGGCACCGATGCTTGAAGTGCTGGCTCGCGTTGCGCGGAGGGTTGGCGCGCGAGTGTTGGCGCTGCTCGCCGCGCGGCTGAGCGCGCCGCGCAACACTGCGCCAGAAGCCCTACGCAAACGCCCCGCGAAAAGCGGCAAACGCCCACGCCGCGCACGCCCATCCGCACCAGGCCTGACGATGCAGAAGTCCCCCACGCCGCGCCCAAACGCGGCACTCGACAACCGGCAGCTCGACTTGCCGCTTTTTGCTGAACCGGCGCCTGTTCTCGCGCCTGATGCGTCTTCCCCCTCCCTCACACCGCAGCCTGCTCCTTCGCCCTCGCCTGAACGGCCAGGTAAGGCACCGCTCGCGCCGGATGGCACGCGGCTGCGTACTGCCGTGCTCGGTGCGCGCACGCTGCATTACCGGCTTAGGCGCTCATCGCGCAAATCGATTGGATTCGTGATCGACGGTACTGGGCTTAGCATCACCGCACCCAGGTGGGTCACGATCGCCGATATCGAGACTGCTATCGCCGAGAAGCAGCGTTGGATATTCGCGAAGCTCGCCGAGTGGCAGACACGCACGGAGCAGCGAGCCTTGCCGCGTGTGGAATGGAGCGACGGGGCTGAACTGCCGTTTCTTGGCAAGCCGATTACGGTGAAGCTCGGGGCTGCTTTGCTCGCCTTCGACGAGGCGACGCGCGTGCTCGCGTTGCCGTTACCGCCGCATGCTGAGGCGCAACAGATCAAGGATCGCGTGACTGGATGGCTTCAGGGTGAAGCGACGCGGGTTTTTGGTGAGCGGCTTGAGGTGTATGCCGAGAAGCTTGGGGTTTCGTTTCGGTCTTATGCGCTTTCTTCGGCTGCCACGCGGTGGGGAAGCTGTTCAAGCGAAGGGAGAATTCGCTTGAACTGGCGGTTGATTCATTTTCCCCTCTCTGTTGTCGACTATGTGGTTGCGCATGAGCTCGCGCATTTGCGGGAGATGAACCATAGCCCGAGGTTCTGGCAGACGGTGGAGTCGATTTTTCCGGAGTTTCGCGAGGCGAGGAAGCAGTTGAAGCAGCATCCGGTGGAGATGTGAGACACAGAACGACTGTGCGTGTGACCAAGTTGGACTGTGATCAACAAATCGCTGCGCGGCATGACAATCAGCGCACTTCGATCGCATACGCTCTGTGCTTTTCCCAACGAGCAGAAGAGCCCCCGTCCCTACTATGCGCCACGTAACATGCGTTACCGCCTTCCTTCTGGGCTTGACCGTTGCATGCCATGCAGCGTCCGAGCAACCTCGAAAATTTCTGGTCGTCGAACCCGCCGTAGTTGAGCAATGGATTAAAACCCACGGAGCCGAATACAAGTACATCTGGCAAAGCAGGAACGATGGCCGAAATGGAGCACTTTGGGAGCACTACGCCCCCAATACTATTCTGAGCAGCTACTTTCCCTACCTGCGAGATTCAACCGGAACCCCCTTGTCCGAATGGTTGATGCATCATCCCGAATGGGTTTTGTATCGTTGTGATGGAGAGAACGTCGCGTTCCAGTTTGGAAGGCCGATTGTGCCCTTGGACATAGGTAATCCGCAAGTCAGAATGTGGCAGATTGCAAATTTCTCCGCTTCCTGGCAAACCGATGTCGGTATAGACAATTTCCAACTCGGCGACCACGAAAGAGCATGTGGGATAAAATCGCCTTCCGGGACATTTAAGCCGATCTACTCAGGCTCCGCCGGAACCGAAAGATTAAATTCAGTAAAACTGGCGTGGCTCGACCAGGTGGCCCAAACGCTGCATCGCGCTAAAAAGACCTTAACGCTCAATTATTCACTTGACGTACCGGCCGAATCGGAAACTGCACACCGCATCATCTCATCGGTAGACGGAGTGCTGTACGAGGATTACTGGGGTGGAGAATTTCCAAAGGGAATACTCACCAGCAATAGTCGAATGTTGGAATTGATGAAATTTTTTTCGCTCGCGCAGATAAGGCAAAAATCTGTTCATTTCATCTTCCAACTTAAATCAGTAGATAGGCCTAGCGTTCAGACCGCGATGGCCGTCTATCTGATTAATTCAAATGATCGAACCGATATTTTCATATCGGCAATTCAGCACTACGGGATTGTTCCCAGTTACCTCGGTTATGACAAGTTCGTCGGAGAGGCTTGCGGGCCCGCGACCATCGGTCGTGACATCATCGTGAGAAGGTTTGAAGGCGCCGATGTTTTACTACATCTACCCGATGCCGCGCCCGCTGTCTTTCATCCGCGTACCGGACGATACGCGGACGTCGATGGCAAAGATCTCGCAGAGGATATTTATTTGTCTGGCCCAGTCGGCTTGGTCGCATATCGCAGAGGCAAGAGAGCCTGTAAAAATCTAGGGATCGAAGTGACAGAAGAGTAATTAGCCACTACGCCGCCCCAGTATGCGTACGATCATGTATAAAATGTAAAAATAAACAAGAAAACTAAAGACAGTCGATATACTTGATCTCGGGAGCATAAATAGTTTCAAAGACAATCCAACACAAACTGCCGTCCACACTCCTGACATGCGCCCTCTATCGTCCAGCCATCTCACGCCTAATCCACAGAGCAGTGAAAATATTGCAAACACTGGGAAAAATCCAAACGAATAAACATATAAATCGCTCAACAGCGTCCAACCCAAGCCAAAGCCGGCAGCGTAACCGCTCGGGCTCGCAGTCCAGGACAGATAGTTTAGAAAGTTAGCATTGTGCAGTTCCACCGCTCCAGAAAAGCTTTTCAAAATAAAGAGCGCCCCCGGCATCAAAGATTGAATGTAAGCAGTCAGCGGAAATGCGGAAACGGTTTGCGAGAAAGCAAACACCCCCAACGAAACACCTTGAGAATAGACGAAATAAAGCGGAATCTCTGCGATGTTCAGATCATCATGACCGCTAGTTCTGGCAGAGAATTGCATTACAACTTCAAGCACCAATCCCATTAATACGAAGATCGTCGCAATCTTCCTTGCACTGATTGAATTATTTCTTCCATACAACCACACGAGCAACATGAGAACAGAAATAAATCCACCTCGAGTGCCCGCAATCAATGAAATGATGGAAGAAGCAATCAGCAGTACGATAGCAACCCTTCTCGTCAATGAGGATTTAGTTGTAAACGCGAGAGAAATCGAGACATAAAACAATATGCTGATAGTTGCTGCTCCGGCAGAGTACTCCCCCGCTTGAGCTGCATAAATGGATTCGTAACCACCTTTAAACGCTGAAACTACAGCACTCAATCCAGAATAAATCTGCAACAACGAGAACACAATAATCAGCAGGGAAACTATATAAATATTTACCTCTCGATCATCAGTCTCGTAATTTCTCTCAAAAACAAATAGAAAATAACCTATATTGTACAGACATATAAACGATGACAGGTACAGAAAAGACGAACCCCGAATATCTTGACTTGCTACATATGACGTCATCCAGTTCAGGTCAAATGCACCTTCACCTGAATCGTATCCAAGGAATATCGCAATAAATCTTCCACAAATAAACAAATAAAATGACGCACTAAACAGGAAAAATAGGGAAGCGAATACACCCTTCACCGCCCTTGTACTAAAAAGTGTAAAAAAGACGAAAATCATGACTTCAGCAGCATAGACGCTATCCGAAACCACAATTCCTGAACGACCAATGAAATATTGAATCACCTGAAAGGAAAACAGCATTAACCAAGCCACTTTGACCGGAAATCTGGCTCGCACAACTCTGTGGTTCATTATTGACTACCCCGTATGCATAGGGCGCGCCACTGCTTAATAATTTCATTACGATCAAATCGACTGGAGGCGGTTCGAGATGCAGACGACATATTCAACCGTCTATTTCTGTCATCTATAAGAATACTCATAGCTTGCGCCAAACCATGGATGTCACCAGGTTTGACGAGAATTCCATCTCGGCCATCCGAGACAATTTCGGCTGGTCCGGTCAAACAGTCAAAGGCAACGATAGGCAAGCCGTAGGCTTGCGCTTCGATCAGGACCATCGGCAAGCCTTCGGCTCGCGAGCTTAGGCAATATATATCGGCGCTCCGGTAGTAGCGGGCGACATCGCTCTGCTTGCCGGCGAATACAACTGAGTCTGCAACACCGATCTGCTTTGAAAGACTCTTGAGGCGCCCCTCTTCGGGACCGTCACCGACGATTACAAGTGTCCATCCAGCACACCTCGTGTTGTCTCCGCATGTGACTTTCCAAGCTTCAATCAGGAGATCATAGCCTTTCAATTCAACCAGCCTACCAACCGAAAGAACCATGTTCTCCTTCACGTCGCCAGCTGTTACTAACTCGCCTTCGAAGGGGCATGGATTATAAACTACTTCAACCGTTGCATATGGCTTGAGATTCGTAATCCACATCTCTTGGTCTTGTCGAGTCAAAACGACTACCACGTCGGAATAGCGCGCTGCCAGCCACCGCCCCCATCGACGCTCCCTTCGGCCGAGATCGTTCGTTAGATTGAAGTGTTCCCACGCTACCCGTTTAACGTTACAAAACGACAACGCAGCCGTCGAAAACAAACACATGATTGGATCAACATCAACCCACACGTCGACCTTCAATTTACGCAGTAACTTTCTTATCTCATGCAATATCAAGAAGTAGTTCTTTTTGAATGACGTTTTCTCTTCAAAAATAGAAACCATCCTCACACGCTCATCCACTGCGAAGAACGGCGACCCAATACTCGCGAGACTCAGAAGGGTGACATCAAAGCCTGCCTCGGCAAGCCCATTTGCGACCGATATCGCAGATCGTTCGGCGCCCCCGAACCCATTAAAATTTTGAAAGAAGAAACAGACCGTTCGTTTTCCGTCTATGGAAGCTTCATTCACTAGATTACGGAAACTCATTTCAACGACTCATAACCCATGAGCGCTGCCACCCGCGAAATCGCCTTATCACATCGACATTAGTAAAAACAGAAACAAACGCACACACTGTAATGCAAAGCACAAAATACAGAAAATCGCCGAGTCTACTCCCCCCCCACGGGAAAGGCGCATTTTTCAACAAATAGCCGACGATCGCTGTCGGCAAAAATCCTGGCAACAAATCGTGGAAGAACCACTTCCACTGATAAGCGGGAAGCAAACGCCAATGCACAATCGAACCCCACACGAACAAATAGATGATGGCCTGCCCGCACCACACCATTCCGGTACCAATGGCGCCATAGGTCGACGCCGCCCAGAACATGACCGGAACTACCAAAATGGCCAACAGACAACAACCCACAAGGTGCAAGCGCAAATTGCCGTGGGCGTACTGAAGACTATAGAAAAGTGACGTCATCGCTTGAAACCCGTTTCCCAATACGTACCAGAACATGATTGGAGACACCTTAGCAGCCAGGCTGGCATCGCCACACCAAACGAACAACAGATGATCGGAGAAAAGCGCCAGTATGAATGCTGCATTCAGGACGACACTCACCGAGAATCTTGTTGAAGCACGATAGATTGCTAGTGCGCCAGATGTATCGCATCGTTCCAACAAGATTGTCAGGCGAGGACCTAATACGCTCGTAAGCGGCCCAGTCAATATCGTGACCCCGCTCGCGCAAAGCACGGCCATCGAGAAGATTCCAAAATCAGAAAGCGAGACTTTCTTCGAGAGAATCAACCTGTCAACCTGAGTCAGCAGCGTCCATGCCGTGGTCGTCAGCATCAGTGTCAAGGACATTTTTCCAAACGTCACCAGATCTGGGCGCTTGCCCTCATCACAATCTTTCCCTGAGTTCTCCTTCGAAGTTATTTTTTTCACTTCCCAAGCCATACCTAGCGCTTCAAGAATGGCGATCGCTAGTTGATACGAAAAGTAGAGCTTTATATCTGGCCCGCAGACCCAAACCAACAACACCGCGCCTATTGTCCGAAGCGAAACCATCACCGCATTGAATGAATTGAGCCATAACTGCTTTTCCATCCCTATGATGACACTGCGATAGGGCTGTATTCTCCAGCGAATCGCGACGGCGATGAGCATAACGACGATCGAAAATACAACGTCTCGTACGCTCAGAATATGGACGTTGAGCCAATGTGCCGCAATCCAGCCCGAAGCTGGAATGGAGCACCCCAGGAAAATGATCGTCATCGAAAGAAAAATTCGATTAGCGAACCGAATGAGATACTTGAACTCCGACGCTGAGTAATTTCCAGATTTATAGCGACTCGCCGCCCTACCCAACGTAGGAGACATTCCTGCATCCATCAGTAAAAGCCAGCCCTGAATCATCGTGAAAAACCCGACCAACCCGTACGCCTCAGCCCCTACGAGCCTCAGCAACACCGGGACGATGATAATATTTAGCAATGCAGCATATAATTGCCCCGCATAGCTAGCAATCAAACTTTTTTTCATACTTTTCATCGAAAGGAGTCGGAATCAGCGTCCTTCCAGTTCTTTGTACGCATCTATTGTCTGTTTGATGACTACGCTCTCGTTGAATTCAGCGAAAGCCTTCTTTCTGGCGGCCACCCCAAGCTTCCTCAGCAGCCACCGATCCTGCTCTAGCGAGCGAAGCGCATCTGCCAGTGCACCAGCATCGCGCGGCGGTACGAGCAGTCCGTCTTGACCGTTGGACTGAACAACTTCCCGGCAGCCCGGAACGTCAGTTGTGACCAAAACTAGCCCGGATGCTCCTGCTTCGATCAGCCCCTTCGGCAAGCCCTCCCGGTAACTGGGCAGCGCCATGACATCCATCGTCCTGAGGAGACGGGGCATATCGTCCACATGGCCAAGCCACGTGAGCACCCCCTCGCGCACCCATTCCGCTACCTCTTTTTCATCTATCGCTGCCGGATTGCCCTTGTCAACCGCACCTGCCAAATAGAACTGAATGGCCTGCCCCTCGGCCTGCAATATTTTCGCCGCTTCAACGTATTCAGCGATGCCCTTATCCCATTGCAATCGGGCTGCCAGTAACACCTTCAATGGCTCGTTCACCGAGGTATCCCACACCTTTTGTGTAAAGCGCTCACAATCAACCCCGGAACCCTTGATGAGCCTGATGTATGAGGCGGAGACAATCCCATAATGCAAAAACAATCGGACGTCGTCAGGATTCTGTAGAACTAGCAGACTGTTCTTCGCCTTAAATGTGAATTGCATGAGTCGGCGCAGAACGGGACGCAAGATCATTGCTTTCACGTCTCTACTCGTGAAGACATAGCCCAATCCCGCAACCGCATTAATTCGAGCGGGAACATCCGCCAGCCAGCCGGCCATTGCGCCGTAAACCGCGCATTTAATCGTGAATCCGTGTAACAAATCTGGAGCCTCACGACGCAAAAAACGTGTCAGCCAAAAAACGAAAGCTATCTCGCGCAACGGATTCAAACTCTTCCGGCGCATCGGAGCCACTTCCCAGCGGAACCCCGCTTCGCGAAGCTTGGGGCCATAAGGTCCGTCAGGCGACAGCAAAACAACTTCATAACCGCTTTCCCGGATTGCTTTTGCCAAGGAAAGTCGAAAGTTATAGAGATACCAATCCGTATTGGCAAAGAGCAGCACCTTTTTTGGTGCCCTCTGCGTTCTATCTTGCATGGATTGTCTCCCGTGAGTCGTCACTGCTATCGGCACATCGTCTTCGCCTGAATAGCGGGTTAGTCGGTACGGCACGATACGCACTTCTACGCTGCAACGGCGAGCCAACATCTGACCAGTGGATGCGCGAATCATCGAAGAAGTAACCGGTCATAGAGGTGTAACCATTCATCTGCAGTCCGGCGCAGAGAAAAATGCGTTTCAACCCGTTTGCGGCCTGCCTTACCCTGACGCGCGCGCGCGGCGACCGGCATCTGAGCGACGGCTCTCATCGAAGCAGCCAACGCTTGCCTATCGCCACTCGGCACCACAGTGCCCGCATCTCCCACCACCTCGGGCAGCCCCCCCGCATCTGTAACAACAATAGGTATTTCCGTTGCCATCGCTTCGGCTGCGGCGAGACCGAAGCCCTCCCATTGCGACGCCAGAACGAAAAGGTCAGCCATATTCATCAATTCCGGAACATTGTCGCGGCTACCTAAAAAGGTCACCAACTCCGAGTTTTCAAGCCGACTAACTTGCTCGCGCAGTTCAGCCGCAAGCGGCCCGTCACCCACTATAACGAGTCGGGCGTGCCGAATTGACGAGCAAACATCGGCAAACGCATCAATGAGGAGCGGATAGTTCTTCGCTTTAGTAAGACGGCCGACAGCAAGTACGACAAAATCTTCCCTGGCAAGGCCCAGTTCCATGCGTACACGCAAACGCGTCGCAAAATCAGGATTAAATTTCGAAACGTCGATCCCGTTGTACACGGCACGGATTTTTCCATCCGGGGCGGCACCTATCTTGATATATCGCCGAACAGCGCTGGCGCTCACGTTGGTCGTTAAATCGGTGAATCGATCCGTGTACCGATACATCAGCATTCTGAAATAGCCGCCTTCAACATTGCTGTGTGCCGTGCTGACGAGTACAGGGCAACGAACCAACGGCCGAATAAGTCGGGCGATGATGTTTGCATGAAACATATGTGTGTGCACTACGTCGTACGCGCCTTCCCTCAGCGCACTGAGGAGCTTCATAGACATAGACAGCAGTCCGAGGATAGACTTTCTCTCGTGCAATTCCACGAGACGGACTTCCGGAGAATCAGGCAGCACGTGGCTGCTCCTCCCTGTCATTGAAAATATCGTCACGCGGTGTCCTCGAGAAGCAAATTCACCTGCCAATGCAAGGATTTGCGCCTCAGCACCACCAATTCCAAGACCCGAAATGACAAATGCGATGTTCATCGAGGCGATTGGCAACCTACGCCACTTCTCTCATACGACGCACGTACCACGGCATCGTCCGCGCAATCCCGACGCTCATTGGTATAGCTTCGCCGTATCCCAAAGCACGCGCAGCTTTTTCAACCGATGCCTGCGAATGACGCACGTCTCCTGCGCGAAAACCTCCGTAGACGGGCTCGTGTGCGCAACGGACGCCGTTTTCGGTCAATGCGTCTTTCAATGCCTCGTACAACTGTTTTAGCGTCGTCCGATCACCAACCGCCACGTTGTAGACCTCGTTCTTCGCATCATCAGTGGCCAAAGCAGCGAGGATATTGGCCTGCACGACATTCTCGACAAAGCAGAAGTCGCGGCTCGTCTCGCCGTCGCCATTGATGATCACATTGTTGCCACGTATCAATTCGGCGGTCCACTTTGGAATCACAGCCGCATACGCACCATCCGGATCCTGGCGTTTGCCAAAAACGTTGAAATAGCGCAGTCCGATCGCACGGAAGCCATAGCATCGTGCGAATACGTCCGCATACAGTTCATTGACGAGTTTCGTCACCGCGTAAGGCGACAGCGGCTTTCCAATACGATCCTCAACTTTCGGCAACGCAGCGTGATCGCCATATGTGGAACTCGATGCCGCGTAAGTAAAGCTTTTTACCTTCGCCTCGTGTGCCGCAACCAGCATATTGAGAAATCCACCAATGTTGATGTCATTCGTCGTTGCCGGGTCAACTAACGAGCGAGGAACCGAACCCAGCGCGGCCTCGTGAAGTACGTGGTCCACGCCGAACACGGCGCGCGCGCAGTCACTGGGATTGCGGATGTCACCTTCAAACATGTCAAAACGGTGCCACTGCTCCGGAGTCACCGAACCTCTCACCTCTTCGAGATTGTGGCGATAGCCCGTTGAGAAATTGTCTAGCCCCACTACGTGCTGATCGAAACTCAGCAGCTTTTCGAGCAGATTGGAGCCGATGAACCCTGCGACTCCTGTCACCAACCAGCGTGCCGGTTCACACTTGATATTGTTGCAAACGGACGTATAACATTTAGTCATTTCCTGTTTCTCGCTGTCGTGCGTCTGCTCAAAGTCGGATGTCCGACGCCTCAGCCGGAAACACATATTTAAGGTCGTACAAGACGTGGTTCGGCTTACCAAACGCACGCACGGCCTCGATGCCCATTTGCGCAAATTCCTTATGCGCGACCGCCACGACAATCGCGTCGTATGCGTTAAGCGCTGGTTTATCGATCAAGGTGAGCCCGTACTCGTGTCGCGCCTCTTCGCTAGAGACCCAAGGGTCGTACACGTCGACACCCATCTCGTACTGCTGCAATTCGTCGACGATATCGACGACGCGCGTATTGCGCAGATCCGGACAGTTCTCCTTAAATGCAAAGCCCAACAGCAGAACGCGGACGTTGTTCATCGCGATGCCACGGCGCGTGAGTGCCTTCACTAGCTGCGACGCAACGTATATTCCCATGTTGTCGTTCACCCGGCGGCCAGCGAGGATCACCTCCGGGTGGTATCCAATCGCCTGCGCCTTATGAGTGAGGTAGTAAGGATCCACACCGATGCAATGACCGCCCACAAGCCCCGGACGGAACGGCAGAAAGTTCCATTTCGTTCCAGCGGCTTCCAGCACAGCTTCGGTGTCGATGCTCATGCGGGTGAAGATGATCGACAGTTCGTTGATGAGCGCAATGTTCACGTCGCGCTGCGTGTTCTCGATTACCTTCGCGGCTTCCGCAACACGAATGCTGCTCGCCCTGTGCGTGCCCGCGGTGATAATTTCGCCGTACAGAGCGTCGACGGCATCCGCCGCTTCAGGTGTCGATCCTGACGTCACTTTTCGAATCGTCGAAACCCTATGGGTCTTGTCTCCGGGATTGATCCGTTCGGGGCTGTACCCGACGAAAAAGTCCACGTTGAATTTGAGACCGGACACGCGTTCAAGCACCGGAACGCACTCTTCTTCGGTTGCGCCAGGGTAGACAGTCGATTCGTAAATGACGATATCGTTTTTCTTTAGTACGCTGCCGATTGTCTCGCTTGCGCGATAAAGCGCCGTCAGATCAGGGCGCTTATATTCGTCGATTGGCGTCGGGACAGTTGCAATGAATATCGTGCATTCGCGCAGCCCCTCTGGCTTGCTGGTGAATGTCAGCCCACTTGCCTCAATGAGCTCGGCCTCACTGACCTCGAGCGTAGAGTCGTGGCCTGCTCTCAGTGAGTCGATACGCGCCCGGCTGATATCAAACCCCACCACGTCGCGACGCTTGCCAAATTCGACAGCGAGTGGCAGGCCGACATACCCCAAACCGATAATGCCAATTTTTGTTTCGCTGGACAATTTCACGGCTTCTTCCTTCAATCTTTATTTGCTTTCACGTTTTTCATAGTCGTATGAAACATACCTATAGCTAGCGTATTTCCCGCCATACGAGAACTTTCCGAGTGATCGCATTCCGTTGAACAAAAGACCACTTACCTGAGCGCCACCTTGTGTTATTCGCTTTACCGATTCATCGATTTCACCCACCCGTGTTTTCCCGTACTTGGCTACGAGAAATATGCGACCTGCGTGTGGCGCCATGATTTCCGCATCCGAGACAGCGAGTACAGGAGGCACGTCGACCAGTACGACGTCGTACATCCGAGAGGCTTCTTTCAGAATACTTCCCCAGACACCATTGATTAATAACTCGGATGGATGCGACGGGAACTCACCAGTCGAGAGGAAATCGAAATTTGGCCGGACCGCAAGCAATGTTGCAGCGGCAAGCGACAGTCTTCCCGCCAGTACGTCTGCCAATCCGCGTGTCCGCCCCACTCCGAGATACTGATTCAGATAGCCGCGACGCATGTCGCCATCAATCAGCAACACACGCTTTCCCGACGATGCAAACAGATCCGCAAGATTTGCGGAAATGAATGATTTTCCGATGCCGGGTGTCGGTCCACTGATCATCACGATGTTGTTGCGAGCCTCCAGCAGTGAAAACTGCAGCGCCGTGCGCAGGCTGCGAAGGCTTTCCACAGCGGGATCGCTCGGACGGGCTTTCGCAAGCACAACGGACTTGGCCTCAAGCCCATCAATCTTGCGCGCGAGTCCGGCTTGCGCATCACTGTGGGGGATTGTCACTAGTACGTTGAGGCCCGTGTAGGTTTCAAAGGTATGCGGGTCAGTCACACCGCGAAAGAGCGTATCCCGCAGCCACGCCAGGACAATCCCAAAAACTAGCCCGAGCAATGTCGCAGCCGCGATGACCGGAATCTTCTTGGGTTTGACGGGAAGTTCTGGCACGTAGGCGCTATCAACGATACGGACATTACCGATCTTGCCTGCCTTGATAAGACGCAACTGCTCCATGTTGTTCCGCAGCGCGATATACAAATCCGTGTTGACGCGAACATCGCGCTCAAGTCGCACTGCTCCCTGCTCATCGAGCGGCAACGTTTTGATTCGCGCTGAAACCTGGTTGAGCTGCGTTCGAGTTGCGCCGACCTGCTCATCGATCGCTTTGACGGCCGGGTGCTGGTCGCCAAAGCGCGTCAATAATTCTTCGCGCTTTTGCCGCAGCGTAAAAAGCTGCGTTTCAAGATCGGAGGACTGTTGTAAGACTACCTTCGCCTCCTGGTTAGTATCGATGATTCCGTGCTCGTTCCGATACTGGTTGAAGCGATCTTCCGCCTGTTCCAGTTCGTGCTTCATATCCGGTTCCTGCATTGTGAGGAACTGGAGCGATTGCTCAGCTTGAGCGGCCTTGCGGTCGGCATTCTGCGTCACGTACTGATGGCCGATCTCGTTTAGGGTGGCTGCAATACGGTCGGGATCTTTGCCCTGCAAAGCGGCAGATATGACGTCCGAGTCCTTCCCGACGGTAGAGATCTTCAAACGTTTTTGAACGTCGTCGATTGTTTGCTGACGCGAACTACGCGTCAGCAGGAAAACCGTCCCAGAATTGGCCGCTATATTTCGAACGAAAAGGCGCGCCGGGCCAGCAGACGTTGAGAATGTTAGGGGGCTCCCAACCTTCCCGCTAACGGCGTGATCGACTCCTTCGCCCTCAATCCGGTATTGGCCGTCACCTGTGGCTGTCAGCTCATACTTATGCTCGTAGAGATCGGAGGGCACATCGAACTGCTCAACCTCGATGCGCTCGGTGCCCCATGCGTATCCGCCCATGCCGAGAATGCCAGGGCTTGATGTGGTCTTGGCGCGACGCGCGATCCATCCACCGATGACGGGAAACCTTCGCGGCTTCGCACTGATGTGGAGTTTTAGACTGTCAACTACACGCGAGACAACAAGCCTCGATCCCAGAATCTGTATTTCAGAGTCGGATGTTGACTTTACGTCGAACATCGATGAGAGATCACCGATCAAGCTCTTCGCAGCGCTATCCGGGCTGTCTTCGACCTGGACGACGAGATTACTTTCGTATACCGGCGTTGCCAAGTACGCGTACAGCGTCCCCAGCAGCAGGAACGATACCGTCACGACAGCAATCAACAACCGATTTGCGATGAGCACATCCAGGATGGTCGCAAGGTCGATCTCATCCGATTCGCTTTTTGTTGCGACAGTGGATTGATTCAAAGGAGACATGGCTACAGCAGGCCTGCAAATTCAATGCTTCCGTTGCGTCCGAACTGCATACATGCGCAGTCGGCCGAAAGAGGGGTTATAAAAAACGGAGACTCCGCCTAGAGAGCGAGAATTCGATCAATCCATTCAGAGACGCCCCCTTCGATCAACTCGGTGCAGGAGGCAAATTGTTCTCTGGTGCCCTGATAGGGATCCGGGACGTCGAAGTCAGCAAATTGACCAATGCGATAGATACGTCCACAGGCAAACGTATAGTTTTGTTCAACGATGTATTGTTGTTGGCGATCCATGACCAGGATTAGATCTGCCTCCTTGCAGAGTGACGTCGAAACCTGACGCGCGCGATGCGAAGAGATGTCAATTCCACGTTCGGCCATGAGCAAAACGGCGTGTGGCTCGGCCGCCGAACCCACTAGCGCGCCTATACCTGCTGACTCCACGTGAAGCGTCGGCAAACGCTCCCGGAGGATCCCTTCTGCAATGGGGCTCCGGCAAACGTTGCCCACGCATAAAACGAGAATTGACGAAATCATCAATAACCTCCCCAAGCCTGACGACCCACATTGATGCCCTGGGCACTTGGCAACAGCAGATTCATCACGCGACTCCAGCGAGCAAGGCCCGTCGAATCGACGTACACAACATCCTTCGGCTCCAATTCGAAATGCTCAGCCAGTGCGAGACCGACAGGAGACGTGCTGTCCAACCTGAATACATCGGGCTTTGCGGGATCTTCCGTCGCGCGCACGACGTAGATCGCAGCGGGTTCAGCGCTCGTCGGATTCACACCCAGCCCAGCACCCAACGCTTCGTTGAGCGTCAACCGCCCGTCGTGCATCGGCAGCGCGGCCGGATGTGTGACCTCTCCCGTCACGAGCACCTGGTTATAGGTCTGTGGCGGAACACGAACTACATCGCGATCTTTCAATAGAATTTTTGAAGCGTCTATTTGGTTAGCGGCGAGTGCCGGCAAATCGATACGAATCGACTTTCCACCGCGAATCAATTGAATACGACTCGTATCGCCTTGGCCAGCCGTCACACCATTGGCTTCGCTCAAAGCCTCGGCGAGCGACATGGGGACATTCGTAATCGGCTTCACGCCGGGCTGCGCAACCTGGCCTTCGACAAAAATTCGCTGACTGCGATAAGCGACAACGCTGACCGTCATCTGGGGGTTGCGCAAATAAGGCGTGAGCGATTGCTTCAGTTGTGCCTGCAATTGCGTCGCAGTGAGCCCTGCCGCTTTGACGCTTCCGATGTAGGGGTACTGGATCTTTCCATCTTCGCCGACGACAAAGCCGGGAACCGCTTGCGTGCTCAGGCCGGGACCGCTTGGCAGCTGGCCAGCGGTATCACCAATCGTATAGGTCAAGTTGGGGACGACCAGTTCCGGGTGATCCCAAGTGATGATCGAGAGGACGTCGCCAGCCCCGATGCTATATGGCGTCGCTGTGCCGAGCAGTTCTCGAACCTCGTCAGACGAGGCAATTCGCGCGGCCTTCTGTTCGCGAACCAACCCCGGCGTGATTTGCTTCACGAGCGGCGCCGAGTTCGGATCCGTAGGGTCAACTGGAGCGCGAGCCTCAAAGCGCATCCCTGGAGCCAATGCGCAAGCGCCCAGCGACGCAGCGAGCGCAGCCCCCATTAGCACGGATCTGATATGACGGAAGAGCAACATTTGCGAATGATTCAACAAGAACTCAGAAGACTCGGGTATCGCGAGATGGGACCTTCGCTTAAGGCGACCAGATTTCAAAACCTGGACTTCAGCCAAGACGGCGTTTTGAAGCGTGCGATTGAGAAGTAGAGCCAGACATAGGTCACGCAAAACAGCGCGGAAAAGAATGCAAGTATCAAGGGCCTCTCCCAGAACAGCGTTGCGGGCCCGACTGCCGCGAACGTGAGTAACCATAGGCGCGGAGTTGTGCGGGAGTTGCGGTTGTTCCACACGTTCTCGACAACATCCGCTTTCACCGCGCGGCGGAATAGCAGCGCGTGTAAATGGCCCCTGTCGGGTGCGCCAACCGGCACGCCACGAAGGACCTTGCGCCGGTAAATGGAGAAAAGCGTCTCAAACACGGGATAGATGGTGACTAGTGCCGCGTAGAGGGGTGACACCTCCCTGTGACGCACTACTAGCAGGATGAGCAACTCGGCAGTGAAAAAGCCGGTAAAGTACGCGCCACCATCGCCCAGGAAGACCTTGGCTACCGGATAGTTCCAAAGGACAAAACCGAGGATTGCACCAATCAGAGCGAGTGACATCGAGACAATCAGATGATCGCCAACAGCTTGTGCGACGCAGGCTATCGAAGCGAGAATCAGAATCGCGACGACTGATGCAAGGCCGTTGAGTCCGTCGATAAGGTTGATCGAATGGACGACGCCAGCAACGCCCAAAACCGTGAATACGGTTGCGGCGACAGGAATCAGAAGTACGAGGTCGAGCCCCGGCACATTGGTATGAGTGACGATTGCCTGGAGCGCCCAGCAGGCCAGTGCAGCCGCGCCCACGGCACAAACGAGCCTGAGGCTCGCGCTGATCTGCTTGGTTAAGTCTTCGGCGAAGCCAGAAAGGAACGCGGGCGCGGAACAGATCAGCAGATCCCAATGCTCTCGCGCACCTACGCGGCCAGAGTACTCCTCGAAAGCAAATGCAAGCGCAAAGCCAGTAAATATCCCCAGTCCGCCGATACGGGGTACGGCAGTACCGTGGATCTTTTGTACGCCCTTGAGGTCATGGTCCATCGACAGTACGCCATGTACGTGTTTCCAACGTACGATCATCATGACGACCAAGAACGATACGAGAAACGCATTCAGCAGGATCGACATCGGGACGCTTCCATCAAGTGGCGTGAAGCTCGTTCCGAGACATCCAGGAACGAAGCGAGTCATTGGAACGACCAAAATTTCGATAAGGTGCCGGCACTTCGCCCATCGAGTGTTAGTGGATCTAGGAGCCCGCGCACTATGAAACCATGTGCTCACGGAGATCAAGGCGCCGAATCGCTTTATGGCAAATTGCGAAGGGTGCAAGTCTCTGCCGCCAGCTCTCTTCCGTACATAGGAAGAATCCGAATTGGAGGCTAAATGGACTGCTATAGGCTCGCTCTACTAATCCGAAAATTGTCCGCCAATCGTCGCGTCAACTCGAGTTAGATCGTAGTCCGATATCTAAAAATATGCAGCGCGAATTATTTGAATCGAAATGCTTCGGCCCTTGTAGCGGCAAAAATCAGGCGTCGAAATTATCCGCACACGCAAGCGGCAAATGGCCGCTCATATCTCCTGAATGAGATAGAACCACACAGAACATTTATCACTTTTACAATCGCCCAATATTTTTCTTTTAATTTAGGGCGATTTGTCAATTCAATTTAAAGCTCAACGAGCTTTAAGCGGCGACGTCAGAGCATTCCGACGTCGCCCTACCAACTACCTTACTTTTTCTGAATAAACTCGATCTTGTACCCGTCCGGATCCGTCACGAACGCGATCACCGTGGTCCCATGCTTCATCGGACCAGCCTCGCGCACCACCGTCCCGCCCTGCTCCTTGATCTTCGCGCAGGCAGCGTAGGCATCCTCCACCTCAACGGCCAGATGGCCGAAGCCAGTCCCCAGATCGTAGGAAGCCGTATCCCAGTTATGCGTAAGCTCGATCACGGTGCCGTCGCGCTCGTCCGTGTACCCGACGAAGGCCAGCGTGAACTTGCCATCGGGGTAGTCTTCGCGGCGCAGCAGTTTCATGCCGAGCAGTTCGGTATAGAACTTGATCGAGCGATCGAGGTCGCCGACCCGGATCATCGTGTGCAGCAGGCGCATTGTGTACTCCGTTTTGCCGTCGTCAAAAACCGGACTGTACCAAAAACGCGCCAGCCCTGCCGGCGCCGGCAAGATGCGTCGATTTGCTCTAGCATGAACGCCATCCCGAAATTGCCCCGGCAATTTCGCCAAACGTAAGCAACGAGGAGTAGACATGCGAATTCTGGTAGTCGGTGCGGGCGCGACGGGCGGCTATTTCGGCGGCCGGCTCGCCGCTGCGGGGCGTGACGTGACGTTTCTGGTACGCGAGGCGCGCGCCGCGCAACTGCGCGAAGCGGGCCTCGTCATCCGCAGTCCGTCGGGCGATCTCACGCTGCGCGACGTCAAGACGGTCACGCGCGAAGCACTCGAGTCACAAGGCGCCCAACCGTTCGATCTCGTGCTGCTGAGCTGCAAGGCGTATGACCTCGACAACGCCATCGATTCGTTCGCCGCGGCCGTCGGCCCGAACACGCTGATCCTGCCGCTGCTCAACGGTATGCGCCATCTCGAAGTCCTGCAGGCGCGCTTCGGCACGCAGGCGGTGCTCGGCGGCGTGTGCCTGATCGCATCCACGCTCAACGAGAAACGCGAGATCGTGCATTTGAACGACGTGCAGGCCATCACGTTCGGCGAACTCGGCGGCGGCGTCTCGACGCGCGTGCAAGCCGTGGCGGATCAATTCGGCAATGCCGGTTTCCACGTGAAGGCGAGCGATCACATCCTTCAGGAGATGTGGGAGAAATGGGTGTTTCTCGCGGCGCTCGCGGGCAGCACGTGTCTTTTCCGTGCGCCGGTTGGCGTGATTCTCTCCACGCCCGACGGC
Organism: Paraburkholderia flagellata; assembly: GCF_021390645.1. Taxonomy (GTDB): domain Bacteria; phylum Pseudomonadota; class Gammaproteobacteria; order Burkholderiales; family Burkholderiaceae; genus Paraburkholderia; species Paraburkholderia flagellata. The sequence continues at coordinate 2,632,502 of NZ_JAJEJT010000001.1, forward strand.
GCCATGATGATCGAACGTCTCTTCGCCGAATGCCGCGCGATCGCAGCCGGACACGGCCACGCCGTGCGCGACAGCTTCGTCGAGCGTTCGCGCGCGATGCTGTTCGCGAAGGGTTCGTCGCTCACCGCCTCGATGTTGCGCGACGTTCAGAACGGTTCGCGTATCGAGGCCGATCACGTGCTCGGCGACCTGATCCAGCGCGGCGGCGCGGCGCAGCACGGATCGGGCGAGCTTTCGGTGCTGCGCGTCGTCTATAGCCAGCTCAAGGCCTACGAGGCGCAGCGCAGCGGCCTGAGAAATTGCCTGAACAACGGCTAACGCACTGGCAACGCGGCGCATCGCGCGCAGATCAAGCGCCGCCTGCCCCTTCCAGCGCCTGCGCGAGACTCACATATTCTTCAACGGGCACTTCCTCGGCGCGGCGCGCGAGATCGAAGCCGAGCGCGTCGAAGTCGAGGCGCTCACGGTAATCGCTGAGCGTATTGCGCAGCATCTTGCGGCGCTGCGAGAAGGCGGCCGTCACGAGTTCGCCGAGCAACGCATCGTTCACCTTCGGCAGTTCGTGCGGCGCGTAGGGAATCATGCGCACGATCGCGGAATCCACCTTGGGCGGCGGCTGGAACGATTCGGGCGGCACGTCGATCAGCTTGTCGATCACGTAGCGGTACTGAAGCATCACCGTGAGACGGCCGAACGCCTTGCTGCCGGGCTCCGCCACCATGCGCTCGACCACTTCGTTCTGCAGCATGAAGTGCTGGTCGATCACGCGCTCGGCGAACGTGGTCAGGTGGAACAGCAACGGGCTCGAAATGTTGTACGGCAGGTTGCCGACAATGCGCAGCGAGGGCTTCTCGCCCGGCGCCGCGAGCGAGCCGAAGTCGAACGCGAGCGCGTCGCCCGCGTGCAGTTCGAGCAGCGGGCCGAACTTCTTCGTGAGGCGCGCGATCAGGTCGCGGTCCAGTTCGACCGCGTGCAGCGGCGATTCGGGCGTCGCGAGGCGCTCGATGAGCGGCTCGGTGAGCGCGCCCAGGCCCGGCCCGATCTCGACCATGCGCTCGCCACGCTGCGGGCGAATGACGTCGACGATCGAGTCGATCACGCCCGTGTCGACGAGGAAGTTCTGGCCGAAGCGCTTGCGCGCGAAGTGGCCCTGGTGCTGTCTGCTGCTGTTGGACATCTTCTCTGGAATCAATCAGATGGCGCGCCGGTGGCGCGCCATCGAAACGGCGGTGTCGAGGGCGGCGATCAGGCTGCCGGCGTCCGCGCGGCCGGTGCCGGCCAGGTCGAGCGCGGTGCCATGATCGACCGAGGTGCGCACGATCGGCAAGCCGAGCGTGACGTTGATGCCTTCGCCGAACGTCGCGTATTTCAGGACCGGCAGGCCCTGGTCGTGGAACATCGCCAGCACGCAGTCTGCGTCCTTGAGGTAGCGCGGCTGGAACAGCGTGTCGGCGGGGTAAGGGCCGCGCGCGTCGATACCTTGCGCGGCGGCGGCGGCCAGCGCCGGCGAGATCGTGTCGATTTCCTCGCGCCCCAGGTAGCCATTCTCGCCCGCATGCGGGTTGAGGCCGGTCACGAGAATCCGCGGCAGCGGCACGCCGAAATGATGACGCAGGTCATGGTCGATGATGCCAAGCGTTTCAACGAGCCCCTCGACCGTGAGCGCCGCCGAAACGTCCTTGAGCGGCAAATGCGTCGTGGCGAGCGCCACGCGCAACGGGCGCGCGCCGGTGCCCGCCAGCATCATGACCACGCGCGACGTATGCGTGCGTTCGGCGAGATATTCGGTGTGGCCGGTGAACGGCACGCCGGCGTCGTTGATCGTGCTCTTTTGCAGCGGTGCGGTGACGATCGCGTCGAATTCGCCCGCCAGTGCGCCGTCGATAGCGCGGTCGAGCAGTGCGAGGACATAACGGCCGTTGGCGGTGTCGAGCTTGCCAGGCTTGGCTGAAGTCGCGAGCGCGACATGCTCGACCTGCACAGGCTGGTTGGCCAGCAAGGCGGCCCAGTCAACGCTCGCGGCCTTCGCGCGCGCTTCGAGCAGCTTACTGTCGCCGAGCACGACGAACTGTGCGTCGGGCCAGTGGGCCGAGGCGCCCGCCAGCGCGGCGGCGGTCAGCTCGGGGCCGACGCCGGCCGGCTCACCCGTGGTAATGGCGATGCGGATCGGCCCCGCCCTCCGCGGAGCCGGCGACGACGATGCGGAGGCGTTCATGGCTCGATCCCTGGGTGACTGCGCTTAGTTGTGCGGCGGCGTCATGCCCGCGATCTTGTAATCGACGTAGGCACTGTCGCGCAGCTGCCGCAGCCAGTCGGCGTAAGCCTGCTCCGCCTTGCGCTGGCCGATGGCCTGGCGCGCAAGTTCCATTTGCTGCGCGATCGAGCCTTCGGCGTCGCGGCGGCCGATCACCTGGATCAGGTGGTAGCCGTACTCGGTGCGTACCGGCTCGCTCAACTGGCCGTCCTGCAGCGTGTTCATGGCACGTTCGAATTCAGGCACGGTTTCGCCCGGGCTGATCCAGCCGAGGTCGCCGCCCTGCGAAGCCGAGCCGTCCTGCGAGTAGGTGCGCGCGAACTTGGCGAAGTCGCCGCCCGCCGCGATTTCCTGGCGGATTTCGAGCAGCTTCTGGCGCGCCTGGGGTTCGGACATGCCGTCGCCCACACGCAGCAGGATGTGGCGCACGTGCGTTTGCACGAGCTTGGGCGCGTCGGCGGCCGTGCCCTGGCCCTGGCGGCGCTCGACGAGGCGTACGATCTCGAAGCCGTCGTTGGTGCGGATCACCGTGGGGTTCACCTCGCCCGGACGCAACGTGGAAGCGGCGGTCACGAACTCGGGCGGCAGCTTCGACTGCGGCAGGAAGCCCATGTCGCCACCCTTGCTTGCGTCGCTCGCCTGCGAGTTCGACTTCGCGATGCTCTCGAACTTGCTACCCGACTGGGCTTCCTTGAGCAGCGCATTCGCCTTCGCCTGTGCGGCTTCGATGTCGGTTTCCGAGGCGTTCAGCGGCGCCTTGATGAAGATGTGCTGGAAGTGCAGATCGCTCGACTGGCCTGCGTTCGGTCCGCGCTGGCTCGCGATGTAGTTCGCGACTTCGGCGTCGGACACCGTGACCTTGCTGTCCACTTCCTTCTCACGCAGCTTCGAGAGCGTGAGTTCGGTGCGCGCGTCGCGCATGAACGTGGTCCAAGGCACGCCGGCCGCCTCGATGCGTGCGCGATAGGTGGCGAGATCCATGCCGTTGGCCTGGGCGAGGCGCTCGAGCGTGCGCTGCACGGCGGCGTCGTCGACGGCGATGCCGTCTTCCTTGGCCTTCTGGAGCTGGATGCGCTCGAGGACCATCTGGTTGAGCACCTGCGCGCGCAACTGGTCCTGCGGCGGAACCGGCGCGTTTTGCTGCTGCAGCCGGTGAGCAATCATTTCGGCGCGGCTGTCGAGCTCGCGCTGCGTGATCACGCCGTCATTGACGACTGCGGCGATCGTGTCGACCGTCTGGCCGTTGCCAGCCGCGAGACCTTGAGCTTGCGCCGGCGCGGCCGGCAACACGCCTGCGACGGCGAAGAGACTCGCAGCGTACGCTGCCAGGCGAAGCTTTTTCATGATTCCCACAGATACTCCAATGTTGGCGGGCACGCTTCGCCCGTCTCTATGCAACCGACACCGCGTTGCCCCGAGGCGCCTTGCGCTATGCAATGCGCGCCGGATCACGCGTTATTGATAATCAGTGAAGCGCGAATCCGGCGGCGCCTGACCCGGCAGCTGCGTGTACCCCGGCACTGCGGTCCTGAACGCCGCCACCAACCCGTTGTCGACGTTCGACAGTCCCTTGAGCGTGAGCTGCGCGAGAAACCGCGTTGACGAATTCGGCGTGCCCGACGTATTGAGCCCGTTCGCGTAGCGCTGCAGGCCGACCCCGAGCACCCAGCAATCGGCGTCGTACTGCATGCCGACCAGGCCGTCGACGATCCGATGGCCGTTCAGATCGTAGTTGAAGCGGCCTACGGCGTACACCCGGTGCGAGAACGGCCATTGAGCCGAGATCAGAATCTGGTTGATCGGCTGGAAATCCAGCGTGGTGTTCGCGCGCGTGTAGCGGTAGGCCACGTTCAGCACGCGGCTCGTTCCCGGGCTGTACCCGAAACCGATGCTCGCCTTCGTGAGCTGGTTGCTGTCGGCATTATATTGGAACGCCGTTTCCGAAGCGAAACCGGCCCCGATTTTCAGGGCGGCGCCCGCAATCAGGTCCGAATGCGTCGCCTGACTCGTGCTTTCGCCGGAGTTGAGCGTGACGCGCTGATCCTGGAAGTAGTACTGCTGCGCGATCACGAAGCGCGCGCGCTCGTCGCCCGAAGCCGGGTCGATGAAACGCGTGGTGAGCGCGGCCGTAATGCGGTTCGCGTCGGCAATACGGTCGTTACCAACGAAGGTGTTCGGCGTGAAGATTTCCGCGAGGCCGAAGTCCGACTCGGCGGTATCGAAAAGGGGCGCGAACTGCTGGTTGCGGTACGGCGTGTACACGTAGTACAGGCGTGGTTCGAGCGTCTGGATGTAATCCTGGCCGAACAGGTGCACCGAGCGGTCGAACACGAGGCCCGTGTCGAAGCTGAAGGTCGGGATCGATTCGGTGAAGCTCTTCGGCGTGCCCGCGGGCGAACCGAAGGTCGTGCCCGGCGGCCCGATGTTGCTCAGGTTGTACGACGCGAAGTGCCACTGAACCTTCGGCGTGACGAAGTAACCCGGCCCCATCAACGAATACGACAGGTACGGATTGAAGACGACGCGGTCGCCTTCGGTCGCATTGTCTTCCGTGATGCGGAAGCGCGAATAGTCGGCTTCCATGCCGTAGTCGAAGCCGCCGACGTTGTACTTCGCGTACTTCACGTTCAACTGCGGCTCGCGGCCATACGGCGGCGTCGACGACTCAACCACCTGCCAGTGCTGGTAGCGGCCGAGCACGGACCAAGGCCCGTTGTTGTACGTGAGGCCGGCTTCCTGCTGGTACAGCGTCTGCGTGCCGTTCAGGAACTGGTTGGCCGGAGACGACAGGTCCGACGGATAGGTGTTGTCCGAGACCTTGTTGTAGTAGACGTAGCCGCCGAACCCGTTGCCGAAGTTCTGGTTGTGCTGGATGAACAGCGCGTAGCGGTTTGTCTTCGTGATCGCGTCGTCCGGCAGGAACGTCCCTGTGATCGATCCCGAGTAATTCGTCGAGAGATACCGGTAGTTGCCCTGCAGGAACACGCCACGCTTCGAGATGATCTCAGGCGTGAACGTGAAGTCGCGGTTCGGCGCGATGTTGAAGTAATACGGCAGCGAGATTTCGTAGCCGTTCGTCGAACTGACGGAGAACGTCGGCGGCAACAGGCCGCTGCGGCGGTCGCCCGAAAGCGGGAACGACAGCCACGGGCTCGCGAAAATCGGCACGTTCTGGAAGAACAGCACGGCGTTGTGCGCGACGCCTTCGTCGCTGCCGGTGTCGAAATCGAACTCGCTGCCCTTGATGTACCAGGCCGGATTGGTCGAGCAGTGGCACGCCGTGTAGGTGCCGGTCGTGAGCACCGAACGCTCGCTGTCCAGCAGGTCGGCGCGCGCGGCGCTGCCCGAGCCGCCCGTGAGCGTGAAGTGGTACTTCGGCGCGGGCATGAAGCCCTCGTTCGCCTCGACCTTCAAATGCGCCTCGGGCCCCGTGAACGTCGTGCCGCTCTGCACGACCACGACATTGCCGTAGGCGTTGGCCATGTCGGTGTCCTGGTCGTAGTGCAGGGCGTCGCCCTTCACCCGGTTCGTCCCTTGGCGCAGTTCTGCTGCGCCTTTCACCGCGAGGTCGGTGTCCACCGTGCCGGTCGTCGAATCGCCAAGCACGAAGGTTGCCGGGTGCTGGCCCGACGCGTTGGGGTGATCCTCGAGTTGCGGCGCGAGCCGCAGGCTCCACGGGCCGTCCAGCTGCTGGGGCTGCGCGGCCGCGCCCGAGAGCTGGGCGTGCGCGAGCGCGGGCACCAGACCCGGTACGGCCAGGAGTGCCGCGATGAGCCGCCGCTTGCCCGGCACGCCGTCGTCACTATGGGAGATCGTCTGGAAAAACTGTCTGGGCGGCATGTATGGTTTTGGCGAATCGGCCCGGCCGCCTGCCCTCTCCATGATGGTGGCCCGCCTGAGCACCCGCCTCCCGATGAACCGGATCGAGGCCGGGCTGCAAACAATTAATTACAATTCATCGAACCCTGGAGCGACGATGAATGCGGCGAGCGAACCGTCATGCGGGCTTTGGCGCGAGTCGCGTCAAAAAAGTCGTGGGGTATTATATGGCAAGACGTTGATCCACTGATTTTGCCTCTGGCTTTCATGACCTTTTCCGCCGCGCATTCCCCCGCCGCATCCCCGGCCGCATCCCCGGGCGACAATCGCCGCGACCTGCTCGCCGCCTGGCTCGGCAGCCACGCCGAGCCGTACGCCCTCGACCTCGCAACGCTCGCGCCCGCCTCGGCCGACGCGAGCTTTCGGCGCTATTTCCGCCTCGCGAGCGCGGGCGCGCACGGCGCGACGCTGATCGCCGTCGACGCGCCGCCGCCCGAGAAAAGCCGCGAATTCGCCCAGATCGCGCAAATGCTCGAGGCCGCCGGCGTACACGTGCCGCGCGTGCTCGAAGCCGATTTCGACGCGGGCTTCATGCTCGTGACCGATCTCGGCACCGCGCCCTACCTGAAAACGCTGCAGGAAGCCGGCCCCGGCGCACGCTCGCGTGAACTGATGCGCGACGCCATCGACGCGTTGATCCGCTGGCAGTTGAGCTCGCAGCCAGGCGTGCTGCCGGACTTCGACGAAGCCTTCATGCGCCGCGAGATGGAGCTGATGCCCGAGTGGTATCTGGAGCGCCATCTGGGCCGTAAGGTGGACGAAGCCACGCGCGGCGTACTCGATCGCACCTTCGCGCTGCTCGTGGCGAGCGCCCGCGCGCAGCCGCAAAGCTACATGCTGCGCGACTTCATGCCCCGCAACCTGATGATCGCGACGCCCAACCCCGGCGTGCTCGACTTCCAGGACGCGGTGTATGGCCCGATCACCTACGACGTCGTCTCGCTGCTGCGCGACGCGTTTCTGAGCTGGGACGAAGAGTTCGAGCTCGACTGCTTCGCGCATTACTGGGAGCGAGCAAAGAAGGCGGGACTGCCTGTCGACGCCGACTTCGGCGAGTTCTACCGCCAGCTCGAGTGGATGGGTCTGCAGCGCCACATCAAGGTGCTGGGCCTTTTCTGCCGCATCAATTATCGCGACAGCAAACCGCATTACATGGCCGACCTGCCGCGCTTTCTCGGCTACGCGAGCAAGGTCGCGCACCGCTACCGTCCGCTCGCCCCGTTCGCACGGCTCATCGACGATCTGCAGGGCAGCGCCGTCGAAGTCGCTTACACCTTCTGAAGCGGGCCGTCATGACCCAATCGAATCACACGCCGGCCACGGCGAGCCACGGCCGCACCGCCATGATCTTCGCCGCCGGACGCGGCGAGCGCATGCGCCCGCTCACCGACACCTGCCCGAAGCCGCTGCTCGCCGTGGGCGGCAAACCGCTTGTCATGTGGCAAATCGAGCGGCTCGCCGCGGCGGGCTACACGCGCATCGTCATTAACCACGCCTGGCTCGGCGCGCAGATCGAATCCGCGCTCGGCGACGGCGCGCGCTTTGGCGTGACGCTCCACTATTCGGCCGAGCACGACGCGCTCGAAACGGCGGGCGGCATTGCGCAGGCGCTGCCGCTCCTCGAGTCGAACGGCGCGCCCGAGGTGTTCCTCGCGGTGAGCGGCGACGTCTACAGCGCCTACGACTTCGCGCGCCTGAACATGCACGCGCAAGCGCTCGCGGCGCAAGCGCAGCCGGGCATGCATCTCGTGATGGTGCCGAACCCGCCGTTCCACCCGAAGGGCGACTTCGCGCTGAGCGATGACGGCCGGCTCGCCCTCGAAGGCGCGCCGCGCTACACGTTCGGCAATATCGGCCTCTATGACACGCGCATGTTCCGCGATCTCGCGCCCGGCACGAAGCGCGCGCTCACACCGTACTATCGCGAGTCCATCGCGCAAGGACGCGTGAGCGGCGAGCTTTACGAAGGCGTTTGGGAAAACGTCGGCACGCCCGCACAGCTCGATGCGCTCGACGCCGCGCTGCGAAATTCGACTCACGCGCACCACGGCTGAAAGCCCGCAAACGCCTGCGCGCGGAGCGTTTCAGTTTCCGCCCGCCGCAGGCAATTCCACTTGCCCCGGTTCTGACTGGGGCGCATCGGCCGCCTTCTGCTGCTGAAGCGCCCACATCTGCGCATAGTGTCCGCCTGCGCGCAGCAACTCCGCATGCGTGCCGCGCTCGACGATGCGCCCATGATCCATCACGATGATCTGCTGCGCGTGCACGACGGTCGAGAGCCGGTGCGCGATCACGAGCGTCGTGCGCTCGCGCGCGATCTGGTCGAGTTCGTGCTGGATGGCCCGCTCCGAGCGCGAATCGAGCGCTGACGTCGCCTCGTCGAACAGCAGAATCGGCGGATTCTTGAGCAGTGTGCGCGCGATCGCCACGCGCTGTTTCTCGCCGCCCGAAAGCTTGAGGCCGCGCTCGCCCACGGGCGTGTCATAGCCCTTGGGCAGACTTTCGATGAACGCGTGAATATGCGCCGCGCGCGCCGCCGCGATCACTTCCTCGCGGCTCGCCGTCGGGCGGCCGTAGGCGATGTTGTAGTAGATCGAGTCGTTGAACAGCACCGTGTCCTGCGGCACGATGCCGATCGAAGCACGCAGCGAATCCTGCGTGACGTCGCGGATATCCTGGCCGTCGATGGTGATCGCGCCACTGTCGTTGCCAGGATCGGCACGGTCGAGATCGTAGAACCGGAACAGGAGCCGCGCGAGCGTGGACTTGCCCGAGCCGCTGTGCCCGACCACGGCCGTGGTCGTGCCCGCCGCAATCGTGAAGCTCAGATCGCGCAGAATCTGACGCGACGGCTCATACGCGAAATTCACATGCGAAAAGCGCACCTCGCCGCCACGCACCGCAAGCGCCTGCGCGCCGGGCACGTCGGCCACTTCGCGCTCGACGGTGAGCAGCGTGAACATGCGGTCCATGTCGGTGAGACTTTGCTTGAGCTCGCGGTACACCACGCCGAGAAAATTCAGCGGAATGTAGAGCTGCAGCATGAACGTGTTGATGAGCACGAGGTCGCCGAGCGTGAGCCGCCCTGCCATCACGCCCTGTGTGGCGCGCCAGAGGATGAACACGAGCCCGGTGCCGATGATCGCCTGCTGCCCGAAGTTCAGCGCGGAAAGTGAGTGCTGCGACCGGATCGCGGCCTGCCGGTAGCGGTGCAGGTTTTCGTCGTAGCGCTTCGTCTCCCACTCTTCGTTGCCGAAGTACTTCACGGTCTCGTAGTTGATGAGCGAATCGATCGCACGCGCGTTGGCGCGCGAATCGAGTTCATTCATCGTGCGGCGAAAATGCGTGCGCCACTCGGTCACCTTCACCGTGAACACGATGTACGCAACGAGCGCGATGAGCGTGACGATCGCGTAATACGCCTCGTACTTCACCACGAAGAAGCCGAGCACGAGGCCCACTTCGACGAGCGTCGGCAGGATGCTGTAGAGCGAGTAGGAAATGAGTTGCGTGATGCCGCGCGTGCCGCGCTCGATGTCGCGCGACATGCCGCCTGTTTGCCGCTCGAGATGAAAGCGCAGCGAGAGCGCATGCAGATGGCGGAACACCTTGAGCGCGAGCTGGCGCACGGCGCTCTCGGTCACTTTCGAAAACAGGATTTCGCGCAGCTCGGTGAAGAGCGATGTCGAGAGGCGCACCACCGCGTAAGCCACCACCAGCAGCCCAATGCCGCCCGCGAGCACGATGCCCGGGGCGTGCTCCGCGCGACCGAGCGCGGTGAGATGGCGCACGGGAGCCAGGCCATCGACGATGTGCTTCATCACGATCGGCACGCCCAGGTTGGCCACCTTGGCGCCGATCAGGCAGGTGAGCGCGAACCCCACGCGCCATCGGTACGCGGTGAGGTACGGCAGCAGCGAGAGAATCGTCTGCCAGTCGTTGCGCGGCCCGGTGGCGGGCAGCGCGGGTTCGTTGGAAGCGGGAAAGCGGCGCATGGGGCGAGCAGCGAGAACGTGCGAATTGCCGTGCGGAATGCGGCGCGCGAAAGCCGGTTCAGGAACCGGAGGCTGGCGCGGCGCAGGCGGCACGGCGAGTCATGTGGGGTTATCGGCGACGGGTTTGGCGAAGGTGGAAGGCTCTAATCGAGCCGAGCGCCGCGCCTTATGCTTTCCCGTACAATTCCTGATCAACGTATTGTCGCAGAAGGCGGCGCGCGCCGCTGAGCGCGCCACGCCGGCCCCAAGTCCGCTCCTTGGCGCCGTCCGCCGTTCGATCCCTTTTCATGGAAGCCCGATGACCGACTCCTTCCCGCTCCCCCAAAAATCGCCTGCGCTGCGCGTCGTGCCGCAACCCTCGGACGCCAACGTTCACGGCGACGTCTTCGGCGGCTGGATCATGGCGCAGGTCGACATTGCCGGTTCGATTCCGGCGAGCCGCCGCGCCAACGGACGCGTCGCGACCGTCGCAGTGAACTCGTTCGTGTTCAAGCAACCGGTGTTCGTCGGCGATCTGCTGAGTTTCTACGCCGAGATCGTCAAGACCGGTAACACCTCGGTGACCGTCGAGGTCGAGGTGTACGCGCAGCGTATGCGCCTTCAGGAGGAGGTCGTGAAGGTGACGGAAGCCACGCTCACCTATGTCGCGACCGGCACGGACCGTCGCCCGCGGCAGCTACCGCCGATCGAATAACACAAAAGCGAACGCAACGACGAACGCAACCGCGATCGAATCAGCCCACGCCCGGCCGTTGGGCCGGGCTCAAACCGTCCACGCAAGCCCTGGCGTTTCCTCGTACGTTGCGCTCGCGCGCAAAAGCGCCGCGGCCTCGTCGCCCGGTAGCGGCGGCGCAAAGAAGTAACCCTGCAGCTCGTCGCACGCGCGATCGCGCAAGAAGGCGAATTGCGCCGACGTCTCCACCCCTTCCGCAATCACCTGCAACTGCAACTCGTGCGCAAGCGCGATGATGGCCGCCGTGATCGTTTCGTCGTCGCTGCTCGTGCCGATGTCGGCCACGAACGAGCGGTCGATCTTGAGCCGGTCCACAGGCAAACGCTTCAGGTAGCTGAGGCTCGAATAGCCCGTGCCGAAGTCGTCGATGGCAATGCCGATGCCCAGCGCGTGCAGCTCGTTCAGCATCGACACGGCTTCTTCGGCATTGCGCATGAGCGTGCTCTCGGTCAACTCGATTTCGAGCCAGCAGGCTTCCAGCCCGGTTTCCTGCAACACGTCCTTCACGAGCTGCGCAATGTCGCGCTGGTGGAACGTCTTCGCCGAGAAGTTCACGGAAACGCGCACAGGCGGCAGCCCCGCGAGTTGCCACTCACGATTTTGCCGGCACGCCTCACGCAGCACCCAGTCGGAAAGCGGGCCGATCAGGCCGCTTTCTTCAGCCACGGGAATGAACTGCGAAGGCGACACGAGCCCAGCTTCCGGGTCGCGCCAGCGCACGAGCGCCTCCATGCCGACGATGCGGCCGCCCTCGATCTCGACCTGCGGCTGGTAGTGCAGCAGGAACTCGCTGTCGCGCAGCGCGCGGCGCAAGCGCCGTTCGAGATTCAGGCGCGCGCCCACATTCGCGTTCATTTCCGGCTGGAAGAACTGGAACGTGTTACGGCCCATGTCCTTCGCGCGGTACATCGCGACGTCGGCCTTCTTCATCAGCGTTTCGGCGTCGTTACCGTCCTGCGGGAAGACGCTCGCTCCCATGCTGCAGCCCACGTACAGCTCGGTGCCGTCGATCCACACCGGCTCCGAGATCAGCGCGCGCGCCCGCTCCATCCAGCCGATCAGCGCCTTCTCGTCGATGGTGTCGGTGAGCACGATCACGAACTCGTCGCCGCCGTGGCGCGCAACCGTGTCGGTCGTGCGCGTGCAACGTTGAAGCCGCTCGGCCACCACGCCCAGCAGACGGTCGCCCACGCTATGGCCGAGACTATCGTTGACGTTCTTGAAACCGTCGAGGTCGATGAACACCACGGCCACGCCCGTGTCGTGCCGCTGCGCCGCGAGCAGCGCATGCTGAAGCCGGTCGCGCAGCAGGTTGCGGTTGGGCAGCAGCGTGAGGCTGTCGTAGTTCGCCTGGTATTCGAGCTGCTCCTGATAGCGGATCAGCTCGGTCACGTCGTTGATGATGCCGATGTGATGCGTGATGCGGCCATCGAGGTCGGGCACCGGCGCGATCAGCAGCTGGTTCCAGAAGAGCACGCCGTCCTTGCGGTAGTTGCGCAGCACGGCGCTCACTTCGCGATTGGAAAGCAGCGCCTTGCGCACCGCGACGAGGCCCTCCTGATCGCGATCGTCGCGTTGCAGGAGGCGGCAGTCCTGGCCGATCACCTCGGCCGGATCGAAGCCCGTGATGCGGCGAAACGCAGGATTCGCGTACTCGATCAGATTGCTGCCGCCCGGACCCGGCGCGGTGATGAGAATGGCGTTGACGCACGCGTCGAGCGCGCGGCTTTGCAGGCGCAGCGCGAGGTCGGCGCGCTTGCTCTCGGTGGTGTCCGAGTACGAGCCGAGCACGCCGATCACGCCGCCGTCGCCGTCGAGCAGCGGCAGCTTGCTCGTGAGCGTCGTGCGGTGCAGGCCGTCGATCGTGAGGTTGTCCTCGTAGTTGATGCGCGGCAGGCCCGACTCGATCACCTCGCGATCCTGTTCGCGCATGCCGTCGGCGTAGGCGCGCCACGGCAAGTCGTCGTCTGACTTGCCGATGATCTGCTCCGGGTACGAAAGGCCCGCGTCCCGCGCAAAGGTCATGTTGCAGCCGAGATAGCGCGATTGCGCGTCCTTCCAGAAGATGCGCTGCGGGATGTTGTCGATCACCGACTCGAGCATCTGGTTCGAGCGCTGCGCCTCCGCTTCGGCCTTGATCTGCTCGGTGACGTCGTCGGCGAGCACGAACACGGCGTCGCGGCCGAGGAAGGTGAGCGAGTGATGCGAGATGTCGGCGTTGATGATCGAGCCGTCGCGGCGGCGATGGCGCCAGATGCCGGCCATCATGCGCACGTTCTGCGTCAGCATGTCCGAGCGCGTGAGGTGTTGCTCGAGCCGCGAGATGTCCTCTGCGGGACGGATGTCGCGGATCGTCATCGCGAGGAACTCTTCCTCGCTGTAGCCGTATTGCTGGATTGCGGCGGTATTCACTGCGAGAAAGCGCATCGTCTCGCGGTCGAACACGTACATCGGCACCGGATGCGCGTCGAACAGACCCTGAAAGCGCTCGCTGCGCAGGCGCATGCCGCTCACGGCGCGCAGCTTTTCGCGGGCGGCGCTTTCGCGCGCGCCAAAGGTGTAGATGAGCAGCGTTGCGCCCGCGAGCATCGTCACGATCAGCAGCCACAGGGCGCGGCCGCCGGAGCGCGCCGAGTCGGCGAGCGCGGCCGCGAGCGCCAGATCCTGCGCGCGTTGCAGCGCCGCGAGCCGCCCGTCGAGTTGGTCCACGAGGTTGTCGATGCGGATGTATTCGCCGGCGAGCCACGCGGCAGTGGCGGGCGAAGGCGCTTCGCCGCCGGTTGCGGGCACAGCGGTGGGCACTGCGGCGGGCGAAGGCGTTGCCGCGTCAGGCAGCGCGGCGCTCGCCGTGATCGGATTCTGGGCGCTGGTTGCCGCGCTGCTGCTTACCACACTGTTCGTGCCGGGCGGCGCCACCGTGAGCGTATCCAGCGTCACGGCGCTCGCCGTCACATCTGCCGCGGCGTGCAGCGGCAAGATCGTGCCGGTCACGACATGGCCGGCCTTGCGCGCGTCTGCGGCGCTCCCGGTTTGAACCGCCTTCGCGGCGGCGGCGTTGCGGGCGAGCGCCTCGCGCGATCCCCATGGCGCTGCGGGCGAACGTGCGGCATTCGCGGGCACGGCCGTGCCGAATTCCTGGCTGGCCGCACCGTCCGCCGGCACAGCCTGCGCTGGCGCGGTCCCGTTTGCCGGCGCCACGGCAGCCTGCCCGCGCTCGTCGGCGACGCGCTGCTCTGCGCGCGCGAGCGTCACGTCGATCTCGCTCGCAATTGTGGCGGCCTCCTCCGCCAGCGCATCGAAACGGGCTGCGAGGTCGGCATTGCCAGCCAGTTCCGCGCGCAGTGCGCGGCCGGTTTCGTCGAGCATGGCGGCGCGCGCCTCGTGCGCGGCAGCCGACTCCGGCTGTCCGTGCAACGCGAAACGGCCCAGCGCGCTGACGCCGCTGCCAAGCGCGTCGCGATAGCGGTCGAGGTCGTGACGGATCGTCGAAGCCTGGCTGGCGCGCAGGTCGATCTGGCGCTGACCGTCGATCTGCGTCCACGCGACAAAAGCGTTCGCGCCGACGGCCGCCGTAACGACGGCCATATTGATGAGTTGGCGCTTCGAAAAAAGAAGGTTCATGAATGCCGAGCGTCGTTCGCGCCCGCGCCGTGAGCGCGGGATGATGGGTCACGACTGCGCGCGACCGGTCGGCGCCTGACGCGCCAACCCGAAATAACGGCACGGCCAGCCTTGTCTTGAGGGTAAATGGGGAGAAAGGCGCGGAAAAAGACACGCGGCGGCGCAGCCGCGGTTAGCAAGTATGGGTCGGCTATGAGTCGGCTATGACTCTGGAGCGACCCGGATCGGCGGGAATCAGCGGCTAAAAATCACCGCGGCACCGCCAGCCCGAACTCGCGCATCGCCGGCGCGAAGTCGTGATTACCCTCGGGTTTGCGCGCGAGCTTCGCAAGCACATAACGCTGGAACGGGTCGAGCTGCGCCCACTCCTCGAGGCCGGGCGCCTGCAGGTTGGCAAGCTCGGACTGAAGCGCAATGCCGCCCGGCACCGCGTTCACGTCGCGCCAGGGCGGCGCTTCTTCGGGCGCGAACCATTCGGGCTCGACGTTGGCGTGCGTGCGCATCATCTCGAAGAGCGCGTGGTCGAAATTGGGCTCGATCAGCGTGTCTTCATCCACGGGGAAACACGCCAGCAGCCGGCGATCCTCATAGGGCAGCAATTGCCATTGCGCGAGCGATATGCGCAGACCAAAGCGATCCAGGTTGAAGCGCACGCACATCGGGATATAGGTGAGGTTTTCGGACGAGTCGACCTCGAACCCGAAAAGCAGCGGAGCTTCGTTCAATGCCATGGCGGTATCCTCGCGAGGCGGGCAAAGGCGCAGACAAGCGCGGGCGGCCCGCTTGAGGTATTTTAGAACCTTCCGCGCGCGGCGCGGCTCCGCCGTCCCCCCGGCGGCGCTGCGGTGCCGTGCCGCACAAGGACTGATGGAGTTTTACGCTTGACGACCCCAACCCGCCCGCCAATGAGCCCCGCAACCCGCACGCAGATCGCGGCGACGAATCCCCTGGAAAACGAAGGCCAACCCGGTGCCATCGAGTTGCGCGTGCACCGGCACCGCGGCGGCACGGTAGAAACGCGTGAGGACCACGTGGGCCAGGAATGGCCCGTCGCGCTCGTCTTCAACGGCATTTCGCACGCGGTCATGATGTGCACGCCGCGCGACCTTGACGCGTTCGCCGTGGGATTCGCGATCTCCGAAGGCATTGTCGGGCGCAATGCCGACATTCAGGACATCGAGGTGTACTGGCACGACGAAGCGGATCTTCCACACGCAGAAGTGCACTTGACCGTGGTGCAGCAGGCGTTCGTCGAACTCAAGGAAAAGCGCCGCGCGCTCGCCGGGCGCAGCGGCTGCGGCGTGTGCGGCATCGAGAGCATCGACTTGCTCGATCTGGAGCCCGAACAGGTCCCCGACACCGGCTTCATCGCGCGCATGGCACCGGACGCCATCGCGCGCGCCGCACGCGAACTGCCGCATCAACAGGCGCTCACGAAGCTCACGGGCGGGCTGCACGCGGCCGCGTGGTGTGACGAAAACGGCGCGATCCTGCGCGCCTTCGAAGACGTGGGCCGCCACAACGCGCTCGACAAACTCATCGGCCAGCTCGTGATGGAGCGCGCCGACACGCAGCAGGGCTTCGTCTTCCTCTCAAGCCGCGCGAGCTACGAACTGGTGCGCAAGGCCGCGCGCGTGGGCATTCCGATGGTCGCGACGATCTCTGCGCCCTCCTCGCTTGCCATCGCCATCGCCAGGCGCGCCGGACTGCGGCTCGTGAGTTTTTGCCGCGAGTCCGGCTATGTCGATTACGAAACGGCCTGAGTCACCCTGAGTTCGCGCTCGCGGCCTAGTCGAACTGCCGGAAATCCGGCCTGCGCTTTTCGAGGAAGGCCGTGAACGCTTCACGCGCTTCGGGCGCGAGCAGCATCTTGCCGAAGTGCACGAACTCTTCGCTCATGCGTGTCTTGACCTCGTGGTCGCTCGCACGCTTCATGAGCGACTTCGTCACGCGCAGCGACGACGCGGGCAGCGCCACGAGCTTCGCCAGTTGCCCGGCGACGAACGCGTCGAGCTCGGCGACGGGCAGCACACGGTTCACGAACCCCATGCGATGCGCTTCCGCCGCGTCGAAGGTTTCGCCGAGCAGCAGCTTTTCCGCCGCGCCCTGATAGCCCGCAATGCGTGGCAGCAAGAGCGACGAAGCCGCCTCGGGACATAGCCCCAATTGCGAGAACGGCACGGCGAAGCGCGCGTTGTCGGCGGCGTAGACGATGTCGCAATGCAGCAGCAACGTCGTGCCGACACCGATCGCCGCCCCTTTCACCGCTGCGACGAGCGGCTTCTCGAATGTCGAGATGGCGTCGAGAAAGCGGATCACGGGGGAGTCGGCGCCTGCGGGCGGGCTCTTCAGGAAGTCTTCGATGTCGTTGCCGGCCGTGAAGATCTCGGCGTGGCCGGCCAGCAGCACCGCGCGTACCGAGGCATCCTCATTCGCGCCGGTGAGCGCGTCAGTCATCGCCTGATACATCGCGGGCGTGAGCGCATTCTTGCGCGCGGGCCGGTCGATGGTGATCGTGAGCACGCCGTTTTCGCGTGCTACCAGGATTTCGTTGCTCATACGAATGTCTCCTCTGTCGACCGGAGTTGGCGCTTGAGCGCCTTACCCCGGTCCCACCTGGGTCTGATACGAAAAACGGTCCGCAGACCGTGAAGTCTGCGAACCGTGTCGATGATGCCTGGGCGCTAGTGCTTACAGCCGTTCGATGATGCCTGCCGCACCCATGCCGGTGCCGACGCACATCGTCACCATGCCGTACTTGTAGTTGCGGCGGCGCAGGCCGTGCACGACCGTCGATGCGCGAATCGCGCCCGTCGCGCCAAGCGGGTGGCCCAGCGCAATCGCGCCGCCGAGCGGATTGATTTTCGAAGGATCGAGGCCCAGATCCTGGATCACCGCCAGCGACTGCGCGGCAAACGCTTCGTTCAGCTCGATCCAGTCGAGATCGTCCTGCTTGAGACCGGCGGCCTTCAGCGCCGCCGGAATCGCTTCCTTCGGACCGATGCCCATGATCTCCGGCGGCACGCCGCGCACCGCGAAGCTCACGAAGCGCGCGAGCGGCGTGAGGTTGAACTGCTTTAGGATCTTTTCGGAGACGACGATCAGCGCGCCCGCGCCATCCGAAGTCTGCGAGCTATTGCCGGCCGTGACCGAGCCCTTGTTCGCAAACACCGCGCGCAGCTTCGCGAGACCTTCGAGCGTCGTATCGGCACGCGGGCCTTCGTCCAGCTCGATCAGGCGTTCCTTCACCTTGACTTCGCCCGAAGCGAGATCCGGGAAGCGCTCGACGAGTGTGTACGGCGCGATCTCGTCCTTGAACTCGCCCGCCTGTTGCGCTGCGAGCGCGCGGCGATGCGATTCCACCGAGAACGCGTCCTGCGCCTCGCGGCTCACCTTCCAGCGCTCCGCCACTTTCTCTGCGGTCAGGCCCATGCCGTAAGCAATGCCAACGTCTTCATTGCGATCGAAGATGTGCGGCGAAAGCGACGGCTTGTTGCCCATCATCGGCACCATGCTCATCGACTCGCAGCCGCCCGCGATCATCGCGTCGGATTCGCCCACGCGGATACGGTCAGCGGCCATGGCAAGCGCCGTGAGACCCGACGCGCAGAAGCGGTTGACGGTCACGCCGCCCACGCTCTGCGGCAGGCCCGCGAGCAGCGCGCCGATACGCGCCACGTTCAGGCCTTGCTCGGCTTCCGGAATCGCGCAGCCGACGATCGCGTCTTCGATCACGCTCGTGTCGAGGCCAGGCACCTGCGCGACGGCCGACTTGATCGCGTGCACGAGCAGCTCGTCCGGGCGGGTGTTCTTGAACACGCCGCGCGGCGCCTTGCCGATGGGGGTGCGGCTCGCGGCGACGATGTAGGCGTCCTGCAACTGTTTGCTCATCTCTTACTCCAGTATCTGGTGTGCGTCGTGCCGCTTAGTTGCGCACCGGCTTGCCGGTTTGCAGCATGCCCATGATGCGTTCCTGCGTCTTCTGCGTGCCGAGCAGATCGACGAAAGCACGGCGCTCGAGCTTGAGCAGCCATTCTTCGTCGACGAGGCTGCCCGCCTCGACGTCGCCGCCGCACACCGCTTCCGCGATGCGGCTCGCGATCAGGAAGTCGTGATCGCTGATGAAGCGGCCATCGCGCATGTTCACGAGCGACGCCTTGATGGTCGAGATCGCCGAACGGCCCGCCACCGGAATCTGCGTGGCGCGCAGCGGCGCGCGGTAGCCCGCCGCGCTCAGTGCGCGCGCTTCCTTTTTCGCCGTGTCGAGCAGTTCGAACACGTTGAAGACGATGGTGTCCGACGGCTTCAGATAGCCCATTGCGCGCGCTTCGTGCGCCGAGGCCGAGACCTTCGCCATCGCGGCGTTTTCGAACGACTTCTGCAGGAAACGGAGCAGATCGCTCGGCGCCGCGCCTATCGCCTGCGCGCCTTCGGCCGCACGAATCGCCGCTTCCTTCAGGCCACCGCCGGCGGGCACGAGGCCCACGCCCACTTCCACGAGGCCGACATAGCTCTCGATGTGCGCCACACGCTTCGCGCTTTGCAGCATGATTTCGCAGCCGCCGCCGAGCGCGATGCCCGACACCGCCGTGATGACCGGCACGTTCGCGTACTTCACGCGCAGCATCGTGTCCTGGAACTTCTTCACGAACGGCTCGATACCCTTCGCGCCGCCCATCATGAACGCGGGCATCGCCTCTTCGAGGTTCGCGCCAGCCGAGAACGGGCCGCCCGGCGCGCCGAGCTTGAGCGATGTCGGTTGCCAGATCACGAGACCCTTGTAACCGTCTTCGGCGATGTCGATGGCCTTCACGAGCGAGTCGAGCAGGCCCGGGCCCATCGTGTTCATCTTGCTCTTGTACGAGACGATGACGACGTCGTCCTCGCCCGCGCGGTCGTCCACCCAGGCGCGCAGGTTTTCGTTCTCGAACAGCGTCTTGCCGTAGATCTTCGGATCGCGTGCGTTCGTTTCACCGAACAGCGCCGCACGGAACACCTGACGCTCGTAGACCGGCAGATTCGAGCGCGGCACGAAGCGCGCTTCGGCGGGCGACCACGAGCCGTCCGCGCCATGCACGCCGCCGTTCGCTGCGACCGCACCTTCGAACACCCAGGCGGGCAGCGGCGCATTCGACAGCGCCTTGCCTGCGTCGATGTCTTCCTTCACCCACTCGGCCACCTGCTTCCAGCCCGCGGCCTGCCAGCCTTCGAACGGGCCTTCGTTCCAGCCGAAGCCCCAGCGGATCGCGAGATCGACGTCACGCGCGTTGTCCGCGATCGACTGCAGATGCACGCCGATGTAGTGGAACACGTCGCGGAAAATCGACCACAGGAACTGCGCCTGCGGGTGCTGCGTTTCGCGCAGCAGCTTCAGGCGCTCGGCGGGCGGACGCTTGAGGATGCGGCCAACCAGTTCGTCGGCCTTGCCGCCGCCGTCGACATACTCGCCCGTGTTCGCGTCGAGCACCTTGATCGCTTTGCCTTCCTTGCGATAGAAGCCGCCGCCCGTCTTCTGGCCGAGCGCGCCCTTCGCGACGAGACCCGCGAGCACGGCGGGCGTTTCGTAGACCGGGAAGAACGGATCGTCCTTCAGGTTGTCCTGCATCGTCTTGATGACATGCGCCATCGTGTCGAGACCCACGACGTCAGCAGTCCGGAACGTCGCCGACTTCGCGCGGCCAAGGCGCGAGCCCGTGAGGTCATCGACTTCGTCGAAACGCAGTCCGAACTTCTTCGCCTCGGCGATCACCGCGAGGATCGAGAACACGCCTACGCGGTTCGCGATGAAGTTCGGCGTGTCCTTCGCGCGCACGACGCCCTTGCCCACCACGCTCGTCAGGAACGATTCGAGCTGGTCGAGGATTTCGGCCTTCGTTTGCGTCGTCGGGATCAGCTCGACGAGGTGCATGTAGCGCGGCGGGTTGAAGAAGTGCACGCCGCAGAAGCGCGCCTTCAACGCATCGTCGAAGCCATGCGAGAGTTCGGTGATGGAAAGGCCCGAGGTGTTGGTCGCGAAGATCGCGTTCGGGCCGATATGCGGCGCGACCTTCTTGTAGAGGTCGTGCTTCCAGTCCATGCGCTCGGCGATCGCCTCGATCACCACGTCGCATTCCGCGAGTTTGGCGATGTCGTCTTCGTAGTTCGCGGGCGTGATGTATTGCGCGTCGTCCTTCACGCCGAACGGCGCGGGCGAGAGCTTCTTGAGCGTCTCGATTGCCTTGAGCGCGATGGCGTTTTTCGGGCCTTCCTTCGCGGGCAGATCGAACAGCAGCACGGGGACGCGGGCGTTGATCAGGTGCGCGGCGATCTGCGCGCCCATCACGCCGGCGCCGAGCACGGCCACCTTGCGAATATTCAGGTTGCTCACGTTGTTCCTCCAGCGGGTATGCAATGTCGAGCGGATTGAGGTGTGAGGACGGCGTGCCTCAACGCTCGCCGCCTCTGGACATCGTGTTGACCGGGCGCGCCCTTGAAACGCGCGCGCCCGTTGGCTTTTAGAACAGCGCTTCGTCGACTTCCATCAGCGTCTTCGAACCCGCGCGCGCCTGGCGGATCGAGGTCGCCGTTTCGGGCAGCAACTTCGCGAAGTAGAAGCGCGCCGTGGCCAGCTTCGACTTGTAAAACGGATCGCCCGAGCTTTCCTTGTCGAGCGCGATGCGCGCCATGCGCGCCCAGAAGTACGCGAACACGAGGTGGCCCGCCGTGCGCAGATACGGCACCGCGGCCGCGCCCACTTCGTCGGGATTCTGCATCGCCTTCATGCCGATTTCCATCGTGAGCTTTTGCATCTTGTCGCCGATGTCGGCGAGCGGATTCACGAACTCCTGCATTTCCGGCTTGATGCCTTCGGCTTCGACGAAATCCGTCACGAGCTTGCCGAACTTCTTGAGCTTCGCGCCCATGTCGCCCAGCACCTTGCGGCCCAGCAGGTCGAGCGACTGGATCGTGTTCGTGCCTTCGTAGATCTGGTTGATACGCGCGTCGCGCACGTACTGCTCCATGCCCCACTCCGAGATGAAACCATGACCGCCGTACACCTGCATGCCGAGGTTGGTGCTCTCGAATGCGTTGTCGGTGAGGAAGGCCTTGATGATCGGCGTGAGCAGCGCGACGAGGTCGGCCGCTTCCTTGCGCTCGGCTTCGTCGCCGTGCGAAAGCTCCTTGTCGATCTGGAGCGCGGACCAGTAGGTGAAGGCGCGCGCGCCTTCGGCCCAGGCCTTTTGCGTAAGCAGCATGCGGCGCACGTCCGGATGCACGATGATCGGGTCCGCGGCCTTTTCAGGCGCCTTCGGGCCGGTCAGCGCACGCATCTGCAGGCGTTCTTTCGCGTACGTGAGCGAGTTCTGGTAAGCAACTTCGGTAAGACCAAGACCTTGCATGCCGACGCCCAGACGCGCGGCGTTCATCATCACGAACATGGCGTTCAAGCCCTTGTTCGGTTCGCCAACGAGCCAACCCTTGGCGCTGTCGAGATTCATGACGCAGGTCGCGTTGCCGTGAATGCCCATCTTGTGCTCGATCGAGCCGCACTTGATGCCATTGCGCTCACCGACTTCGCCCGCTGCCGTGGGGATGAACTTCGGCACGACGAAAAGCGAGATGCCCTTGGTTCCCGGCGGCGCATCCGGCAGGCGCGCGAGCACGAGGTGGATGATGTTCTCGGCCATGTCGTGCTCACCGCTCGAGATGAAGATCTTCGTGCCGGTGATTGCGTACGAGCCGTCGCCGTTCGGCTCGGCCTTCGTGCGCAGGATGCCGAGGTCGGTGCCGCAGTGCGGCTCGGTCAGGCACATCGTGCCGGTCCACACGCCTTCGACGAGCTTCGGCAGGTAAGCCTTCTGGAGTTCGGGCGTGCCGTGTGCATGCAGACACTCGTAGGCGCCATGCGAGAGACCCGGGTACATGGTCCACGCCTGGTTCGCCGAGTTCAGCATTTCGTAGAGCGCGTTGTTCACGAACGCGGGCAGGCCCTGGCCGCCGTATTCGGGATCGCAGCCGAGCGCCGGCCAGCCGGCTTCGACGTATTGTTTGTATGCTTCCTTGAAGCCCGTCGGCGTGGTGACCACGCCGTCGCCGGCGTAGGTGCAGCCTTCACGGTCGCCGACCTGGTTCAGCGGAAACAGCACCTCGGAGCAGAATTTGCCGGCTTCTTCGAGCACCTGGTTGATGGTGTCGGCGTCGAGGTCGGCGTGCTTCGGCATCTGCTTCACTTCGCCTTCCACGTTCAGCAGTTCGTGCAGCACGAACTGCATGTCGCGCAGCGGCGCGGTGTACTGTCCCATGTCTTCTCTCCAAAATTTGAGCTTCGGGTCCCGCTTGCGCCGCCGCGACTTCGATGTTGCGGCGAGGCGCTACTGGGTCTCGCTCTGATACGAAACAATCAGCTTCTCGAACGCGGCCCACGTGTGCTCGACCGCATCCGGCAGATGCAGGAAGCGGCCGTCGTGATGCAGGCCGAGCGTCACGCTATACAGTTCGAAGAGCATCAGCGCGGGATCGGTCTCCTTGCGCAAATGGCCTTCTTCAATTGCCTGCGAAATGGCCCTCAGGAGCGCCGCGCGCCACATCGACACGCTCGCCACCAGTTGCTCGCGCACCTGGCTGTCCGCGCGGTCGTCGTACTCGACGGCGCCGCTGATGTAGATGCAGCCGGTCGTGACTTCGTGAATGCGCTTCTCGAACCATCGCGAGAGCATCGCACGCAGACGCGGCAAACCGCGTGGCTCGCGCAAACTCGGAAAGAAGACTTCTTCCTCGAATCGACGGTGGTACTCGCGCACCACCTCGACCTGCAGGTCTTCCCGGGATCCGAAGTGAGCGAAGACGCCACTCTTGCTCATCTGCATGCGCTCGGCGAGCAGGCCGATGGTCAGTCCTTCCAGTCCATCGCGACCTGCCAGGTCGAGTGCTGCATCCAGAATGGCGGCTCGTGTCTGTTCGCCTTTTCGCATAGCTTTCTTTACCGTAACGATGTGGCCGCGATGTAGCTGTCAACTGCTTGCATCTGGGCCTGAATTAAATCGAACGGCCGTACTATTGTTGAGGACAGCCGCCCGCGAAACAAGGACTTTATTAGAAACCGATTTCTAACCGGTACTCTAATTTTGGGGGTTCGTGCGCCGTGCACAAGCCGACATTCTCTCGATTGCACGCGCGCTGATTCGTATGGCAGGCGTGGCTTTTTCGTTCTAGTCGTAGCCGCCCACGGTGATGAGCTTCATGAGCGCGCGATAGAACGCCCACGCGAGCCAGTTCACGGCGCGCACGTGCCACGGCCGCGCCTCGTAGCGCGCGCGGTCGATCTGAGCGGCATCGCCGAACGCCGTGAGAATCTCGCCGCGCAACTGTTCGATCTGCGGATGCTGCACGAGCAGCACGTTGGCCTCGTTGTTGAGCACGAGGCTGAGCGCATCGAGGTTCGAGGAACCCACCGTGCCCCAGCTCGAATCGACGACGGCCACCTTGCCGTGAAGCATCGTTTTCTCGTACTCGGCAATCTGCACGCCCGCGCTCAGAAGCTGGTGATAGAGGAATGGCACTCCGTAGTCGAGCACCTTGAATTCCTTTCGTCCGACCAAAAGCCTGACGGCCACGCCGCGTTCCGCTGCGCTCACGAGCGCGCGCCGCAACCGCCGGCCCGGCATGAAATACGGATTGGCGAGCAGCACTTCCTTGCGCGCCTCGCCGATGGCGTCGAGATAAGCCTTTTCGATGGCGCGCCGGTTGACCACGTTGTCGCGCGCGACGAACGCCACACAGGGCACCTGCGCCGCGCGCGGATCGCGCACGCTCGCGCGCAGACGCTCGCGCAAACGCGTGAAAAAGCGCTTCGCGCGCGACGAGCGCACGGTGGGCGCGAGCGCGCGCAGCGCGTCGTCGACGATCTGCGTGGGGCGCCCCACCGTGTGGCCGGTCGGATGCGGCGACATGAAGCCCGCGCTCGCGGGCACACCGGGCGAAAGCGGCTGCGGCAGCGGCGGCCGGTAGCCGAGCCGGATACGCCGCCATTGCTGCTCGATCGCGAGGCGCACGTCTACGACCACGGGCCCGTGCAGTTCGACGGCGAAATCCCAGCGCGAATGCGGCAACCTGTGGCCGTCCTGCTCGAAATCGTCGATCACGTTGATGCCGCCGCAATAGGCGAACTGGTCGTCGATCACGGCGAGCTTGCGGTGCGTGCGCGAAAAACCGAAGCGCCCGAAGATATGCGGGTTGTAGACCCGATGCTCGACGCCAGCGCCGGGCCAGTTTTCGAAGAGCGCGATACGTGGCGAGCCGATGCCGTCGGTGATGACGCGCACGCGCACCCCGCGCGCCGCCGCGCGCATGAGCGCATCGGATAGCGTGCGGCCGATGTCGTCGTCACAGAAGATGTAGGTTTCGAGCGCGACGTCGCGCGTGGCGGCGTCGATGCGATCGATCATCGCGGCGAAGAGATCCGCGCCGGAGCCGAACAGGCGCACGTCATTGCCGCTCGTGAACCGATAGCGCGAACGATAGCGCCGGCCAAGCAGCGCCTCGCGCAGCCTCACCACGCGTTGCGATTCGATGCCAGGATCGGTACTGGTCTCGCTCATGTTCGGCTCACCCGCGTCCCTCGCGTCCTGCACGTCCTTCACGTAGCCGCTCGGGCAGTTGCAGAATGGCCTCGCGGTTCGACCACGAGAAGCACTTCGCCGCCGCCTGCTCGTAAGGCAGCCACACATACGCCGTATGCTCGCGCGGCGCGAGCGTGACGACTGTGCCCATGGGCACTTCCAGGCTGAACCAGTGCTCGGTGTTGCGCGTGACCCCGGGCGCATAGCGATGGCGCCATACGGGATAGATTTCGTACTCGATCTCGTGATGCCAGTCGAGCAACGCCGACTGCGGAACGCCCACCGCGCCAACAGCAATACCCGTCTCTTCGCCCACCTCCCGCACGGCGGTTTCGGCAAACGGCTCGTCGAACCGGTCCTTCGAGCCGGTGACCGACTGCCAGAAACCGGGCCGGTCGGCGCGTTCGATGATCAGGACCTCCAGTTGCGGCGTATGAATGACGACGAGTACGGATTCCGGAATCTTCGGCGGCTTCTGCATGGTGATGGAGCGTGGGGAGGAACGCGCGCTGCGCGCTTGCGGCGCGTCTAAAGGTAATTTAACGCAAAAAGCAAAAAAGGCGCACGATGCGCCTTTTTTGTTGTTGCGATGCAAAAGCCCTGACGGGCCTTCGCAGCAGGGGTGTCGCTTACTGCGCCGGCTTCTGCTCGGGTTGACGCAGACGGATATGCAGTTCGCGCAGCTGGCGCTCGTCCACGGGGCTCGGCGCCTGCGTGAGCAGATCCTGCGCACGCTGCGTCTTCGGGAACGCGATCACGTCGCGGATCGAGTCGGCGCCGGCCATCATCGTCACGATGCGGTCCAGACCGAACGCGATACCACCGTGCGGCGGCGCGCCGTACTGGAGCGCGTCGAGCAGGAAGCCGAACTTGGCGCGTGCTTCTTCCGCATTGATCTTGAGCGCGCGGAACACCTTGCTCTGCACGTCTTCCTGATAGATACGCACGGAGCCGCCGCCGATTTCCCAGCCGTTCAGCACCATGTCGTAGGCCTTCGCGAGGCAGCGGCCCGGATCCGTCTCGAGGTATTCGAGGTGCTCGTCCTTCGGGCTCGTGAACGGGTGGTGCGCGGCCACGTAGCGGTTTTCTTCCTCGTCGTACTCGAACATCGGGAAGTCGACTACCCACAGCGGCTTCCAGCCCTTCTCGACCAGGCCGTTGGTCTTGCCGAATTCCGAATGGCCGATCTTCAGGCGCAGCGCGCCCAGGCTGTCGTTGACCACCTTCGCGCGGTCGGCTGCGAAGAAGATGATGTCGCCGTCCTGCGCGCCGGTGCGCTCGAGGATCGCAGCGATCGACTCGTCGTGCAGGTTCTTGACGATCGGGCTTTGCAGACCGTCACGGCCCTTCGCGACTTCGTTGACCTTGATCCAGGCGAGGCCCTTCGCGCCGTAGATGCGCACGAATTCCGTATAGCCGTCGATGTCGCCGCGCGAGAGTTCGCCGCCCTTCGGCACGCGCAGCGCCGCGACGCGGCCGTCCTTGCTGTTGGCCGGCGTGCTGAACACCTTGAAGTCCACGTCCTTGACGGCGTCCGTCAGTTCCGTGAATTCGAGCTTCACGCGCAGGTCCGGCTTGTCCGAGCCGAAGCGGCTCATGGCTTCCGAGTACTTCATGACCGGGAACTTCGCGTCGAGCTCGACGTCGATCGTTTCCTTGAACACGTGACGCGCCATGTCTTCGAACAGGTCGCGGATTTCCTGCTCGCCGAGGAACGACGTTTCGCAGTCGATCTGCGTGAATTCGGGCTGACGGTCAGCGCGCAGGTCTTCGTCGCGGAAGCACTTGACGATCTGGTAGTAGCGGTCGAAGTTCGCCACCATCAAGAGCTGCTTGAAGAGCTGCGGCGACTGCGGCAGCGCGAAGAACTGGCCAGCGTTTACGCGCGACGGGACGAGGTAGTCGCGCGCGCCTTCCGGCGTGCTCTTCGTGAGCATCGGCGTTTCGATGTCGATGAAGCCGAGCGCGTCGAGATACTTGCGCACGGCCATCGTCACGCGGTAGCGCAGACGCAGGTTGTGCTGCATCTGCGGACGACGCAGGTCGAGCACGCGATGCGTGAGGCGCGTGGTTTCCGAGAGGTTGTCGTCGTCGAGCTGGAACGGCGGCGTGACCGATGCGTTGAGTACCACGAGCTCATGGCAGAGCACTTCGATCTTGCCGCTCGTGAGATTGGCGTTGACCGTGCCTTCGGGACGATTGCGAACGAGACCCTTCACCTGCACGCAGAACTCGTTGCGCACGCCTTCGGCGGCCTTGAACATTTCCGCGCGGTCCGGATCGCAGACGACCTGGACGAGGCCCTCGCGATCGCGCAGGTCGATGAAGATGACGCCGCCGTGGTCGCGGCGCCGCTGCACCCATCCGCACAGCGAAACAGTTTGGCCCAGCAGCTGTTCGGTCACCAGACCGCAGTATTCAGATCTCATCGACATGATGTTCGTCTTTCGTTATGCATGAATGAACGGGAGCGGCGCGTGCAAGCGCGCCGTCCGGTATTTAAAGCGGAGGATCGATGGGGCGGCGTGGAGCGGTTGCCGGCGCGACCACGCCCATCGAAACAATATACTTGAGCGCGGCGTCGACGGTCATGTCCAGCTCGACCACCTCGCTCTTTGGCACCATCAGGAAAAAGCCCGACGTGGGATTCGGCGTAGTCGGCACATACACGCTCACGTGATCTTCCTGCAGGTGGTTGACCACGTCGCCGCCGGGAATGCCGGTGAGAAACGCGATCGTCCACGAACCCTTGCGCGGGTACTCGATCAGGAGCGCCTTGCGAAATGCGTTGCCGTTGCTCGAAAGCAGTGTATCGGAAACCTGCTGGATGCTGCCGTACAGCGGTCCGATGATCGGAATGCGGCGCACCAGCGCGTTCCACCACTCCACCAGCTTCTGGCCGATGAAGTTGTGCGTGAGCACGCCCACCCCGAAGATGAATGCGAGCGTCAGCACGGCGCCAAGGCCCGGCAGGCGCACGCCGAACGCGCGCTCCGGCCGCCACGATTCGGGCAGCAGCAGCAGCGTCTGATCCATCGTGCCGATCACGAGGTTCAGCACCCACAGCGTGATGGCCAACGGCACCAGCACCAGCAGGCCGGTCAGGAATACCGATTTGAACGTCGCTTTCTTGATCGTCATGTACACCGCCAAACGCGCCGCACGCGGCATACAGGCTACCGGCGCGGCTTCGGCGCGGCGCGTGTCTCCGGGAATGCAGGAGTCGCGCCGCAGGATTTTCAGGTCGAGGCTGCCGAACTGGGCGTGCTCGCTGGGGTGCTCGCGGCGGGCGCGGCTGCGCTCGCGTCGCTGGAACCGCTCGCGGCGCCCTCGCCGGCCGGCTTGCTGCCCTCCGACGACGCGTTTTCGCCAGCCGCCTTCGCACCGGTCGCCGCACCGCTCTTGGCGCCGTTGCCGCCCCGGAAATCGGTAACGTACCAGCCCGAGCCCTTCAGCTGGAAGCCCGCTGCGGTGACCTGCTTGCGAAATGTGTCCGCGCCGCAGCTCGGGCACTGCGTCAGGGGCGCATCGCTCATCTTTTGGAGCACGTCCTTGTCGAAGCCGCACGACTCGCAGCGATAAGCGTAGATCGGCATGATCTCTATCCTGATGAAAATCTGAGAATTGCTTGCAAAGCCTTGAATTATAGCCGCAAACCAGGATCGTCCCTGGCATTTACCGGGGTTGGAAGTCCAGCGGGAAGGGTCGGAGGGTCGCGGCCGCCATCAAATCACATGGGGGCAGGTTGCGCGCACATCAAGAGCGCGCGCGGCAATGCAACGCGGCGGGCGCAGGGCGCACCCGCCTGACACAGCTCAAACGTGCGACGGCGCGACGTCGTTGCGGCGCCACACGAGCCAGCGCTCGCGCCCGGCGAATACGGGCAGCGAGTCGGCCACCGGCTGATCGTCGGCCAGCGTGAAATACGGCGTGAGCAAGGCGTCGAGTTCGTCACGCACGATGGCGAATGGCGGCCCCTTGGGCGTTTCGCCGATGAAGAAGTAGCCCGCCAGCAACGCGCCGGGCTGCAACAGCTGGGCCATGCGCGCGGCGTAGCTCGCGCGCTGCGCCTTGGGCAGCGCGCATAGGAAAGCGCGCTCGAACACCCAGGCTGGCGTGAACGGCGGCGTATAGGCGTAAAAGTCCGCCTCTTCGACGACGCCGGCGTACTGCCCCAGCGCCGCACGCGCGCTCGCGACCGCGGCCGGCGCGAAGTCGATGGCGCGCACCGTGCGGCCGCGCTCGGCGAGCCAGCGCGCTTCCCAGGCGTTGCCGCAGCCCGGAATCAACACCGCGGCCTCAGGGTGCGCGGTGGCGAAGGCTTCGAACTCGCGCTGCACACCCGCCTGGTCCCACGGCGTGAAGCCGCGCTCGAAGCGCTCGTCCCAGAACGAGGGCGACGCCGGGTCGCGGGTTTCGAATTCGGGCGCTTCGCCCGGTTGCGGTGGCAGGGTCGGGTCGCTCATGGTCTCACTCCTTTTGCTCGTGGTCCGTCAGCCGCCGTAGGCGAACGCGAGCCACACGCGCGCCGCCACCATGCCCACGCCCACGGCCACGCCGAACACGAGCAGACCCTGCAGCAGGCGGTTCGTGCGGCGTTGCTCGGCGAGCATCGCGCGGATTGTCTCGTCGTTGGCGAAACCGCCCGGCTCCTGGCGGTGCAGCAGCACCTGGTGCACAAGACGCGGCAATTGCGGCAGCGTCTTGCTCCATTGCGGCGCTTCGATCTTGAAGCGCTCGTACCAGCCGCGCAGGCCGATCTGCTCGGTCATCCAGCGCTCGAGATAAGGCTTCGCCGTTTTCCAGAGATCGAGCTCCGGATCGAGCGAGCGCCCAAGGCCTTCGACGTTGAGCATGGTCTTTTGCAGCAGCACGAGCTGCGGCTGGATTTCCACGTTGAAGCGCCGCGAAGTCTGGAAGAGCCGCAACAGCACCTGGCCAAGCGAAATGTCCTTTAACGCCCGGTCGAAATACGGTTCGCACACGGCGCGAATCGCACTTTCCAGCTCTTCGACGCGCGTATTGGGTGGCACCCACCCCGACTCAATATGCAGCGTCGCCACGCGGTGATAGTCGCGCTTGAAGAACGCGAGAAAGTTCTGCGCGAGATAGTTCTTGTCGAAGTCCGACAACGCACCGACGATGCCGAAATCGAGCGCGATATAGCGGCCGAAATGCGCGGGATCGAGGCTCACCTGGATGTTGCCGGGATGCATGTCAGCGTGAAAGAAGCCGTCGCGGAACACCTGCGTGAAGAAGATTTCCACACCTTCGCGCGCGAGCTTCGGAATGTCCACGCCCGCCGCGCGCAGCTTGTCCACCTGGCTGATCGGCACGCCGACCATGCGCTCCATCACGAGCACATTGGCCGTGCTGAATTCCCAGTACATTTCCGGCACGAGCAGCAAGTCGAGGCCCGCGAAATTGCGGCGCAACTGGCTGCCGTTGGCGGCCTCGCGCATGAGGTCGAGTTCGTCGTGCAGGTACTTGTCGAATTCGGCCACCACTTCGCGCGGCTTCAGGCGCTTGCCGTCGGCCCACAGACGCTCGGCCCACACGGCGATGTCGCGCAGCAGCGCGAGGTCCGAATCGATCACCGGACGCATATTCGGGCGCAACACCTTCACCGCCACCGGCTTGCCCGCGTGCTGACCGGACTTCACCTTGGCGAAGTGCACCTGCGCAATCGACGCGCTCGCCACCGGCACGCGCTCGAACTCGTCGAAAATCGAATCGACCGGCGCACCCAGCGACTTCTCGATCAGGCCGATTGCCACGTTCGAATCGAACGGCGGCACCTGGTCCTGCAGTTTCGCAAGCTCGTTGGCGATATCGGGCGGCAGCAGGTCGCGGCGCGTGGACAGCACCTGGCCGAACTTCACGAAAATCGGGCCGAGGCTTTCCAGTGCGAGACGCAAGCGCAAGCCGGGCGGATCGTCGAAGCGACGGCCGATCGTGGTGATGCGCAGGAGCAGCGCCACACGCCGGTCGTTGATCCGGCTCAACATCATCTCGTCCAGGCCGAAGCGGATGACGGTGAAGAAAATCTTGAGAAAACGCAGAAAACGCATGTCTGGGGGGCCTGTTGACTAGCGCGGGCCGTGCGGCGCAGCGCTCTGGCTCCCGCCGCCGGCCTGTGATTTTTGTTCGAGTCGCTCGATGCGCTTTTCCACGCGCGCCAGCGCATCGCGTGCGCGCGACAGCGCTTCGTTGAAGCCGTCGAGCTCGGCGCGCCGCACGAGCTGCGGATTTTCGTCGAGCAAATATTCCGTGACCGAGCCGAGCACGTTGCGGCCGGTGCGCAGCGCCTGTTCGCCCGCGGCGCGTGCGAGCGTGGCGATGCGTGACGCCGGCGCGTCGCCGATCAATTTCGCGAGGTCCTCCTCGGGCTCCCAGCGCAGATGCTCGGCGAGCTTGCCGATGACCTGCGCGAACTCGGCATCACCCTCGATCTTGACGTGCTTCATGACGGCCGCCTGGCCGCCCTGCACGAACGACGAGAGCGCGCCCGCGGGCAGCGAAAGCGTCACATCGACGTCGCCCGCATCGTGGTCCTCGACCGCGCCCAGATAGCCGTCCGGCTGCACGAGCAGCGTGAGCACGACAGGCGGACAGGTGAGGCGCGCCGTCTTGCCGGCATACGGGGCGAGACGCTCACGTGCCCACGTTTCACGGGCGAGCAGGTGATTGACGGCAGCGGCGAAGGGCTTGGCGGCAAGAGTCATCGGCATGGAATAAGAAAACCCGCACGGGCACAAGCCCGGGCGGGTTCCCATTGTAACGTTCGAGCCGTCGGATCGCGCCGCCACCCTGCCCGCTGCGGCGGCTGGCAGGCGCAGTGCTCCGTGACTTTTATCAAATTACGAAGCCCACCGCTTCCTTGCGAACTCAGTGAGAATCGACCTGCTGAATACCCGCGAGCAGCCAGCCTTCGCCCGAGGTGTTCGACTTCGAGAGATTCCACACCTCGACGAACGGCTCGGCCGGCGCGCCCACGGCCTCGCGAATCAAGCCGGAGAAACGCACGCTCGCAAGGTGTTCGCTGCCGCGATCTTCCACGCCGAGCAGGTCTGCGTTGAGCTGCACCACGTCGGTCTGGTTGGGCTGCGCGCCGCGGCCCGCAAGATCGACGCGGATCTCGGCGAACATCTCGGGCGTCGTGAATTCGCGGATGTCTTCCATGTTGCCGGCGTCCCACGCGGCCTGCAGGCGCACGAAGTAGACCTTCGCGTTGCGCACGAAGGCTTCGGTGTCGAAGCCTGCCGGGATGGCGGCCGGCGTATCGATGCGCGGCGTGCTGAGCGGATTGGCTTCAGGCGCGAGGTACTGCCCCGTGGGCGGCGCGGTGTAGCGCGGCTCCTGCGGCTGATATCCGCCCGACGACTGGTTCAGGCTGGTCGAAGAACCGTAGCCGCCGCCGGTCTGGTACGCGGGTTCCGCGGCACGGCGGCGGTTCATGAACTTGCGGATCAGCCAGATGGCGACAAAGGCGATGATCGCGATCACGATCATGTTGGCCATCATGCCGGCAAACGCCTCGCCAAGACCGAAGTGCGAAAGCAGCGCGGCGATGCCGAGACCGGCCGCGAGGCCTGCGATCGGACCAAGCCAGCGATTGCGCGCCGGTGCGGCCGCGGGCGTGGGAGCCGGTGTAGCAGGCTTGGCAGCGGCCTGCTGCGCGGGATTCGTGGGACTGGGCTGCGCGGGCGGCGGCGTGGTGCTGCGCTGCGAGGCCACCGACGACTGCTTGCCGAAACTGCGGCCGCCACCCATGCGGCGAGCCTCGGCATCGAATGACGCGAGACTGCCAGCGATCATCACGCCGGCGAGGGCCAGAACGCCGATTCGTCTGGCCCACGATGTTGAAAGCTTTTTGGAAGCATCGATTCGGGGCTCAGACATAACGGAAACTCCTTTAAAGACAGTGATTTGGGAACACTAATACTTTGTGCCGACGTGTAAGGCTACCACGCCAGCTGACAAATTGTAATATTTGACGGCATCGAGGCCGACTTGTTCCATCATCGTTTTGAGTGTTTCCTGATCCGGATGCATGCGGATCGATTCCGCCAGATACTGGTAGCTGTCCGCGTCCTGGGCAAAGCGCCGGCCAAGCCATGGCAGCACCTTGAACGAATACACGTCGTATGCCTTCTTCAGCGGCTCCCAGACCTTCGAGAATTCGAGCACGAGCACGCGGCCGCCCGGCTTGAGCACGCGGCGCATCTCGGCGAGCGCGGCGTCCTTGTGTGTCATGTTGCGCAGCCCGAAAGCCACGGTCACCACGTCGAAGTAGTTGTCCGGAAAGGGAATCTTCTCGGCGTCGCACAGGAGCGCCGGCGTAATCACGCCGTTGTCGATGAGGCGGTCGCGGCCCACGCGCAGCATCGACTCGTTGATATCGGTGTGCCAGACCTCGCCTGTCGGGCCCGCCTTCTTCGCGAACGCCATGGAAAGGTCGCCGGTGCCGCCCGCGATGTCGAGCACTTTGGCGCCCGGGCGGATGTTCGCCTGGGCGATCGTGAATGCCTTCCACGCGCGGTGCAGCCCGCCCGACATCAGGTCGTTCATCAGGTCGTAGTTCGAGGCAACCGAGTGAAACACGCCGGCCACCTTCTTCGCCTTGTCCTGTTCGTCGACTGTCTGATAGCCGAAGTGGGTTTTGCTCATCGCGCTCGTCCTTTCGCGGAAGGGTGTTCTATTGAGTTGCTGTGCCGCGTCTGTCAGAGAAGCGGCGGGGCTGGATCGTAACAGGAAGCGTCAGTGGCAGTGGCCATGCGCGGCAGGCGGCGGCGCCATGGGCGCGTCGCGCTCGACGCCCGCCGCCTTCAGTTTGGCGAAATATTCCGCCCAGAGTTCGTCCTGGCGCGTGGCGAGCTCATAGAGCTGGTCCCACGAATAGATGCCGGTGTTGTGGCCGTCGGAGAACGTGGGCTGCAGCGCATAGTTGCCGACACCTTCGAGCGCCGTAATCGTGACCTCGCGCTTGCCCGTCTGCAGTGTTTCCTGGCCGGGGCCATGACCGCGCACTTCCGCCGAGGGCGAAAACACGCGCATCAGCTCGAAAGGCACGCGGTAGCTCTCGCCGCTCGCATACTGGAGTTCCAGCACGCGCGAGACGGCGTGCACCACGACGCCGGTTGGCACCGGCGTATCGGATTTCAGTCCACTCATGATCGTTCCTGCTGTTGGACGCCCACTGCCCGGCCTGCTCAAGCCTGCCCAAGCCTTAAGCCTGCCCCATTTCCTGTCGCACTGCGTCGCGCAGCAGCGTGGCCTGCGCGCGGCGCTGCCCCAGCATTGCCTCGGACACCGTGCGCTGGCGTGGCGCCCAGACGGGCAGCGGGAAATGCGCGTCGTTCGTGAAGCGCGGGATGACGTGCCAGTGTACGTGCGGCACCTGGTTGCCGAGGCTCGCCAGATTCACCTTCGAAGGCTGCATGATGCGGCGCAGCGCACGCTCGACGGCGTACACCGCCCGCATCAGATGTTCCCGGTCGGCCGCGCCCAGGTCCGAGAATTCGGCGACGTGCGCATTCCAGATGACCCGGCAAAAGCCGGGATAGTCGGCCTCGGCAGTCGCGAGCACGACACGCATGCGCTCGTCGTGCCACAGCACATCGCCGCCTTCCTCACTGCAGAATACGCATGTCATCGTCGTCCCCG
The DNA here is from genome assembly GCF_021390645.1 of Paraburkholderia flagellata. Lineage (GTDB taxonomy): Bacteria > Pseudomonadota > Gammaproteobacteria > Burkholderiales > Burkholderiaceae > Paraburkholderia > Paraburkholderia flagellata. The sequence continues at coordinate 2,667,248 of NZ_JAJEJT010000001.1, forward strand.
AACCGGTTCACGGTAAATTGAGCGCTGCCATTAGACCAGCACGCGCTCGATTCCGCCATTGTTCGCGTTCTGAACGTAGTCCGCCATCCAGTTTTCGCCAAGCATGTGTCGGGCGATTTCCACCACGATGTAGTCGGCTTCGATGTTGGCGTCTTCGTTGTACCGCGACAGACCCTGGAGGCACGACGGGCAGCTCGTCAGAATCTTGACGTCCTGCGTCGTGCCCTGCCCGCCCGCTTCCTGCTGCGTAGCCGGCTGCACCCCGTTCGCGCCACTTATGCCGGTCGCGACGATCGGAATACCGCGCAGCTTTGCCGCGCCCTTGCGGATTTCCTCTTCCTTGCGGAAACGCACCTGCGTCGAGATGTCCGGGCGCGTGACGGCCAACGTCCCCGATTCGCCGCAGCAGCGATCGTTCTTCTCGATCTTGTAGCCGTCCTTTTCAGAACCCATCAGTTCATTGACGAGCTTGACCGGATCCATCGTCTTGATCGGCGTGTGGCACGGGTCGTGGTACATGTAGCGCGTGCCCGTCACGCCATCGAGCTTGATGCCCTTCTCCAGCAGGAACTCGTGGATGTCGATGATGCGGCATCCCGGGAAAATCTTGTCGAATTCATAACCGGCCAGCTGGTCGTAGCACGTGCCGCACGACACCACGACGGTCTTGATATCGAGGTAGTTGAGCGTGTTTGCCACCCGGTGGAACAGCACGCGGTTGTCGGTGACGATCTTCTCTGCCTTGTCGTACTGGCCCGAGCCGCGCTGCGGATAGCCGCAGCACAGGTAGCCCGGCGGCAGCACCGTCTGCACGCCCGCTTCCCAGAGCATGGCCTGCGTCGCGAGACCCACTTGCGAGAACAGACGCTCCGAGCCGCAGCCCGGGAAGTAGAACACCGCTTCCGAATCGACGTTCGTCGTCTTCGGGTTGCGGATGATCGGCACGATCTTGTTGTCTTCGATGTCGAGCAGCGCGCGCGCCGTCTTCTTCGGCAGGTTGCCCGGCATCTTCTTGTTGACGAAGTGGATCACCTGCTCGACCACGGCCGGCTTGCCCGTGGTTGCGGGTGGATGCGCCGTCTGCTTCTTCACGAACTTCTTCAGCACGTCGTTGCCGAGGCGCTGCGCCTTGTAGCCCACGCCCATCATCGCGGTGCGCGCGAGATTGATGGTCTGCGGATTGGTGGCGTTGAGGAAGAACATGCCCGCAGCGTTGCCCGCGTTGAACTTCTTCTTGCCCATCTTGCGCAGCAGGTTGCGCATGTTCATCGTCACGTCGCCGAAGTCGATCTTGACCGGGCACGGCGTCACGCACTTGTGGCAGACCGTGCAGTGGTCGGCCACGTCGTTGAACTCGTCCCAGTGCTTGATCGACACGCCGCGGCGCGTCTGCTCTTCGTAAAGGAACGCCTCGACCAGCAAGGAGGTCGCGAGAATCTTGTTACGCGGGCTGTAGAGCAGGTTCGCGCGCGGCACGTGGGTCGCGCACACCGGCTTGCACTTGCCGCAGCGCAGACAGTCCTTCACCGAATCGGCAATCGCACCAATGTCGGACTGCTGCATGATGAGCGACTCGTAACCCATCAGGCCGAACGACGGTGTGTAGGCGTTGCGCAGGTCGGCGCCTTCGAGCAGCTTGCCCGCGTTGAAGCGGCCTTGCGGATCGACGCGCTGCTTGTAGGCGCGGAACTCGGAAATCTCGTCATCCGTGAGGAATTCGAGCTTCGTGATGCCGATGCCGTGCTCGCCCGAGATCACGCCGTCGAGCGAACGCGCGAGCTTCATGATGCGCGCAACCGCGTGGTGCGCGTCCTGCAGCATCTCGTAGTTGTCCGAGTTGACCGGCAGGTTCGTATGCACGTTGCCGTCGCCGGCGTGCATGTGCAGAGCGACGAACACGCGGCCGCGCAGCACCTTCTTGTGGATCGCCTGAGCTTCGTCGAGGATCGGCTTGAACGCGCCGCCGTTGAAGATCTGGCGCAGTTCCGCGCGGATCTCCTGCTTCCACGAGATGCGCACCGTGCGGTCCTGGGTCACGTGGAAGACGTTGGCGTCGCCTTGCGCGTCGACGCGATCGGCAAACTTCTCCGCGAGCGCCTCATAGCCGAGCTGCACGAGGTAGTGCTGCGCCTCACGCAACGACAGGTCGAGCTTCTCGCCCACGAAGGTCCAGCGCTCGCGCACGCGCTTGAGCAAGTCGAGCGCCTGTTGCACGCGGTCTTCGAGCAGCTCCGCGCTGGGGATGTCGTTCGCGTCGTCGGTCTTGCCGAGCGGCAGCTTGCCCGCCTTGAAGAACGCTTCGAGCGCGTCGACCAGTTGCAGCTTGTTCTTGATCGACAGTTCGATGTTGATGCGCTCGATGCCGTCCGTGTACTCGCCCATGCGGTTGAGCGGGATCACGACGTCTTCGTTGATCTTGAACGCGTTGGTGTGCTTGGCGATCGCGGCCGTGCGGCTGCGGTCGAGCCAGAAGCGCTTGCGCGCCTCGGCGGACACCGCGACGAAGCCTTCGCCGCTCTTGCCGTTGGCCATGCGGACGACTTCCGAGGTCGCGGCGGCCACGGCATCGGCGTCGTCGCCGACGATATCGCCGATCAGCACCATCTTCGGAAACGCGTTGCGCTTGCTCTTGGTCGCGTAGCCCACGGCGCGCAGATAGCGCTCGTCGAGGTGCTCGAGGCCGGCGAGAATCGCACCGCCCTGCTTCGAGGTTTCGAACAGGTAGTCCTTGATCTCGACGATGCTCGGAATCGCCTCGCGCGCCTGGCCGAAGAACTCCAGACACACCGTGCGCGTATGCGCAGGCATCTTGTGCAGCACCCAGCGCGCGGACGTGATGAGCCCGTCGCAGCCTTCCTTCTGCACGCCCGGCAGGCCGGCCAGGAACTTATCGGTGACGTCCTTGCCGAGGCCTTCCTTGCGAAAGCGTTTGCCTTCGATATCGAGCGACTCGGTGCGCAGCAGCTTTTCGCCCGGCGCGTATTCGCCGTCGAACCACTTAAGCTCGAAGCGCGCCACGGGAATGTCGTGGATCTTGCCCATGTTGTGGTCAAGACGCGTGACTTCGAGCCAGTTGCCCTGCGGGTCGACCATGCGCCACCAGGCGAGATTGTCGAGCGCCGTGCCCCACAGCACGGCCTTCTTGCCGCCCGCGTTCATCGCGACGTTGCCGCCGATGCACGACGCATCGAGCGAGGTCGGGTCGACGGCGAACACGAAGCCAGCGGCGTCGGCCGCCTCGGTCACGCGGCGCGTGACCACGCCCGCGCCCGAGAAAATGGTCGCGACCTTGCGGTTCACGCCCGGCAGGTCGGTCATCTCGACCGGCCCGAGCTGCTCGAGCTTTTCGGTGTTGATGACGGCCGAGAACGGCGTGAGCGGCACCGCGCCGCCCGTGTAGCCCGTGCCGCCTCCACGCGGAATCACGGTGAGGCCGAGTTCGAAGCAGGCCTTGATGAGGCCGGCGATTTCGGCTTCGGTATCGGGCGTCAAGACGACGAACGGATATTCCACGCGCCAGTCGGTCGCGTCGGTCACGTGCGAGACACGCGCGATGCCGTCGAAGCGGATGTTGTCCTTCTGCGTGCGCTTGCCCAGCACCTTGACGGCGCGGCGGCGCAGGTCGGCCATCTTCTCGAACTCGCCCGCGAAGGCATCGATCGCGCGGCGCGTGGCGCTGACCAGTTTTTCCACGCGCGCGGCGCGGTCCACGCCTTCCTTGTCCGCATGCTCCCGCAGGTCGGCGCGGCGGCGCTTTTCGATTTCGGCGAGGCGGTGGTTCAACGCCTCGATCAAGAGCGCGCGGCGCTTCGGGTTGTCGAGCAGGTCATCCTGCAGATACGGGTTGCGGCGCACGACCCAGATATCGCCGAGCACCTCGTAGAGCATGCGCGCCGAGCGGCCGGTGCGGCGTTCCGCGCGCAGCTCGGCGAGCGCGTTCCATGCCTCTTCACCAAGCAGGCGAATGACGATCTCGCGATCCGAAAAGGACGTGTAGTTATAGGGAATCTCGCGCAGGCGCGGTTCGATGTCGGCGGCCACGGCTGCGGCGGCGCCGTTAGGATCGAAAACTTGAGGTGCGTTCATGTTTGGACGACTCTTTGAGCCAGCCCCGCGCACGGCTCGCGGCCAGTGCGACGGATGCTGACGGGGCGCGTGGGGCGCTATTCTGAAATCGTGTCCGCCTGTGGCAGGCTGCGGACGAAAGGGGTGGGGAGGCACGTGGCGGCAACGCTCACGCCGATGGTCCCCCGGCGCTCGGATTTAGCGACACGATCGTGCGTGGCGGGCGTGCCGCTGCGCCGCCGGGCGGGTCACGCGCCGTGCGGGCATCAAATGGGCTGTCCGAGGTTGCCAGTGCATCATCCGATCCTTGTTTCGAAAAAGGATTTTACCGCATGATCCGCGCCCGCGCTGACGACGCGTGGGAACTTGGTGAACACATATGATTCAGTTGCGTTGGCGGGTGATTCGCGCACGATTGCGCGCGCTTTGACGATGATTTGCCTTCCAGCCGGTCGGCGAATAGCACCGCCGGATCGAGCGCCGGCTGCCTGAGCGCGCTGCCAGAGCGGGAGCTGTTGGCGCTATCATTTACCCTTTCCCGCCCTAAACCCGCGCCCGGCGCGTCCTCGCATGGCCTCCCACGACGATTACCTGAAGAAAATCCTCACCGCCCGCGTCTACGACGTCGCCCGCGAGACCGAACTTGAGCGCGCCCCGAACCTCTCGGCGCGCCTGCGCAACGCGGTGTTCCTCAAGCGCGAGGACAACCAGCCGGTGTTCTCCTTCAAGCTGCGCGGCGCCTACAACAAGATGGCGCACCTCACGCCCGCGCAGCTGGAGCGCGGCGTGATCACCGCCTCGGCAGGCAATCACGCGCAGGGTGTGGCGCTTTCGGCGGCGAAACTGGGCGTGAAGGCCGTGATCTGCGTGCCCGTCACGACGCCGCAAGTCAAGGTCGATGCGGTGCGCGCGCACGGCGGCGCGACCGTCGAGGTCGTGCAGGCCGGCGAGTCGTACAGCGACGCCTACGCCCACGCCGTGCGCCTGCAGGAAGAGCGCGGCCTGACCTTCGTGCATCCCTTCGATGATCCCCATGTGATCGCGGGCCAGGGCACCGTGGCGATGGAGGTGCTGAGCCAGCATCAGGCCCCGATTCACGCGATCTTCGTGCCGATCGGCGGCGGCGGGTTGGCTGCGGGCGTGGCGGCCTACGTGAAGGCCGTGCGCCCCGAGATCAAGGTGATCGGCGTGCAGACCGACGATTCCTGCGCGATGGCCCAGTCGATCAAGGCGGGCAAGCGCGTGGAACTCACTGAAGTCGGCCTGTTCTCCGACGGCACCGCCGTGAAGCTCGTGGGCGAGGAGACTTTCCGGCTGTGCCAGGCATATCTCGACGAAGTGCTCACCGTTGATACCGACGCCCTGTGCGCCGCGATCAAGGACGTCTTCCAGGACACGCGCAGCGTGCTCGAACCCGCGGGCGCGCTGGCCGTGGCGGGCGCGAAGCAGTACGCGGAACGCGAGGGCATCGAAGGCCAGACGCTGGTGGCGATCACCTCGGGCGCGAACATGAACTTCGACCGCATGCGCTTCGTGGCCGAGCGCGCCGAGGTGGGCGAGGCGCGCGAAGCGGTGTTCGCGGTGACGATCCCCGAGGAACGCGGCAGCTTCAAGCGCTTTTGCGAGCTGGTCGGCACGCGCAGCGTGACCGAGTTCAACTACCGCATCGACGACGCCGAGCGCGCGCACATCTTCGTGGGCGTGCAGATCCGTAACCGCGGCGAGTCGAAGCAGATCGCGAAGACCTTCGTCGATCATGGTTTCCCGAGCGTCGATCTCACCGGCGACGAACTGTCGAAGCAGCACATCCGTTACATGGTGGGCGGGCGCTCGCCGCTCGCGCACGACGAGCGTCTGTTCCGCTTCGAGTTCCCGGAGCGGCCGGGCGCGCTCATGCGCTTTTTGTCGTCGATGGCGCCGAACTGGAACATCAGCCTCTTTCACTACCGCAACCAGGGCGCCGACTACAGCTCGATTCTGGTGGGCATCCAGGTGCCCGAAGCCGAGGACGCCGAGTTCCGCCGCTTTCTCGCGACGCTCGGCTATCCGCATTGGGAAGAGACGCCCAATCCGGCGTATCGGCTCTTCCTCGCGTAACCGGCCGCCATCGTGTCCGTTTCGCTTTCCGACAAACTCGTCGTCGCCATTTCGTCACGTGCCCTCTTCGATTTCGAGGAGGAAAACCACGTGTTCGAGGCGGGCGACCTGCAAGCCTACGAGGCGCTCCAGCGCGAGCGCCTGACCGTGCCCGCGCGGCCTGGCGTGGCGTTCGCGCTCATCCGCAAGCTGCTGGCACTCAACAACGGCGCGCATCACGTGGAAGTCGTGATCCTCTCGCGCAGCGATCCCATCAGTGGCCTGCGCGCGTTCAGTTCGTGCCGCGAGCACGGGCTCGACATCCAGCGCGGCGTCTTCACGCGCGGGCGCGAGCCCTGGCATTACCTCAAGCCGCTCAACGCGTCGCTGTTCCTTTCCGCGAACCCGGCGGACGTGAAGAGCGCGCTCGACGCAGGCTTCCCCGCCGCACGCGTCTTCCCCGAATCGGCGACAATGGCGGAACGCAACGCGCACGAGATTCGCATTGCGTTCGACGGCGATGCGGTGCTGTTTTCCGATGAAGCCGAGCAGATCTTCCAGAGCAAGGGCCTTTCCGCCTTTGTGAGCCACGAGCGCGACAACCGTGAACTGCCGCTCGCGCAAGGCCCGCTGCAGCCGCTGCTCGCAGCGCTCAACCGTCTGCAGAAGCTCGCCGACGCGAACGCGCAAATGCGCATCCGCACCGCCCTCGTCACCGCGCGCTCCGCGCCGGCGCACGAGCGCGCGATCCGTACGCTGATGGCGTGGAACATCGAGATCGACGAAGCGATGTTCCTTGGCGGACTCGACAAAGGCCCGTTCCTGCGCGAGTTCGAACCCGATTTTTTCTTCGACGACCAGATCCGCACTTGCGAATCCGCGCGCTCGGTCACGGCCACCGGGCACGTGGCAAGCGGCGTGACCAATCTCGCAACCGAAGCCAACGCATCATGACTCCCGACCAATCTCCGCTCGGCAAGGCCTCTACCTACACCGAGCAATACGACGCCTCGCTCCTGTTCCCGATCCCTCGTGCCGGCGCGCGCGAGCAGATCGGCATTGGCGCGCAACTGCCCTTCTTCGGCAGCGATATCTGGAACGCCTACGAGCTTTCGTGGCTCAACGCGCGCGGCAAGCCGCAGATCGCGATCGCCACGTTCTTCATTCCCGCCGATTCGCCGAACATCATCGAATCGAAGTCGTTCAAGCTCTATCTGGGCTCGTTCGCGCAAACACCATTCGAATCCGCCGACGTGGTGCGCGACACGATCAAACGCGACGTGACCGCGGCCTGCGGCGCATCGGTTTCGGTGAGGCTCGATCAGCCGGGCGCGTTCGGCAAGATCCCGTTCGAGGAGTTCGACGGCCTCTCGCTCGATCGCCTCGACCTCGACACGGACATCTATCACCCGGAACCGACGCTTCTGAAAGCGGCTTTCGACGAAGCGCCGGTGGAAGAAACGCTGATCTCGAATCTGCTCAAGTCGAATTGCCCGGTGACGGGCCAGCCCGACTGGGGCAGCGTGCAGATCCACTACGTCGGGCCGCAGATCGATCAGGCGGGCCTGCTGCGCTACATCATCTCGTACCGCAATCACACGGGGTTTCACGAGCAATGCGCCGAGCGCATCTTCATGGACATCCTGCGCGAGTGCAAACCGGACCGGCTCGCCGTCTACGCGCGCTACACGCGGCGCGGCGGCCTCGACATTAATCCGTTTCGCACCAACTTCAACATGCCGATGCCGGATAACGCGCGGCTCGCGCGCCAGTAAGCGCAAGACCGGAGCACTCGGCAGAAAGCAAAACGCGCCCCAAAAACGGCGCGTTTTTCATTGGCGTATCAGTGGATCTCAATGCGGCAACTCAGCCGCCCCCATGCGCCGCGCAATCACTGCCGTGCGCTGCGCGAGATACGCCGAGTTGCGATGCTCATCGAAGTACTTGGGACGCGGCAGCATCACCGCGAGCCGCGCCGACTGCCACGGCGTGAGCTTCGCTGCCGTCGTGCGGTAGTAGTAGCGCGCGGCGGCTTGCGCGCCGTACACGCCATTGCCCCACTCCACCGAATTCAGATAGATCTCGAAGATGCGCTCCTTATCGAGCAGCGTCTGCAGCATCCACGTGATGATGAACTCCTGGCCCTTGCGTATGTAGCTTTGCTCGCGCGAGAGGAACAGGTTGCGCGCGAGTTGCTGCGTGATGGTCGAGCCGCCGCGCACGATACGGCCGCGCTTCTTGTTCTTTTCCCACGCCTGGAGGATGGCGTCGGTTTCGTAGCCGTTGTTGTTGACGAAGTTCGCGTCCTCGGACGCGATGATCGCGCGCTTCAAGTTGCGCGAGATCTGGTCATACGGCACCCACTCATGCTGGATCGAAAGATCGGGCCGGTCGGAGGAAAGACGCGCGGCGTCGCTGCGCATGAACGCCGTAGTTTGCGGATCGACGAAGTTCCAGAGCGCGATTTGCGCGAAGTAGAAGAACTGCGTGCCGATCCACGCAATCGCGAACACGGAGACGATCCAGACGAGCCACTGCCGCGCGCCGGGGCGTTTTCGCGACTGCGCGCGCCGCCCGCTGCCGCTCGCGAGCGCCGCGGCTTGCGCACCGATGGCTTGCCTGCGCATGGCGTCGTCTCCGTTTTGTACGAGAGGCGCTGGGCGTTACGCGGCCTGCGCGGCCAACTGCGCGCGCAACGCCGCCAGCACCGGTGCGCCTTCGGGCCGTACGCCGCGCCACACGAAAAACGACTCGGCGGCCTGCTCGACGAGCATGCCGAGGCCGTCGGCCGCGCGTGCACCGAGTCCCTGCGCGTGGCGCATGAACACGGTGGGCTGCGCGCCGTACATCATGTCGTAGGCGAGCGTGCCTGTACCGAACGCGCGCTCGTCGCACTCGGGCAAGGCTGCGTCGAGACTGCCCGCCGTCGCGTTCACGATCACGTCGTAGGGCTTGAGATCGAGCGGGTCGCGATAGACCGATTGCGGGCCTCCGCCGAACAGCCGACAGCCGAACTCGCCCGCTGCGCCTGCGAACTGCTCGATGAGCGCGTGCGCCTTGGGCGCCGTGCGGTTCACGATGGTGATCTCGCGCGGACGGCGCTCGAGCATCGGCAGCACGACGCCGCGCGCCGCGCCGCCCGCGCCGAGCAGCAGCACGCGTGCGCCTGCGAGCGATACACCGAGGTTCACCTCGATGTCGCGCACGAGGCCGAAGCCGTCGGTGTTGTCGCCGAAGATGCCGTCTGCGTCGAAGCGCAGCGTGTTCACGGCACCCGCCGCCGCCGCACGCGGCGAGAGCTTGTGCGCAAGCGCGTGAGCTTCCAGCTTGAACGGCACGGTCACGTTCAGACCGCGGCCGCCCGCCGCGTGAAATGCCTGCACGTGCTCGACGAAACCATCGAGCGGCGCGAGCAGGCGGTCGTATTCGACGCGCTCCCCCGTTTGCAGCGCAAACTGCGCGTGGATGTACGGCGACTTGCTGTGCGCCACCGGGTTGCCGACGACGGCGTAGCGGTCGCCGTGCGCAACGGTCTTCGACTCGCTGACGCTCATTCGCGCGGCTCCGTAGCGTGTTGCTCGCTCGATTGTTCTTCTGCCGCGGGCGCATCGCTTGCCGCCTCGCCTTCGGCTTCGCCCGCTTCCGCGACGGCTTCCGCCTCGCTTTGCGCCGATTCGTCGGCGGCTTCGATCAGCTCTTCGTCTTCGCCCGAATCCTCTTCCGCCTGATCGCCGCTCGTCACGACGGGCGCATCGAGCACGCGCAGCATGCGCACCGAAGCCTCGATGGTCAGTTCGTCGATCGACAGCACGTCCATCATCAGGCGAGTACCGCGTGCGTGCACGCCAAGCGCGGGCACGTGCATGAGCAGCGGCACTTCTTCAAAGCGCACGAGGTCGTCCTTCACCACACTCGCCGGGAATTCGCGGCGCGGCTCACGGCCGCCCTCACCGCGCATTTCCTGCTGCAGCCAGCGCAGGCACCAGAAGTACTCCATGCGGCGCTGATGGTCGGCGTAGGCGGTGTAGGTCTCGTCGAAGCCCTGCACGACGGCGAACAGATCGGCGTCCTTGGGCTTGAATGGCGCGACGAGCTTGGCGGCCACGCCATGCTCCACGCACGCGAGCAACTGCCACTGGTTCACGAGGTCCACATAGCGGCGCAGCGGCGAGGTGCTCCACGCATACTGCGCGACGCCGAGACCTTCGTGCGGCGCGGCGTTGGTCTGCATGCGCGTGCGCTTGGGTCCGCTCGGCGCGCCGAACGCACGCTGCGAGCGATAGATGCCCGGTACGCCATGATCGTGCAGGAAGGCGCCCCACGTCGAGTTCGCGAGAATCGCCAGCTCCGCGACGATCATGTCGAGCGGCGAGCCACGGCGGCGCGGCGAGATGGTCACATGCTCGCCTTCCACGTAGAAGTTGAAGTCGGTGTTGCGCTGGACTTCGCGGCGCAGGCCATAACCCGCGCGCGCCTGCTGGCGCTTCTCGAAGAGCGCCTGCGCGAACGGCCACAGCACGGCGATGTCGTCCTTGTGCGGATACTCGCCCGTGCCCGCCGCGAGCGTCTCTTCGGTGACGACCTCGTCGAGCGTGTTGTGACGCAGATTGTTCTTCACGAACACGCGCTCGGCGCGCGTTTCGGTCGCGACGATCTCCTGCGTCTCGCGGTTCACGATGCAGTAGAGCGAAAGCGCCGGGCGCAGACCGCCTTCCTTGAGCGTGAAGGCGTCGACGAAATCGTCGGGCAGCATGGTGATCTTGTCGCCGGGCATGTAGACCGTCGACAGGCGCGTGCGCGCGATCGTATCCGCCGTGTCGCCGCGCTGGATGCCGAGCGCCGGTGCCGCGATGTGAATGCCGATGCGCACGCGGCCGTCGGCCAGATGCTCGATGGAAAACGCGTCGTCGATTTCGGTCGTCGTGACGTCGTCGATCGAGAAGGCCTGCACGTGCTCGGCGGCGTCGGGCAGATCCTCGGGCAGCGTGCCCACTTCAACGGGCGGGAAGCCCGTGCCGTGCGGGAAGAAGTCCGCGAGGAAGCGCGCTTCGTGCAGCGCGCGCGGCGAAGCGATGCCGCCGCATTCGAGCATGAGGCGCGGCATCGAAATGCCGCGCGCGGCAGCCGCCGCTTCGAGCGCCTTGTATTCGATGGAATTCTTGTCGGGCTTCGTGAGGAGTCCAAGCGCCTTGCCCTTGAACGCCTCGGGCAGTCCGCCCGCCTTCAGCTCCTCTTCGTAGCCGGCCTGAACCAGCGCCTGCTGACGCTTGCGCTCGAGCGAGGCCAGCGCCATCTTGAGTTGCTCTTCGGGCGCGCGCTGATACTGGCCGCGCCCCTTGCGGCGGAAATACACGGGCGAACCATGCAGGCGCAGCACGAGCGCGGCGCGCTCGACAGGGCCGTACGTTTGGCCGTAGTACTCGGTCGCAAGCGCCGTGTACGCGAATTCCTCTGCGGGCGCGCACTCCCAGAGGAAGTCGAGATCGATCTCCTGGGCAGCGGCGTCCGCCTGCTCCAGCAGTTCGCTCGCTGCCGGCTTCTCGAACTCGATCAGGACGTCTTTCGCGCGCACCTTGGCGCGCCGCCCACCGGGCAGCTCGACCTGGAACGCATCGCCCTGACGCGACAGCACGCTGCCGGCCTTGAAACTGCCCGATTCCTCAAAGAAAACGTTCACTCAATACTCTCGTTCAGACTTGCTTCGACCGCCGGCGCGGCGCGCGGGCGGTGCTGTATACATATAGGCGTTCGCACGCATCAAGCGGCGTCGCAGAAACGGATCACTTCGTCGACGTAATCTGCGAACTCGCTGATGCCATGATCGCTGCCTTCGATCAGGTGTGTGGGCACACCCGGATAATGCGCGAGCATCTCGCGGTAATCGAGCACTTCGTCGCCGGTCGCGGCCATCAAATAGTAGCGCGCGGGCTGCGTCACGCGGGCGACGGCCAGCGCACGCAGCTCTTCCAGATGGCGCGGTTCGACGACGATGCTGCCGCCGCCGTGCCAGAGCGGCTGCTCGCCGAGATACTTCGACAGATCGCGATCGGGCACCACGGCGGGGTTCAGCAGCGCAGCGCGCCAGCCGTGCTTTTCCGCGAGATGCGTGGCGAAGTAGCCGCCAAGCGAACTGCCGATGAGCGTGACGCGCTCGCCCGGCTTCAACTGCGCGCGGATCTCCTGCTCGGCGAGTGCAATCGCCTCCTCCGGCGAAACCGGCAGTGTCGGGCACAGCCATTCGCCTCTGCGGCCAAGTTCGGCCATGCGCGCCGCCAGCAGGCGCGCCTTGAACGACTGGGGCGACGAGCGAAAGCCGTGCAGATAGACGATCACGCCGCGCTCCGTGCCGAGAGCGCATCGAGCAGCTTCTGATGCACACCGCCGAAGCCGCCGTTGCTCATCACGAGCACCTGGTCGCCGGGGCGCGAGGCCGCGACGACCGCCTTCACGAGCGCTTCGAGATCGTGGAACGCGCGGGCCTTCCCACCCAGCGGCGCGAGCGCGCCAGCGAGATCCCAGCCGAGCGCGTCCTTGCCGTTCGGCGCGCCGTAGCCGAACACGAGGTCGGCGTCGGCGAGACTGGCGGGCAACTGCGCTTTCATGACACCGAGCTTCATCGTGTTCGAGCGTGGCTCAAGCACGGCGAGGATACGCGTATTTTCGTGGCCTACGCGTGTGCGCAGGCCGGCGATCGTCGTTTCGATGGCCGTGGGATGGTGCGCGAAATCGTCGTAGACGGTCACGCCGTCCACGCTCCCTCGCACTTCCATGCGGCGCTTTACGTTGCGGAACGTGGCAAGCGAGGCGGCAGCCTGCGCGGGCGGCACGCCCACGCTGCGCGCGGCGGCAATCGCCGCGAGCGCGTTCAGGCGGTTGTGTTCGCCCTGGATCTGCCAGTCCACCACGCCCACCCGTTCACTGTTGTGATACACGGCGAAGCGCTCGTCCACGGCGACGCCGTCTTCCGCCGGCAGCGCCTGCCAGCCGCCATCCACGCCGAAGCGCTCCACATCGCTCCACACGCCGCGCGTGAGCACGCGCTCGAGCGCGTCCGAACGGCCATTCGTTACGATGCGTCCGACGCCCGGAATCGTGCGCACGAGGTGATGGAACTGCGTTTCGATTGCGCCGAGATCGGGAAAGATGTCGGCGTGATCGAACTCGAGGTTGTTGAGCAGCGCCGTGCGCGGACGGTAATGGACGAACTTCGAGCGCTTGTCGAAGAACGCCGTGTCGTACTCATCGGCTTCGATGACGAAGAAGCTCGAATCGGTCAAGCGCGCCGACACACCGAAGTTCAGCGGCACACCGCCGATCAGGAAGCCGGGGTTCAGGCCCGCGTCTTCGAGCAGCCACGTGAGCATCGAGCTCGTCGTGGTCTTGCCGTGCGTGCCCGCCACCGCGAGCACCCACTTATCACGTAGCACATGCTCGCCGAGCCACTGCGGACCCGACGTGTACGGCAGGCCGCGATTGAGGATCTCCTCCATCAGCGGGTTGCCGCGCGTGACCACGTTGCCGATCACGTAGAGATCGGGATTCAGTTCGGTCTGGCTCGCGTCGTAACCCTCGATGAGGCGGATGCCCTGCGCTTCGAGCTGGGTGCTCATCGGCGGGTACACGCCGGCGTCGCAGCCGGTCACCGTGTGGCCCGCGCTGCGCGCGAGCACCGCGAGTCCGCCCATGAACGTGCCGCAGATGCCGAGGATATGGATGTGCATAAGCCTGTCGCGCCGCGCGGGCGTCGTGAACGCGTTGATCGAATTGATCGGGTTGAAGGATGCAGAAGCCGGAACGGCGGCAGTCCTGCGCCGCCGCAGCAAGACCGGTATTGTACCCGAGGCCCCGAGCCCTATTGGCTCGACCTCGGCCTCTCCACCGACTGAAAATCCCAAGGCGACCCCGGCGGCGGGTGCGCTCAATGGCCACCGCCGGGAACCCAGGGCGATCTCTAGTATCATTGAAGGATGGTTCGCAGATCACATTTCGATCCCCAGCGCGTGCGCGAGGAAATCGCCATCGCGGCAGCAAGGATGATCGCCGAGGACGGCCTCGACTACGCCACCGCCAAACGCAAGGCAGCCCGCCAGGTGGTTGGGGACACGCGTATCGAAGGCACCTGGCTGCCCGACAACGATCAGATCGAGGAAGAGATCCGTGAGTATCAGGCCCTCTTTCAGAGTGACAGCCAGCCCGCGGTGCTGCGCCGCCTGCGCGAAATCGCGCTCGAATGGATGCAGCGGCTCCAGCCGTTCAATCCGTTCCTGACCGGTGCGGTGCTCAACGGCACGGCGGGCGAGCACTCCGACATCCATCTGCAGATCTTTTGTGACAACGCGAAGGATGTCGCGATCTGGCTCCTGAATGCGAACGTGCAGTACGACGTTTCGGAAACCCGCCATTTTGCGGCGCGCGGCTTGGTGGAGACGCTCAGCTTCCTGTGGCGAGCGTCACGCGCCGAGGAGCCGGTGGGCATCCACGTTGCGCTCTACAATACGGACGACTTGCGCGGCGCGGTGCGCGCCGACGCGCGTGGCAGGCTGCCACGCGCCAATGCGCAGGCCCTCCAGGCGCTGATCAACGAAAGCGGCGCCACTTCTTCCACAACCTGAAAACGGCAGCGATGAACACGAAGCGGATTCTGGCCGGCGTGGCAGTGGCGGCAATCGCCGCAGGCGGCGGCATACTGGCTGGGCACTGGGCAACGAGCGGCAGCACCGGCGTGGCCGACGCTGCCTCGGTAAATGCGGCCCAGGCGAGCGGCAAGCAGAATGCGGTCGGCCAGCTCTGGTCGGCGGCGGTCACGAACCCGGATGGCAAGGCGCAATCGCTCGCCATCTACAAGGGCCGGCCGATCGTGGTCAACTTCTGGGCCTCGTGGTGCGGCCCGTGCGTCGAGGAAATGCCAGAGCTTTCCGCGCTCCAGCGTGAATACGCGAAGAAGGGCATTCAGTTCGTCGGCGTGGGCGTGGACTCGGCGACGAACATCAAGGCGTTCCTCAAAAAGGTACCGGTCGATTACCCGATCTACATTGCCGGCTTCGGCGGCGCGGACGTCGCGCGCGCGTTCGGCAACAATGCGGGCGGCTTACCTTACACGGTGGTAATCGACGCGAACGGCGCCGTTCGTGCGACAAAATTAGGACAAATCAAGCCGGACGAGCTTCGACGCACGCTCGACGCGCTTTGACGCAGTGGAACGTCTGACAAGATCTTAAGCGCCGTATTACTGCTTTTGCCGTGAAAATCCCGTCATTTGACTGAAGATCGGCCCAGACTCTCGCTGCAAGGCGTAGTCAGGGCCATATCCCCTTATCGGAAAACTAGACAAATTTCTCTAATCGGCGCTAAAGTTCGCGCAATTCCACGGAAAAAGAAGTGACCATGACGCGACTGCTGGTTCTGCACGGCCCCAACCTCAATCTTCTCGGCACCCGGGAACCGGAGGTGTATGGGCGCGTGACGCTGCCGCAGATCGATCAGGCGCTCTCGGACCGCGCGGCGGACGCCGGCGTCGAACTCGCGACCTTCCAGAGCAACCACGAAGGCGCGTTGGTCGACCGTATTCAGTCGGCCCGCACCGAGCAGACCGACTTCATCCTGATCAACCCTGCCGCGTACACGCACACGAGCGTCGCGATCAGGGATGCGCTGGCAGGCGTCGGCATTCCGTTCGTCGAGATTCACCTGTCGAACGTGCATCGCCGCGAGTCCTTCCGGCACCATTCGTATTTTTCCGACCAGGCCGAAGGTGTGATCTGTGGCCTCGGCTGGAAGGGTTATCTCTACGCGCTCGAATACGCACTCGACCGGCTCGCTGCTGCCCGGTCGGCGGCCTGATTCCCGCGCCGGATGACCGTCAATACCTGAACAACAACCCGTGTCGGGACGCGCGCGCCCCGGCACTTCACGTATTCAAAGCAAAAGGGGCTGCACCATGGATCTACGTAAGCTGAAGACTCTGATCGACCTCGTCTCCGAATCGGGCATCTCGGAGCTCGAAGTGACCGAGGGTGAAGGCAAGGTGCGCATCGTCAAGAACGCGCCGCCCGTTTACGTGCAGCAGGGTCCCGCGCAGTATGCAGCGCCGATGGCCGGCGCCCCGCTCGCCGCGCCCGCCCATGTCGGCGAAGCCGCCGCAGCGGCGCCCGCCGCGCCCGCCGTGCCGCAAGGCCACGTCGTGACCTCGCCGATGGTGGGCACGTTCTACCGCGCGCCGTCGCCGGGCGCCGACCCGTTCGTCCAGGTTGGCGACACGGTCAAGGAAGGCCAGACGCTTTGCATCATCGAAGCGATGAAGCTGCTCAACGAGATCGAGTCGGACGCAGCCGGCGTGGTCAAGGAAATCCTCGTCGAGAACGGCCAGGCAGTCGAATACGGCCAGCCGCTCTACGTGATCGCCTAAGCTTTTCTGCGCGCGGTGGCGGCCTTTTTTTTTCGGCCACGCCGCGTTTGTCGCGTTTGGCGCCCCATGATGGCGACGCACGCGACCGATCCTCTGAGGCGTTCGCACACATGACTTGCGACGCCCTTTGATGAGTCGAATACCCACCATGTTTGAAAAAATCCTCATTGCCAATCGTGGCGAAATCGCGCTCCGCATCCAGCGCGCGTGCCGCGAACTCGGCGTCAAGACGGTCGTCGTCTATTCGGAAGCCGACAAGGAAGCCAAGTACGTGAAGCTCGCCGACGAGGCGGTCTGCATCGGCCCGGCGCCTTCGAACCTGAGCTACCTGAACATGCCGGCGCTCATCAGCGCGGCCGAAGTCACCGACGCCGAAGCGATCCACCCCGGCTACGGCTTCCTCTCCGAGAACGCCGACTTCGCCGAACGTGTGGAGCAGTCGGGCTTCACGTTCATCGGCCCGCGCCCGGAAACGATCCGCATGATGGGCGACAAGGTCACGGCGAAGCAGACCATGATCAAGACCGGTGTGCCCTGCGTGCCGGGCTCCGAAGGCGCACTGCCCGACGATCCGAAAGAAATCGTGAAGATCGCGCGCGCGATCGGCTACCCCGTCATCATCAAGGCGGCGGGCGGCGGCGGCGGGCGCGGCATGCGCGTCGTGCATACGGAAGCGGCGCTCGTGAACGCGGTCAACATGACCCGCGAGGAAGCCGGCCGTGCGTTCGGCAACCCGCAGGTCTACATGGAGAAGTATCTCGAGAACCCGCGTCACATCGAGATCCAGATTCTCGCGGACTCGTTCAAGAACGCCGTGTGGCTCGGCGAGCGCGACTGCTCCATGCAGCGCCGCCACCAGAAGGTGATCGAGGAAGCGCCGGCGCCGGGTATCGCGCGCCGCCTGCTCGATCGCATCGGCGACCGTTGCGCCGACGCGTGCAAGAAGATGGGCTACCTCGGCGCGGGCACGTTCGAGTTCCTGTATGAGAACGGCGAGTTCTACTTCATCGAGATGAACACGCGGGTGCAGGTCGAGCACCCGGTCACCGAACTGATCACGGGCATCGACATCGTGCAGGAACAGATCCGCATAGCCGCGGGCGAGAAGCTCTCGTTCCGTCAGCGCGACATTCAGCTGAAGGGCCACGCGATCGAGTGCCGTATCAACGCGGAAGATCCGTTCAAGTTCACGCCGTCGCCGGGCCGTCTCACGTCGTGGCACATGCCGGGTGGTCCTGGCGTGCGCGTCGACTCGCATGCCTACAATGGCTATTTCGTGCCGCCGAACTATGATTCGATGATCGGCAAGCTGATCACCTACGGCACCACGCGCGAGCAGGCGATCCAGCGCATGCGTATCGCGCTCTCGGAAATGGTGGTCGAAGGCATTCAGACCAACATCCCGCTGCACCGCGAGCTGATGCTCGACGCGAAGTTCGTCGAGGGCGGCACGAGTATTCACTACCTCGAAAGCCGTCTGGCCGAACGTCAGGCAGTGAAGAAGGACGAAGCGTAATTCATGAGCTACCGGGAACTGATCGTCGAGCTGGATCGCAATCGCGCGGAGGCTCTGTCCGACGCGCTGATCGAGCTTGGCGCCCTCTCGGTGTCGGTGGAAGACGCCGACGCCGACACGCCCGATGAGCAACCGCTCTTCGGCGAACCGGGCCTCACGCCCGATCGCACCGCGTGGCAGCATTCACGCGTGATTGCACTGATCGGCGCCGATCAGGATCCCGCCGTGCTGCTCGCGGCCGCTTCGAACGAACTGGGTCTCACTGAAACGCCGAAGTTCTCGCTGCGCGAAGTCGAGGAGCAGGACTGGGTGCGTCTGACGCAATCGCAGTTCGACCCGATCCAGATCGGCCAGCGCATCTGGGTCGTGCCTTCGTGGCACGATGCCCCGGACCCGAACGCGCTCGTGCTCGAACTCGACCCGGGCCTCGCGTTCGGCACGGGCAGCCACCCCACCACGCGTTTGTGCATGGAATGGCTCGAACAGCACGTACAGCCCGGAAATTCGCTGCTCGACTACGGCTGCGGCTCGGGCATCCTCGCGATCCTCGCGAAGAAGTGCGGTGCGAATCCGGTGATCGGCATCGACATCGACCCGCAGGCGGTCGAGTCGGCGCGTCATAACAGCGAGCGCAACCGCGCGGAGGTCACGTACGGCCTGCCCGACGATTGCCCTGCCGGCGAGTTCGACATCGTCGTCGCCAACATTCTTTCGAATCCGCTCAAGCTGATGGCCTCGATGCTCTCCTCGCGCGTGAAGCCGGGCGGACGCATCGCACTTTCGGGCATCCTCGCGCGCCAGGCCGAGGAAGTCGCGCAGGTGTACGCGCAGTGGATCGACATCTCGGTCTGGCGCGAACACGAAGGCTGGGTCTGCCTCGCGGGCACGCGGCGCGCGTAAATCTCTTGCGTTCCGATCAGGCTCACGCGAGCCTGATCGCGCCCCAAGCGGCACGACCGAAGTCGTAGACCGCGGTGGATTGCCAGTAGAATGCGGATATCATCAATCCTCCGGTCTACCTAGATCCTCGGTCCACATGCTTCTGGCAACGCGCTGCCCCTTCTGTGAAACCGTATTCCGCATCCAGCCCACGCAGCTCGCCGTGCGACGCGGCCTCGTGCGTTGCGGACATTGTCAGGAAGCGTTCGATGCGTCGGGCAGTTTGTTCGAGATGCCCGAAGGCGGCGACTTCACGCGCGCTGTGCCCGTTGCCGCCGAAATCGCGGCCAGCCTGACCTCGACGCCATCGGAGCCAGCTTCACACTTTGGTGCGAAGTCCGCCTCACAGCACGATTCACTGTTCGCGCCGCAGTCCGCGTCACAACCCACTTCGCAGCAGCCTGGTGTTCAGCGCAGTCAGGCGACTCAGCCTGCAGCAGCAGTGCCGTCGCAGGAGCCCCCTCCGCAACTGAGCGCCACACCCAATTTCACGAATCGCACCTGGGACCCGTGGGCTCCGCCCCCGGACAGCCAGCTCGATCCGAGCCTGAAGTACAACGCTGACAAACTACCTGGGGCAAGCATTGCCCCGGGCGCCACGCCCGGTGTCACGCCCGGAGTCGAGTCGCGGATCATTTTCGACGACGAACCGACGCTTAGGCGCGCGCCGCACGATGCGCCGCACGCGCCAGCGGCACCAGCAGCACCCGCAGCAGCGCCAGCCGCCGCCACCGCTGCACCGGCGCAGCCGCCCCAGCAACCGGCAGCCACCGAGCCCTTCCCGCCCGCGTCGCGCTGGACGCGCAGCGAGCCGAACCTGGGCACGAGCGGCCCGACCGAGCCGACCTTTTCGGCCAACGAAGCATCGGCTGCGGCTCACATGAACGACCCAGAGCCCGCGCTCGGCCCTCGCACTGGCGAAGCCGCGCCCGAGCCCGCGTTCAGCGCGCTCTCGCCCAACGACGGCACATCGCCATTCGCTGTCACCCGCGAAGCGCCGGCCCGCCCGCGCGGCTCTCGCGGCCTCGTCTGGCGCATTCTCGGCACGCTCATTGCCATCTTGTTGCTCGCGCTGCTCGTCGTGCAGCTCGCGTGGTGGCAGCGCGAAACGGTGATGGTCTACTGGCCCGACTCGCAGCCGCTCTATCAGCAGGCATGCGAGCAGCTCGGCTGCCGCGTGCTGCCGCCGCGTGACATCGACGGCCTGTTGGTCGAGCCGTCCGATCTGCGCCAGGTCGACAACGAGCCGCATCACCTCGAACTGAAGGTGCCGCTGCGCAACCGCTTCAATGTGGCGCTCGCGTACCCCGCCATCGAGCTCTCGCTGCTCGACCGGCAGAACAACATCGTCGTGCGGCGCGTGCTGTGGCCGCAGGATTACGTCACGCCCGGCACGTCCATCGAAGCCGGTCTGCCCGCGCGCACTACGCAGACCATGATCGTGCGGCTCGACACGGGTGATGTGGTGGCGTCAAACTTCCGCATCGAAATTTTCTACCCCTGATTTTGCGTCTGTGCGCGGGCGCACTGGCGTGCCCCGCGCGTTTCCCGGCGTCCCGCTTCGCGCGGGCGCGTCATTCACCACAACATGCATTCCCGGAGAGCACATCATGAGTCAAGTCACGCTAGGCGGTAACCCGATCGACGTCGCCGGCACCTTCCCGAGCGTCGGCCAGAAGGCCCCGGCGTTCTCGCTCGTCGGCAAGGATCTGAAGCCGGTCTCGCTCGCCGATTTCGCCGGCAAGCGCAAGGTGCTGAACATCGTGCCGAGCCTCGACACGCCGACCTGCGCCACCTCCACGCGCAAGTTCAACGAAGCCGCGGCCGGACTGAGCAACACTGCTGTCGTCGTGATCTCGGGCGACCTGCCGTTCGCCGCGGCGCGCTTTTGCACGACCGAAGGCATCGCCAACGTCGTCACCGCCTCGACCTTCCGCGGCCATGACTTCGCGCAGGCCTACGGCGTGGACGTGACGAGCGGCCCGCTCACCGGCCTGACCGCGCGCGCCGTCGTCGTGCTCGACGAAAACGACAACGTCCTGCACGCCGAACGCGTGAGCGAAATCAAGAACGAACCGAACTACGACGCCGCACTCGCCGCGCTGAAGTAATCCGGCGGCGGCGCACACGCTCAGAGCCTGCATTCCAGACCGATTCGCAGGCCGGTGCGCCGCCCCTTCTCCTACCACGCCCTACAGGAATTCCCGCCTTGGCTACGCTGATCTGTGGCTCGCTCGCCTACGACAACATCATGACCTTCGAAGGTCGCTTTCGGGAGCACATCCTGCCCGAGCAGGTTCACATCCTGAACGTGAGCTTTCTCGTGCCGACGATGCGCCGCGAGTTCGGCGGCTGTGCCGGCAATATCGCGTACGCGCTGCATCTGCTCGGCGGCGACGCGCGCATCATGGCGACGCTCGGTGCGGCCGACGCGCGCCCCTATCTCGAACGCCTCGACACGCTCGGCCTCTCGAAGGCGCACGTGCGTGTGCTGGACGACACCTGGTCCGCGCAGGCGATGATCACGACCGACCTCGAGAACAACCAGATCACCGCGTTCCACCCGGGTGCGATGATGCAATCGCACTTGAACCGCGCCGACGAAGCGCCCGGCATCAAGCTCGGCATCGTCGCGCCGGACGGCTTCGACGGCATGGTTCAGCACGTCGAGCAGTTCGCGAAGGCCGGCGTGCCGTTTATCTTTGATCCGGGTCAGGGTCTGCCGCTTTTCGACGGTGCGTCTTTGCGCCGCGCAATTGAACTTGCGACCTACGTAGCGGTCAACGACTACGAAGCCAACCTTGTCAGCCATCGCACCGGCTGGTCGTTCGATGAAATCGCCAGCCATGTCGACGCGCTGATCATCACGCGCGGCGAGCACGGCTCGCAGATCTACCACGGCGGCAAGATCGAGGAGATTCCTCCGGTCAAGGCCGCTCAGGTGCTCGATCCAACCGGTTGCGGCGATGCTTTCCGCGGCGGCCTGCTCTACGGCATCGAGAACGGCCTCGACTGGGCAACCACGGGGCGTCTCGCGAGCCTGATGGGTGCGCTCAAGATCGAGCATCTCGGTCCGCAGAACTATGCGCCCACGCGGGCGCAGATCAACGAACGGTTCAAGGAGGCATTCGGCTACGAACTGCCGAACTGAACGCGGGCGCCGCACACGAACGGCGCCCATTGGAGCTACGGGAATGAAAATAACAAGTCGTCTGATTGTTGCAGCCATGATCGCGGGGTCGCTCGCGATGTCGGGCTGCGCCTATAACAGCAGTTCCGCCGATGTGTACACGGCCTCGCAGGCGCAACGCGAGCAAACAGTGCGCATGGCCACGGTCGAATCCGTGCGCGCGGTGAAGATCAGCTCGAACAACGGCCAGCCTAGCGGCCTTGGCGCGATCGGCGGCGGCGCGCTCGGCGCGGTGGCTGGCAGTCAGATCGGCGGCGGCACGGGCTCGATCGTCACCGGCATCATCGGCGGCATTGCGGGCGCTGTGGCCGGCAACGCGGTCGAGAACGGCGTAGCCATGCGCGACGGCCTCGAGATCACCGTGCGCCTCGACAACGGCGACTACCGAGCGATCACGCAGACGGCGACCGGCGAAGTCTTCAACGCGGGCGACCGCGTGCGGCTGCTATCGAGCGGTGGTGTGACGCGCGTCACGCACTAAAGCTTTCCCCTGTACCGCAGCGGCGCCTCGCGCCGGATGCGGAACCTCAGGCGCATGTGCTCCCCTGTGCATGCGCCTTTTTTCATGTCCGCGCGCGGCATGAGCGTGACCTCTCACCCCCAACGTCAATTATTATGAAGTCCAGACGAAAAAAATCCCGCCGCGGACAACCCAGCGACGGGATTGGGATCGAGCCTTGCGCACAATGCCGCCCGGCCCGGCCAACGAAGCGCGCGAACGATGTAGCCTGCGCGCTTCGTCTCGGACTGCTTACGGACGGCTGCCGGTCGGGAACGGCCATGCTGCGGCCGGATTCAGGGCAGTCTTGACCGTTGCTGCGGGCGCGGACGGTTGCGCAGCAGGGGCAGCAGGTGCGGCAGCGGCCTTCGCAGGCGCCTTCTTGGCAGCCTTCTTGGCGGCAGCCTTCTTCGCAGGCGCAGCCTTCTTGGCAGCAGCCTTCTTCGCAGGCGCCTTCTTGGCTGCAACCTTCTTCGCAGCGACCTTCTTGGCCGCAGCCTTCTTCGCCGGCGCTGCCTTCTTCGCAGCAACCTTCTTCACGGCGACTTTCTTGGCTGCAACCTTCTTCGCTGCGGCCTTCTTCGCCGGTGCTGCCTTCTTCGCAGCAACCTTCTTCACGGCGACTTTCTTGGCTGCAACCTTCTTCGCTGCGGCCTTCTTCGCCGGTGCTGCCTTCTTCGCAGCAACCTTCTTCACGGCGACTTTCTTGGCTGCGACCTTCTTGACCGCGACCTTCTTCGCTGCGGCCTTCTTCGCCGGAGCTGCCTTCTTCGCTGCAACCTTCTTCACTGCGGCCTTCTTAGCCGCCGGTTTCTTCTTGGCAGTAGCCATTTTTTTTCTCCTTCAGGTTCAGATGAGAGTCAGTTCAAACTACACCCTTCGTCAAAACCCGCTTCCCGCGAACGCTTCTCACGGCGCACGCTGCGAAGCGGGCTATTCATCGGCGTACGCTGATCCCGCGCGCTTACGCTAATGAATGCGGTAAGGCGCGCCGTGCCACGAGGCTCAGCGCGCCAAGTCATTCCGGCGTCGGCTACCGACACCGGGCAACGTTCGTTGAAAGCGGCGGCTACATAGCCAGCGCGCTTTTCCGGGGGGAAGTTTGCCCATCCCTCTGAAGGGTTCGCAAAGTGCCTGTCACGTCGGTGAGCCAACCTGGCTCCGGGCATGCTTTGCATCAGGCGTTCCTGCTCCTAATCATCATGCCGGTCGAGGCGGCTCGCGCGCCGCCTCCGGCAACCCCAAAAGACTTGTTACCGCAGTGCGCCCGGGTTATTCCCAGGACAGCGCACCGCCCGTCTGATATTCGATCACGCGCGTCTCGAAGAAGTTGCGTTCCTTCTTCAAGTCGATCATCTCGCTCATCCACGGGAACGGATTCTCTTCGTTCGGGAACAGCTGATCGAGACCGATCTGCTGGCAACGGCGGTTGCAGATGAAGCGCAGATAGCTCTTGAACATCGATGCGTTCAGACCCAGCACGCCGCGCGGCATGGTGTCTTCAGCATAGCGGTACTCGAGGTCGACCGCATGTTTGAACAGTTCGGTGATCTCCGCACGGAACGCCGGGGTCCACAGGTGCGGGTTCTCAAGCTTGATCTGGTTGATGAGGTCGATGCCGAAGTTGCAGTGCATCGACTCGTCGCGCAGGATGTACTGGTACTGCTCCGCGGCGCCGGTCATCTTGTTCTGGCGGCCGAGCGCCAGAATTTGCGTGAAGCCCACATAGAAGAACAGGCCTTCCATGATGCAGGCGAACACGATGAGCGACTTGAGCAGATTCTGGTCGGCTTCGAGCGTGCCGGTCTTGAACGACGGATCGGTCAGCGTCTGGATGAACGGGATCAGGAACTCGTCCTTGTCGCGGATCGACTTGACCTCGTGGTACGCGTTGAAGATCTCGCTTTCGTCCAGCCCCAGCGACTCGACGATGTACTGGTAGGCGTGCGTGTGGATCGCCTCTTCGAACGCCTGGCGCAGCAGGAACTGGCGGCATTCGGGCGCCGTGATGTGCCGGTAGGTGCCGAGCACGATGTTGTTCGCGGCGAGTGAGTCGGCCGTCACGAAGAAGCCGAGGTTACGCTTGACGATACGGCGCTCGTCCTCGGTCAGACCGTTCGGGTCCTTCCACAGGGCGATGTCGCGGGACATGTTGATTTCCTGCGGCATCCAGTGGTTCGCGCAGCCCGCCAGGTATTTTTCCCAAGCCCACTTGTACTTGAACGGGACCAACTGATTCACGTCGGTCTGGCCGTTGATGATGCGCTTGTCGGCGACATTCACGCGCGCTTCGGTCGAGACCGGTGCTTGCGGCGGCGGTGCGACGGCGAAGTCGCTGGCGAAGATGTTGGTCGCCGTGGAAGCCTGAGGAGCGGAACGCAGACCAAACTGCATCTCGGCAGCCTGGACAGCCTGACCCGCGGGGTTGCGCATTGCGTTTTGCTGCGCACCGCTCGACGGAGTTACGGCCGTGATCTCGTCATCCCAGTTGAGCATAAATGTCACCATCAATTTAGATCGGTTTGTACCATCTTTTCGTGAGCGATAAAAGGGTTCGCACACGAAAAATCCTGTTTTCGATTCGCGTTGCGACCTCGATACAACACTTTGTTATCGCATCGTGTCGATTGCATCGCATGAGCACTGCGTAGAGCGCACTGCTTCGTCGTGCTCACTTCGCATGTGCGATGTGCTTCGAAGGTCTTCGCGACATCGAGAGCGTGTGTGAAAGACGGTGTTCGCCGCGCGCTTCTCACTCGCGCTGCAAGTGCGTTTTCACTCGCCGCTCACTGCTTGCCGCGCGCGGCGCTAGAAGCTCGCGCGGCCTTTAGTCTTGTCCCTGCGCGAAACTCCAGGGATTCCTTCCTGTTGCCTCTTTCGCGTACTGCAACACGCGGGGTGCGAGTTGCCGGGAGAGTCGGCGCGCATTGCGCGCGCCTCTTTCGTTGTTACATCTCGCTACGACCAACTACTGTTTACTACCGATGCTTCTTTCCTCGCGTGATGCGCGCGGCGCTGCACCGCACGCATCATGCGCAGCCAGCTTTACTGGCAAGCCTCGCACTCTTCGAAGCCAGGATCACCGGGACGCATCATGCACACCGGACCGTCTGCTTCCGGCGCGGCTTCGACTGCAGCTTCCGGTGCAGCCTGCATCGTGGTCGACCCTGCTGCACCGCCGAATGCGCCACCCGATGCGCCGCCGAACGCACCACCTGCATTGCCGCCACCTTCGCCGCCCGTCGGCACGGCGTTGAGCGCGCCGTGCGCAACCGTCGACTTCTCGACGTGCGTCGCCGCCATCGTGCGCAGGTAGTACGTGGTCTTCAGACCGCGCACCCAGGCGAGCTTGTAGATCTCGTCGAGCTTCTTACCCGATGCGCCCGCCATGAAGATGTTCAGCGACTGCGCCTGGTCGATCCACTTCTGGCGACGCGAAGCCGCTTCGACGAGCCACGTCGGATCGACTTCGAACGCCGTTGCATACACAGCGCGTAGATCAGG
Source organism: Paraburkholderia flagellata (assembly GCF_021390645.1). Classification (GTDB taxonomy): domain Bacteria; phylum Pseudomonadota; class Gammaproteobacteria; order Burkholderiales; family Burkholderiaceae; genus Paraburkholderia; species Paraburkholderia flagellata. Next base: position 2,693,442 of record NZ_JAJEJT010000001.1, read on the forward strand.
CGGCACGCGGTCGATGCGCGAGAGCATGCCGTCGAAGTACTTCAGGTCGGCGACCATGACTTCGTCCCACAGGCCGCGCGACTTCAGGTCGCGAACGAGGTAGTCGTTCACCACCGTGAATTCGCCCGAGAGGTTCGACTTCACGTAGAGGTTCTGGAACGTCGGTTCGATGCAAGGCGACACGCCGATGATGTTCGAGATGGTTGCGGTCGGTGCGATCGCGATGCAGTTCGAATTGCGCATGCCGTGCTCTGCGATGCGCTCGCGCAGCGACGTCCAGTCCATCGTTTCGCTCGAGTCGACTTCGACGTAGCCGCCACGCGCGTCGGCCAGCAGCTTGAGCGTGTCTTGCGGGAGGATGCCGCGATCCCACAGCGAGCCACGGTAGGTCGAGTAGCGGCCGCGCTCGGCTGCCAGCTCCGTCGACGCCCAGTACGCGTAGTAGCAGACGGCTTCCATCGAGCGGTCGGCGAACTCCACGGCCTCTTGTGAAGCAAACGGCGTGCGCAGAACGTGCAGGCAGTCCTGGAAGCCCATGATGCCCATGCCCACCGGACGGTGCTTCAGGTTCGAGTTGCGCGCCTTCGACACCGCGTAGTAGTTGATGTCGATGACGTTGTCGAGCATGCGCATCGCCACGCTGATGGTGCGCTTGAGCTTGTCGTGGTCGAGTGCGAACGTGCCGTCGGCCTGTTCGACCATGTGCGCAACCAGGTTCACCGAGCCCAGGTTACACACGGCGATTTCGCTGTCGCTCGTGTTCAGCGTGATTTCCGTGCACAGGTTCGACGAGTGGACGACGCCCACGTGCTGCTGCGGCGAACGGATGTTGCACGGATCCTTGAACGTGATCCACGGATGACCCGTTTCAAACAGCATGCCGAGCATCTTGCGCCACAGTTGCGCGGCCGGCAGCTTCTTGAACAGCTTGATCTCGCCGCGCGCGACCTTCTCTTCGTAAGCCGTGTAAGCCTGTTCGAACTCGGCGCCGAACTTGTCGTGCAGATCCGGGCAGGTCGAGGGCGAGAAGAGCGTCCAGTCGCCGCCTTCCATCACGCGCTTCATGAACAGGTCGGGAATCCAGTTCGCCGTGTTCATGTCGTGGGTGCGGCGGCGGTCGTCGCCGGTGTTCTTGCGCAGCTCGAGGAATTCTTCGATGTCGAGGTGCCACGATTCCAGGTATGCGCACACCGCGCCCTTGCGCTTGCCGCCCTGGTTCACGGCGACTGCCGTGTCGTTGACCACCTTCAGGAAGGGAACGACGCCCTGCGACTTGCCGTTGGTGCCCTTGATGTGCGAACCGAGCGCGCGCACGCGCGTCCAGTCGTTGCCCAGACCGCCAGCAAACTTCGAGAGCAGCGCGTTGTCCTTGAGCGCTTCGTAGATGCCGTCGAGGTCGTCGGCAACCGTCGTGAGATAGCACGACGAGAGCTGCGAGCGGTGCGTGCCCGAGTTGAACAGCGTGGGCGTGGACGACATGAAGTCGAACGACGAGAGCACGTTGTAGAACTCGATCGCGCGCGCTTCGCGGTCGATCTCGTTGAGCGAGAGGCCCATCGCGACGCGCATGAAAAATGCCTGAGGCATTTCGATGCGCGTGCCGTGCACGTGCAGGAAGTAGCGGTCGTAGAGCGTCTGCAGGCCGAGGTAGCCGAACTGCAGGTCGCGGCCAGCGTCGAGCGCGTTGCCGAGGCGCTTCAGGTCGAACTGCTGGAGCTTGTCGTCGAGCAGCCCGGCTTCGACGCCGCGCTTGATGAACTGCGGGAAGTAGTCCGCGTAACGCACGGCCATTTCGGATTGCGTTACTTCCTCTTCGAGAATTTCGCGACGGATCGTGTGCAGCAGGATGCGCGAGGTCGCCTGGCTATAGGCCGGGTCCTTTTCGATCATCGTGCGTGCAGCGAGGATGGCCGAGTCGTAGACCTGGGTCATCGGCACGCCGTCGTACAGATTCTTCACCGTTTCCGCGACGATCGGGTCAGCGTTGACCGCGTCGCCCAGACCCTCGCACGACGACACGATCAGCGCGCGCAGTGCTTGCATGTCGAGCGGGCGCGTCACGCCGTTGTCCGTGACGTTGATGCCAGGCGCTGCGGGCGCTGCCGTTTCCGGCGCGTGCGCGCGCTCCTGGTTGCGCTTCTCGCGATACAGGACATAGGCGCGCGCGACGTTGTGCTCGCCACCGCGCATCAGCGCGAGTTCGACCTGATCCTGGATGTCTTCGATATGGAACGTGCCGCCGTTCGGACGGCTGCGCACGAGTGCGCGCACGACGTTCTGCGTGAGCTGTTCGACGAGTTCGCGAACGCGCGCCGAAGCCGCGCCCTGGCCGCCGTTCACGGCGAGGAAGGCCTTCGTCATCGCGATCGCGACTTTCGAAGGTTCGAACGACACCACGCTACCGTTGCGGCGAATCACCTTGTGGTCGGCGAACTGCTGCGCGCTCGTCTGGCCTTCCTGCGGCTGGCCACCCAGCGTGTGCGCGGCGCTCGCGCTTTCATACCGGGTCGAGACGTTATCGGTCGTTTGCATGTGCAAAGCTCCTGGGTCCTGGAAAGGTGCGAAGAGAGTTCGCGGATTAGTACGGACGCCGACGCCGCGCCCCCGTGTGCGCGATCGATCGGGCAGAGAAAAAAGTCCAGCCTGGCGAGGCTGCCGGATGCGACAAGGCAGATGAATCACGGACTGCTTCGGTCTTCATCGTGGATGTCGCGATCATTGGCTGTACCTTCTCTCTCGATTACAGCCGGTGCGCCGGTTCTCTCGGCCGACGGCACCGTACAAAGTTTCTGTTTTTTCTATGCTGGTAACGCGCGCGGCGCCGTGCTCGTGAAGCGGGGCGCCGCGGTACAACACAACATATGGTGTGAAGCCTTGTTTCGGGTACAAAGTATAGTGGAAGAAACAAGGCGATCAAACGGCTTTTTTTGCTGGTCCTATCTTGACAAGACCGCAAGCCAAGCAGCGCGGGCCTTACCGGCCAATGCGCTTTCGAGTGGTCTGCGAGGAGCGCGCAAAGACCCTGCGTTTGCGCGCGAGAGGTGCTTATTTCTTGTGCAGCCGAGAGAGGAATTAGCCCGCGTTCGAACGTGTCACGACGCCGCGTCGTGCGCATCGCGCCCCTGGATATAGGGGAAGCTGGCGTCGGCGAGCTGCGTATCGTGTTTGAGGCGTGCCCAGTCGAAGTGTGGGCCGGGATCGGTCTTGCGCCCAGGGGCGATGTCTGAATGGCCGGCCAGCGCCTCGATCGGATAGTGCGCGGCGAGCGCCTTCACGAGCGCCGCGAGCGTGGCGTATTGCGCCGCCTCGAATGCCGTCGTATCGCTGCCTTCCAGTTCGATGCCGATGGCGAAATCGTTGCAACGCTCGCGCCCGAAGAAGCTCGATGCGCCCGCGTGCCACGCGCGCTCGTCGCACGAGACGAACTGCTCGAGCGCGCCATCGCGATGAATGACGAAGTGCGCCGAGACGCGCACGCCGCGCAGGTTGGCGTCGAAGTACGGATGCGCGTCGCAGTCGAGGCGGTTGAGGAACAGATCGGCGATCTCGGGGCCGCCGAATACGTTGGGCGGCAGGCTGATGTTGTGGACGACGATGAGCGTCGGCACGGCGCCTTGCGGACGCGCCTCGAAGTTGGGCGATGGCAGGCGGCGTGCGCCCGGCACCCAGCCTTGCGCATCGACTTCGTACGCGCGCAATCCTGGTATTTCTGGCGATGCAGCAGCGCTCATCGTGCGGGACGATTCTGGGCCGTGGTGCGCGCGTCGTAGGCGCGCGCGTGCTCGGAACTGCAGAACGAGCGCGTACCGACGTTCACCGATTCACTGCGCGGTGCATGCACCCCGCATTCGGCGCAGCGAACCATCGGCTCGGGCAGCGCGGCCTTGCCGCTCGCGCTCGCGCCGCCATTGGCGGTGCGCGCGGCGCCCTGCCCCGGCTGTGGACCCTGCCCGGGTTGAGCACCGGGACGAGCTTGCGTCTGCGCTCGGCGCAGAGCCTTGACGAACCACTGTCCGACCACGAACAGCAGCACGAGGAGAAAAATCTGTCTCATCGGAACACGCGACTCAAGCGACTCAAACCACAGGGCGGTGCAGCAGCACCTCGAAGACGAAACGGCTGCCCACATAAGCAAGCAGCAAGGCGATGAACGACGCGATCACCCAGCGTAGCGCGGCGCGTCCGCGCCAGCCGGAAATCTGGCGCGCGGTGAGCAGCGCGCCGAACATCAGCCACGAAAGGATCGCGAAAACGGTCTTGTGATCGAGCGAGAGCGGCCTGTCGATCAATTGCTCGCTGAACACGATGCCGGAAGCAAGCGTGGCCGTGAGCAACACGAAGCCCGCGCCGATCAGGCGGAACAGCAGCTTCTCCATCGTCAGGAGCGGCGGCAACGTCTCGATCCAGTTCGAGAGCCAGCCACCGCCGCGATTGCTCGCGTTGCGCTGGAAGCCGGCGCCCTTGAGCGCATGCAGCCGGCGCTCGACGGCGAGCATCAGCACGGCGTGCAACGCGGCGATCGCAAAGAGCCCATAGGCGACGTTCGCAATGACGAAGTGCAGCTTGAACATCGGCGCGGCCGCATAGGGCAGCACGCGCACGCCGCCGAACACGAGCGGCAGGATCGACGCGACTGCGGCCAACGGCAGCAGCAAAAGACGCAGGCCGTCGAGCGCAAAGAAAAAGCTCTCGATCCAGTAGATGCCGGCGCCGAGCCAGAACATGGCCGACAACGCGAAGGCGAAGCCGAACACCATTTCGTTGGCGGGGAAGATCGTCATGTGCAGCAGCACGCCGTGTGCGGCGAGCGCGACGAAGAGCAGCGCGCGCGAAAGCGGGCCGAAGTTGCGCGCGCGCAGGGCGTCACCATCCACGCCCGCGCCGAGCGTCACCGGAACGGGCGGCACGCTGCCAAGGAGCGGCGCGGTGCCCGCGCGGCGCAGCGCACGCCAGTCGGCGGCGCACAATCCGCCGTACAGGAGCACGGTGAGGGCATACAGTACAATATCCATGTTCGAAGTTTACTATAGGCCCCCTGGCCGCGCGGCAAACACTCAGAAGCGCGACGAAACGCGGCGCTTTCCCATTTGGCGCGCGCGGGCCGGGCCGCACTGCTCACAGCCTCCCCATGCTCGACAATCTCACTCAACGGATGGCGCGCGTCGTCAAGACGCTGCGCGGCGAAGCCCGGCTGACCGAAGCCAATACGCAGGAAATGCTGCGCGAGGTGCGTCTCGCCCTGCTCGAAGCGGACGTGGCGCTGCCCGTCGTGCGCGAATTCATCGCCAAGGTGAAGGAGAAGGCGCTCGGCGAGGAAGTGATCGCCAGCCTGTCGCCGGGCCAGGCGCTCGTCGGCGTGGTGCAGCGCGAGCTGACCGCCGTGATCGGCGGCGACTACGAAGGCAAGGCTGCCGAACTCGATCTCGCCGTCACACCGCCTGCCGTCATCCTCATGGCGGGTCTGCAGGGCGCGGGTAAGACCACCACGGTCGGCAAGCTCGCCAAGCTCCTGCGCGAGAAGTACAAGAAGAAGGTCCTCACCGTTTCGTGCGACGTCTACCGCCCTGCCGCCATCGCGCAGTTGAAGACGGTGACGGAACAGGTCGGCGCCGACTTCTTCCCCTCGCAGCCGGACCAGAAGCCCGTCGAGATCGCCGCCGCCGCGGTCGACTGGGCCAAGCGCCACTATCACGACGTGCTGCTCGTCGACACGGCCGGCCGCCTCGGTATCGACGAGGCGATGATGAACGAGATCACCGCGCTGCACGCGTCGCTCAAGCCGGCTGAAACGCTCTTCGTGGTCGACGCGATGCTCGGCCAGGACGCGGTCAATACCGCGAAGGCGTTCAACGACGCCCTGCCGCTCACCGGTGTCGTGCTCACCAAGCTCGACGGCGACTCGCGCGGTGGCGCGGCGCTCTCCGTGCGCCACATCACGGGCAAGCCGATCAAGTTCGTCGGCGTCGCAGAAAAGCTCGACGGCCTCGAGGTGTTCCACCCGGACCGCATGGCGAACCGTATTCTCGGCATGGGCGACATTCTCGCGCTCGTCGAGGAAGCGCAGCGCGGCGTGGACGTGCAGGCCGCGCAAAAGCTCGCCGACAAGGTCAAGAAGGGCGGCGACTTCGACCTCAACGACTTCCGCGCGCAGCTCTCGCAGATGAAGAACATGGGCGGCCTGTCGTCGCTCATGGACAAGCTGCCCGCCCAGTTCCAGCAGGCCGCCTCGGGTGCCGACATGGGCCAGGCCGAGAAGCAGATGCGCCGCATGGAAGGCATCATCAACTCGATGACGCCCGCCGAGCGAGCCAAGCCCGAACTCATCAAGGCCACGCGCAAGCGCCGCATCGCGGCGGGCGCGGGCGTGCAGGTTCAGGAAGTGAATCGCATGCTCAACCAGTACGACCAGATGCGCACCATGATGAAGAAGTTGAAGGGCGGCAATCTGCAAAAGATGATGCGCGGCATGAAGGGCATGATGCCCGGCATGCGCTGATCCTGCGGGCCGCGCTGCGCACATCGCGCGCACGGCGGCCCTACTCGACGCGGCGCGCGACGGACCAAATGCGCGGGTTTATGCTGTAGCGCGCGCCGCCGTTATTTTCCACACTTCATAGCTACAGCTACCTTCCCGCCAGAGTCATGAATCGCGAAGAAGCCCTGCACATTTTCCGCCACTCCGAAGAGATCGTTTCGGAGGGCGATGTCAATGCGTCGATCGGCCGGATGGCCGAAGCCATCCGTGCCGAGATCAGCGAGGACTTCCCGCTCGTGCTGTCGGTGATGGGCGGCGCCGCCGTGTTCACCGGCATGCTGCTGCCGCACCTCGATTTCCCGCTCGAGTTCGACTACATCCACCTCACGCGCTACCGCAACGCCATCAAGGGCAGCGCCGAGATGCAATGGCGCGTGGCGCCGCGCGAGTCGGTGAAAGACCGCGTGGTGCTCGTGCTCGATGACATCCTTGACGAAGGCGAGACCATGGCCGCGATTCGCGACCGCATCATGGACATGGGCGCGAAGCGTTTCCTCTCGGCCGTGCTGTGTGAGAAGACCCTCACGAAGGCCAAGCCGCTGCATCCCGACTACTGCGGTTTTTCGGTGCCGGACCGCTACGTGTTCGGCTGCGGCATGGACGCCAAGGGTTACTGGCGCAATCTGCCGACCATCCGTGCGCTGACCGAAGGCGCGTGAAGCGCGCGTCGTCTCTCTGAAGCGCCATGAAAAAAGCAGCCCGCGGGCTGCTTTTTATTGCCTGCGACGCCCGCTGCATGCGGCATCAGAGGTGATGCACAAAGGTAGCGATGCCCGCGAGGATCATCTCCACCGATATCGCGACGAGCACGAGGCCCATCAGCCGCTCGAAGGCCGTCACTACACGCTCGCCCAGCCACTGCTGAATGCGCTCCGCCATCACCAGCACAATCGCGCAGATCACCATCGTCACGACGAGCGCCGCCATCCATTCATAAAGTTTGCCGGGCGCCTGCGAGGTGAGCAGCATGACCGTGGCGAGCGCCGAAGGCCCCGCGAGCGCGGGAATGGCGAGTGGCACGATGAGCGGCTCGCCGCCCTTGTCGCCACCGCCGAACGGCCCGCCCGGATGAGGAAAAATCATGCGCAGCGCGATGAGGAACAGCACAATGCCGCCGCCGATACGCAACGACGTGTCCGTGAGCCCCATCATGCGCAGGAAGCTGTTGCCCGCAACCATGAAGATGAGGAGGATCACGAACGCAATCGCGACCTCGCGCAGGATCACGATCGCGCGACGCTGCTTGGCAACGCCGCGCAGGCAAGTGATGAAAAGCGGAATGTTACCGAGCGGGTCGGTGATGAGGAGCAGCAGGACCGTAGCGGACAGAAAACTGTACTCCACGCTCGCAGCGCTCCTTTAACCGTGATGGATCGTTGTTAAACCGCAAGCGCCGCGCGGACCTTCTGTGCCACCGTCTGCGCAGCCTCATCGGCGGGGAGCAGCGTCGCTTCGGTGTCGCGGCGGCCCTGGTACTCGATCTTGCCGTCCTTCAAGCCGCGTTCGCCGATCACGAGACGATGCGGCACGCCGATCAGCTCCCAGTCGGCGAACATCACGCCCGGGCGCTCGCCGCGGTCGTCGAGGATCACGTCCACGCCCGCTTTGACGAGTTCGTTGTAGACGCGCTCGGCGTGCTCGCGCACGAGTTCGCTGCGGTCCATGCCCATCGGGCACACGACGACCTGGAACGGCGCGATCGATTCAGGCCAGATGATGCCCTTGTCGTCGAAGTTCTGCTCGATGGCTGCCCCAAGAATACGCGTGATGCCGATGCCGTAGCAGCCCATCTGCATCGGCGCAGGCTTGCCGTTTTCGGCGAGGAACGTGGCGTTCATCGCTTCCGAGTATTTCGTGCCAAGCTGGAACACGTGGCCCACTTCGATGCCGCGGCAGATGTCGATCACGCCCTTGCCGTCCGGCGAGGGATCGCCCTTCTTCACGTTGCGGATGTCGGCGACTACCGGCTCCGGCAGGTCGCGGCCCCAGTTCACACCCGTGGTGTGGAAGTCGACTTCATTCGTGCCCACCACGAAGTCACTCATGTTCGCGACCGTGCGGTCTGCGATCACCTTGACAGGCTTCTTCGTGTTGAGCGGACCGAGGTAGCCCGGCGGCGTGCCGAACCACTCGACGATTTCCGCTTCGGTAGCGAAGCGGAAGCCGCTCAGGCCTTCGAGCTTGCCGACCTTGATCTCGTTCAGATCGTGGTCGCCGCGCAGCATCAACAGCCAGATGGTCGGCTCGGCGCCTTCGTTGTCCGTCGCGAGGACGATCGACTTGATCGTGCTTTCGAGCGGAATGCCGAGGAGTTCAGCCACGGCTTCGCACTTGGCCGCGCCCGGCGTGGGCGTTTTCGTGAGCGCTTGCGTGGGGGCGCCGCGCTGCGCGATGAGCGGCAGCGCTTCGGCGGCCTCGACGTTGGCTGCGAATTCCGAGGTCGGGCAGTAGGCGATATCGTCCTCGCCCGTTTCCGCGATCACGTGGAATTCGTGAGAACCGCTGCCGCCGATCGAACCGTTGTCGGCCGCGACCGCGCGGAACTGCAAGCCAAGACGCGTGAAGATGCGCACGTAAGCGTCGTACATCTTCTGGTACGAGAGCTTGAGACCTTCGACGTCCTTATCGAACGAATACGCGTCCTTCATGATGAATTCGCGCCCGCGCATCACGCCGAAACGGGGACGGATTTCGTCGCGGAACTTCGTCTGCACCTGATAGAAGTTCACCGGCAATTGACGATAGCTCTTGATCTGGCCACGCGCGATGTCAGTGACGACCTCTTCGTGCGTCGGGCCCATCACAAAATCGCTCTGCTTGCGGTCCTTGAAGCGCAGCAGTTCCGGCCCGTATTTCTCCCAGCGACCCGATTCCTGCCACAGTTCGGCCGGCTGCACGGCCGGCATGAGCAGCTCGATTGCGCCCGCGCGGTTCATTTCCTCGCGCACGATCTGCTCGACCTTGCGGATCGAACGCAGGCCGATCGGCAGATAGTTGTAGATGCCGCCAGCGATGCGACGGATCATGCCCGCGCGAACCATCAGCTTGTGGCTGACGATTTCCGCGTCAGCGGGTGCTTCCTTCAGGGTGCCGATAAAGAAACGGGAGGCTTTCATTCAAATTATCCAAAAGCGGCGGCCCGGTGCAGACCGCCCGAAGAAGTGACCAACGGAGGAGTTCACGAACCCATCATTATGACAACGCGCCACGTGCCGCGCCGATGACGCCGGCCAGATTCGAAGCCGATCGCGCCCCGTGACCGTTTTGCGCGGTCGCGGCCATTCGCTCAACTTTCCGGACGGCGGGTGCGTGAGGACCGTTATCTGTTTATAATCAAAGCAATTTTAAAGGATTCGAAGGTGGTTGTATGCTGGATCGTGAGGGGTTTCGCCCGAACGTCGGCATCATCCTCTTGAACGCGCGAAACGAGGTGTTTTGGGGCAAGCGGGTTCGCGAACATTCCTGGCAGTTTCCGCAAGGGGGCATCAAGTATGGTGAAACCCCCATGCAGGCAATGTTTCGGGAGTTGCACGAAGAAACCGGTTTGCATCCGGAGCACGTCAAGATCGTCGGTCGCACACGCGACTGGTTGCGTTATGAGGTGCCGGACAAGTTCATCAAGCGCGAAGTGCGCGGCCATTATCGCGGTCAGAAACAGATCTGGTTTCTGCTGCGTATGGTCGGGCGCGACTGCGATATCTGCCTGCGGGCAACGGAGCATCCCGAGTTCGATGCGTGGCGCTGGAACGAATACTGGGTGCCGCTCGAAGCGGTCATCGAGTTCAAGCGTGACGTGTATCAGCTCGCGCTGACCGAGCTCTCGCGCTTCCTGCGTCGGCCCTCGCCGCGTCAGGAGCGCTTGGGCGTGCAGGCTCACGAGGTGCGTTACCCGCGCATCGTGACGTCGGCGCACGCAGACGCGGTGCATGCCGAGCCGTCGTACGAGGGTGCAATAGAATGCGTGCCCGAACGTACGCCGATCGAAAGCGATTGCGCGTCGGCGCAGAGTATCATCGAGCCTGCGCAGGACGAGCAGGATCAAGGGGCTTGAGCCAACGCAAAGAACGCCCGAACCGGCGGGGCCCGGCGCACTACGCGCCGGGCCCCGCCGGTTCGCATTCGCGGCGCAGTTCGTTCGTAACGCGCGCCCGTGCTTCGAGGAAAACCAATTTGAAACGATTTGCTCTTGCTGCGGCATGCGCCGCAGGCGGTGTAGTGCTTGTGTCAGGACTGGCCGCGTGCTCCAGTTCCGGTCCCACGAACAAGGACGACAGCGCGTTCGTCTACCTTCTGGACCGCAAGGGTGAATGGCAGGAAAACAAAATCGAGAGCCTTCCGCCGCTGCCGCAGGCCGGCGCGACGCTGCTGCCGTTCGACGTCTCGAACAATTCGCCGCTCAAGTTCGCCATCGACCCTGCTTCGCTCACGGTCGGCACGGATGGCGTCGTGCGCTACACGATCGTCATCACGAGCCCGTCTGGCGCGCGTAACGTGAACTACGAAGGGATTCGCTGCGACACCTACGAGTGGCGCCTCTACGCGAGCCTCGACGCCGATCACAACGGCTGGGACCAGACCGTCGCGAACAACTGGTCGCGCATCGAAAACGGCACGCTCAACGCGTACCAGTCGAGGCTCTATCAGGACTACTTCTGCGCCAACAAGATACCGATCGCGAAAGCGCCGACCCTCATCGAGAATCTGCGCTACGGCCGCACGCAGTCGACGCTGGTGCGCTAAAAGCCGCGCCACCGCATGCGGTGATTGGCATGAAAAAAGCCGCTGTGGCCCTTAGCCACAGCGGCTTTTCAACTTTTGGCGATGCGCGGCTGGTTGGGAGCGGCCGTCAAACCAGCACGAGATTGTCGCGGTGGATAAGCTCCGGCTCGAGCATATACCCGAGAATGCCCTCGATCTCACCGCTCGGATGACGCTGGATCAGCTTCGTTTCCGCGCTGCTGTAGTTGGTGAGCCCGCGCGCCACTTCCACGCCCGCGCCGTTCAGGCAAGCGATCACTTCACCGCGCGCAAACGCGCCCTGAACGCCGGTCACGCCGATCGGCAGCAGGCTCTTGCCATCTGCCGTGAGCTTCTGGACCGCGCCGTCATCGATCACGACGTGGCCGCGCACCTGAAGGTGGTCGGCCATCCATTGCTTGCGCGCCGCCATGCGCGCCGTGCGTGCGATGAGCTGCGTGCCGATCGCCTCGCCCGCTGCGAGCCGCACGAGCACTTGCGCTTCGCGCCCGCTCGCGATGACCGTATTCGCGCCGCTGTGCGCGGCGCGCTTGGCAGCGAGGATTTTGGTGAGCATGCCGCCACGGCCGATGCTCGACCCCGCGCCGCCCGCCATTGCCTCGAGCTCCGGCTTGCCTGCGTCGGCTTCCTGCACGAGCGTTGCGCTCGGGTCCTTGCGCGGATCGGCCGTATACAGGCCGGTCTGGTCGGTGAGGATGATGAGCGCATCGCCTTCGATCAGGTTCGCGACGAGTGCGCCGAGCGTGTCGTTGTCGCCGAACTTGATTTCGTCGGTGACCACAGTGTCGTTCTCGTTGATGATCGGCACGACGCCCAGGCGCAGCAGCGTGAGCAACGTGGAACGCGCATTGAGATAGCGCTCGCGGTCAGCCAGGTCGGCGTGCGTGAGCAGGATCTGCGCGGTGCGAATGTCGTGCTCTGCAAAGCGGCTCTCGTACACCTGCGCGAGTCCCATCTGCCCGACTGCCGCAGCGGCCTGAAGCTCGTCGATCTCGCGCGGTCGCTTCGTCCAGCCGAGCCGTTGCATGCCTTCGGCGATCGCGCCCGAACTCACGAGCACGACTTCCTTGCCCTGCGCACGCAGCGCCGCAATCTGCGCGGCCCAGCGGCCGATTGCCGCATGATCGAGCCCGCGGCCGTCGTTGGTGACGAGGCTCGACCCGACTTTCACTACCAGACGCCGCGAATCGGCGATGACGGAACGCATGCTGCGCGATCTCCCAAATGACTGATGACGCGTGAAGCTTCCTGGGCACGGCCGACGCGGCTCGCGCGCCGGCCGGTGCGGCGATTTACTCCTGCGGCTGCCCCGCGTTCCCGCTTTGCCCCTCACGGAAGCGCACGTCGGATGCGAGGTCTTCGGCTTCCTCAGCACGGCGCGCGTCCGAGTGCGCGGAGACGTAGTCGTACACCGCGTAGCACAGGTTTTCGCAGCCCTGCCCCGTGAGCGCGGAGATCTCGAACACAGGCCCTTCCCACTCGAAGCGCTTCACGAAGTCGGCAATGCGCTCGGCACGCTCGTCCTCCGGCACCATGTCGAGCTTGTTCAGCACGAGCCAGCGCGGCTTTTCAAAAAGCGTCTCGTCGTACTTGCGCAACTCGCCGACGATCGCCTTTGCCTCCGCAACCGGATCGACGCTTTCATCGAACGGCGCGAGATCGACCAGATGCAGCAGCAGGTTCGTGCGCTGCAGGTGGCGCAGGAACTGATGACCGAGGCCCGCGCCTTCGGCGGCGCCTTCGATCAGGCCCGGAATATCGGCGATCACGAAGCTCTTGCTCGGCCCCACGCGCACCACGCCCAGATTTGGCGCCAGCGTCGTGAACGGGTAGTCGGCAATCTTGGGCTTCGCGTTCGACACCGAGGCGATGAACGTGGACTTGCCCGCGTTCGGCATGCCGAGCAGGCCGACGTCGGCCAGCACTTTCAGTTCCAGCTTGAGCATGCGGCGCTCGCCGGGCTTGCCGTCGGTCTTCTGACGCGGCGCGCGGTTCGTGGACGACTTGAAATGCAGGTTGCCGAGGCCACCCGCGCCGCCCTTCGCGACCATCACCTGCTGCTCGTGCTCGGTCAGGTCGGCGATCAGTTCGCCCGTGTCCTGGTCGGTGATGACCGTGCCCACCGGCATGCGCAGCGTGATGTCGTCGCCGCCCTTGCCGTAGCAGTCGGAGCCACGGCCGTTCTCGCCATTACGCGCCTGGTGCTTTTTCGTGTACCGGTAATCGATGAGGGTGTTGATGTTGCGGTCGCCGACCGCGTAGACGCTGCCGCCGCGCCCGCCGTCACCGCCGTCCGGCCCGCCGAACGGGACGAACTTCTCGCGTCGCATCGACGCGCTGCCATCGCCCCCATCGCCGGCGATGACTTCGATCTTCGCTTCGTCAATGAACTTCATGAGTTACTCCGTCCCGTGAATGTCGATATTTTGCCCGCCATGGCCGAAACTGGCCAACCTGGCTGAACGGCCAACGACGCTCTCAAATCCAAACGGAAGCCCGTTACGACCCCGATAGACCGCAGATAAACAAAAAGGCCCCGCAAACTTCGCGGGGCCTTCCTAGCGTCGCGTGTAGCCCGCTCGCGAGCGGTCTAAAGCTTAGGCCGCTGCCGGGACGACGTTGACCTTTTGCTTGTTGGCTGCGCCCTTGGTCGTGAACGAGACATGACCGTCGACCAGCGCGTAGAGCGTGTGGTCCTTGCCGATGCCGACGTTCAGGCCCGGGTGCATACGCGTACCGCGCTGGCGAACGATGATGCCGCCTGCGAGGATAGCCTGGCCGCCGAACACCTTCACGCCAAGTCGTTTCGACTCTGAGTCGCGGCCGTTACGTGACGACCCGCCTGCCTTTTTGTGTGCCATTTGTTTGCTCCTTTACCTGCGTGCGCTTACGCGTTGATCGCGTCGATGCGCAGTTCGGTGTAGTTCTGGCGGTGGCCGCCATGCTTCTGGTAGTGCTTCCGGCGACGCATCTTGAAGATGGTCACTTTGGCGTGTCGGCCTTGCGACACAACGGTGGCCTTGACGGAAGCCCCACTGACCAGCGGCGTACCGAACTTAATCGATTCGCCTTCGCCCACTGCGAGAACCTGGTCGAGCGTGATTTCTGCGTCAATGTCAGCCGGTATCTGTTCTACTTTAAGTTTTTCGCCAACGGCAACTTTGTACTGCTTGCCGCCGGTTTTTATGACCGCGTACATTGAGAACCTCACTCTGAGTAATCTTTTCAGGCACACTGCGCGCCCGAAACCTTAGATTATACATAGAGTTAGCTGCGCGGTCAAAAGGCTTGCAAGTCCGTTGCAGGTGTGCGCGAGGGACTTCGGGGCCGCCAGACGGGTCAGCGGCTGTCCGATCGGCACAGCGCCAGGATCCATGCGCCCGCCCGGGCCGCATGAAAATAGAGGGAGCCATCAGCCTGACGGCAGCGGAGCGTCCGGCATGCCGTCGATTCGCCTTATAATCCGCGGCACTACCCATATTTGCCATCATGTCGTCCACCGCCACCCCATCCCCCAGCGCAGCCACCCTGCTCGCCCCCATCGCCAGTGACATGGAGCAGGTGAATCGTGTCATCCGGCAAAGTCTGGCGTCCGAGGTGATGCTGATCAACCAGATCTCCGAGTACATCATCGGCGCGGGCGGCAAGCGGCTGCGTCCGGCGCTACTGCTGATGGTGGCCGGCGCGCTCGGCGACCGCGGCACGGAGCGTCATGTGCTCGCGGCGGTCGTCGAGTTCATTCACACGGCTACGCTCCTGCACGACGACGTCGTCGACGAATCGGACCTGCGTCGCGGCCGCCAGACGGCCAACGCGCTGTTCGGCAACGCCGCCAGCGTGCTCGTAGGCGACTACCTGTATTCGCGCTCGTTCGAGATGATGGTGGGCGTCGGCAAGATGCGCGTGATGGAAATTCTCTCGGCGGCCACGACGATCATCTCCGAAGGTGAAGTCCTGCAGCTCCTGAACATGCACGACGCTGACGTGGACACCGACCGCTACATGCAGGTGATCCGCTACAAGACCGCCAAGCTTTTCGAAGCCGCGGCGCAGCTCGGCGCGGTGCTTTCGGGGGCGGATGCGCGCACCGAGGAGGCCGCGGCCGAGTACGGGCGGCGCATCGGCACGGCATTCCAGATCATGGACGACTGGCTCGACTACACGGGCACGCCCGAATCGATGGGCAAGAACGCTGGCGACGACCTGCGCGAAGGCAAGCCCACGCTGCCGCTCATCTGGCTGATCGAGCACGGCACGGCTGCGGAAGCCGCGCTTGCGCGCGAAGCGATCGAGCAAGGCGGCACGACGCGCTTCGACGAAATTTTCGCGGCAATTACCCGCTCGGGCGCGCTCGAACACACGCTGCAATGCGCGCGTGCCGAGGCGCAGGCCGCTGCCGACGCGATTTCAGCGTTCCCCTCTTCCATTTACAAAGATAGCCTGCTAGAATTATGTTCTTACTCGACGACGCGCCTGTCTTGAAACAGACAAAGCGAGTTGTGGAGTCCAGCAGTAAATTCGGGGTGTAGCTTAGCCTGGTAGAGCGCTACGTTCGGGACGTAGAGGCCGGAGGTTCGAATCCTCTCACCCCGACCAGAATTCAGAAAAAACCGCGCATGCATTGCGCGGTTTTTTTTTCGTCTGTACCTCCTGTGCAGCGGGCCACGCGTGGGCGCGCCGGCAGAGGCCTTGTCCGTTCGGCCAGTGGCCCTGGAAGTGCGGGACCCCTCTGTTATAGTTTCCCCATCCGCCCCCCTCATTTTCTCGACGCGTGGACCACCTTCCCTTATGGGCGCAGATTTGCGCCGTCTTCGTCCTGCTCATCTGCTCCAGCTTTTTCTCCATCTCCGAAACGGCGATGATGGCGCTCAATCGCCATCGGCTCAAATACCTCGCCAATCACGGCACGCTCGGCGCGAAGACCACCCAGAAGCTGCTCGCGCGCACCGACCTGCTGCTTTCGGTGATCCTGATCGGCAACAACCTCTTCAACACCATCATCCCGGTCCTCACGACCTCGATCGCGCTCCATACCTTCGGCCGCAATAATCTCGTGCTCTCGATCGCAACGGGCATCGTTGCGTTTCTCATCATCGTGTTCGCGGAAATCACGCCGAAGATTGTGGGCGCAACTTTCCCGGAAAAGATCGCGCTGCCGGCGAGCCTCCTGATCGCGCCGCTCATGCGTGTGACGAAGCCACTCATCTGGTTCGTCAACATGTTCGCGAACACGATCTTGCGCATACTGCACATCAATACGCACAAGGCGCATGACCAGCGGCTCTCCACCGAGGAGTTGCGCACCATCGTGCTCGAGTCGGGCAGCTTCATGCCGACCAAGCACCGCAGCATCTTGCTGAACCTGTTCGATCTGGAGAACATCACCGTCGACGACGTGATGATTCCCCGCCGGCGCATCGAGGCGCTCGACTACGACGCCCCGCTCGAAGAAATCCTGCATCAGCTCGAGACCTGCTATCACAACAAGCTGATCGTCTATCAAGGCGACATCGACCGCGTACTCGGCGTGCTGCATGTGCGCAAGACGCTGGCCGCGCTGCACAACCAGGAATTCGAGCGCGAGACGTTGCGCGAACTGCTCACCGAGCCGTATTTCGTGCCCACCGGCACGCCCGGGTTCCAGCAACTTCAGTACTTCCAGGAAAGCCGCCATCGCATCGCGCTCGTCGTGAACGAGTACGGCGAGATGGAAGGGCTCGTCACGCCCGAAGACATCATCGAGGAGCTGATCGGCGAATTCACCACGTCGATGCCGCGCAGCGGCACCGGACGTGGCGGCTGGAACGAAGAAGGCGAATGCATCGTGCCGGGCAGCATGCCTTTGCGCGAACTCAATCGCTGGCTTCATATCAAGCTGCCCACGGACGGTCCCAAGACGCTCAACGGCCTGATCCTCGAGGTGCTCGAAGAGATTCCCGAGGGCGACGTGTGCCTGCAGATCGGCGACGTGAAGCTCGAAGTGTTGCGCAGCGATGACCAGGCCGTACGCACGGTCAAGCTCTTCAAGCCGGGCGCCAAGCCGCGCCAGGGCACGCTGCAAAAGGCGAAGAAGCTGCTTCCGGGACGTTAGCCGTTCGGCCAGGTGGCGGCGCAGTGCGCTTCACGCCATGATGAAGGCGTCATTTGTTCGAGGCGGCTTCGCGCTGGCATGTCGATGCTTTCTACTCCTTATCGTGCGCACCCTTTCGCCGCAATACCTACCGAAGGCGGTATGGGCGGTGGGTCGACGGCACGCACACCTGCGCCTGTTTCTGCACCGCAGCTCGACGACGCCCCGGCCGTTCGACTGCTCTCGGACACGCTGCGCGAAGCCGCCCGGCGCAACGCCTCGGATCTGCACATCGAGCCAATGGAGCACGGCTGGCGCGTGCGTCTGCGCATCGACGGCGTGCTGCATGAAATGTCGAGGCCGCCCGCGCATCTGCGCGATGCGTTCGTCACACGTATCAAGGTGCTCGCACGCATGGACATCGCCGAGCGGCGCATTCCGCAGGACGGCAGACTGCGGCTCGCAGCCTCCGCGACGTCGCAAGCCGCCGATGACTATCGCGTGAATTCGCTGCCCACGCTTCACGGCGAAAAGCTCGTGTTGCGCAGGCTCGAAGCGCTTCCCGCTGATCTCTCTCTTGCCGAACTCGGGCTCGACGAAGCTCAACAGCGCACGGTTGCCGATGCGATCAGCGCGCCGCATGGTCTCGTCCTCGTCACGGGCCCCACCGGCAGCGGCAAGACGCTCTCGCTCTACTGTTTCTTGCAGAGGCTCAACGGCACGGCGCGCAATCTCTGCTCGGTGGAAGACCCCGCCGAAATCCAGCTCGCCGGCATCAACCAGGTCAACGTGCGCGAGAAGGCCGGGCTCACTTTTGCGGTGGCACTGCGTGCACTGCTGCGCCAGGACCCGGACATCATCATGATCGGCGAAATTCGCGATGAAGAAACCGCCAGCGTCGCCGTGAAGGCCGCGCAGACCGGCCATCTCGTGCTCTCGACCGTGCACACGAACGACGCGAGTGCGGCCTGCGCACGGCTCGTCGACATCGGTGTCGAGCCGTACAACCTCGCAGGCTCGCTGCGGCTCGTCACGGCGCAACGTCTCGTGCGGCGGCTGTGTCCGCAATGCCGAGTGCGCGGCGAAGCTTCGCACGCGGTGCTTGTCGCGGCGGGACTGAACACGCACGACAGTGACGCCACGCAGCCTTATGTTGCGCGCGGCTGCGAAGCTTGCCACGGCATTGGCTATCGCGGTCGCGTGGGCATTCACGAAGTCTTGCCGATATCAGAGGCCATACGCGATCTCATCGTCGCGGGGCGCGGCGCACACGAAATCGCTCGCGAAGCACGCAGAAGCGGTGTAGCGACCTTGCGCGAGGCGGCGCTCGCACACGTGCGCGACGGCACCACGAGCCTTGCCGAAGCGCTCGCCGCAACGGAAGCGCCATGAGCGCCGCGGGCAACACGCGCGCCCATCGCGGCCCATCTGAGTGGCGATTCACGTGGCGCGGTCTCGATGCATCGGGCGCGGCGAAGCGCGGCACGGTGACCGCGCTCGACGCCAACGCTGTGCGCGTCGCGCTCAGGCGCGAGCGCATCACCGTGCTCGCCATCGAGCGCAAGTCGAGCGCAGGCGCGCCCAAGGCAAGCCACGCGGACGTCACGCGCTTTACGCGCCAGCTCGCGAGCCTCTTGCGCGCCGGCCTGCCGCTTGCGGGTGCACTCGACCTGCTCGCGCTCTCGCCGGGGCCGCACGGCATGCCGCGCATTGCCGCTGCGCTCGCGCGCGACATCGCCGGCGGCCTGCGCTTTGCCGACTCGCTCGCTCAGCATCCGGCGCGCTTCAACGCGCTCTATTGCCAGCTCGTTGCCGTTGGTGAAGCCTCGGGTGCGCTCGCAGCCGTGCTCGCCCGCCTCGCCGACGACCGCGAGCGCGCCGCCGCGCAGCGCTCCAAAGTGCGCGCCGCGCTCACCTACCCCGTCGCGGTGCTGCTGCTCGCATTCGTCATTACCGCGGCGTTGCTGGTCTGGGTCGTGCCCACGTTCAAGCAGATCTTCGACGGCTTCGGCGCCGCGCTGCCCGCGCCCACGCAGTTCGTGCTGATGCTCTCGGCGGGCGCCGCACGTTGGAGCGTGCCGGCCGCTGCCACTGCTGCGACCGGTGCGCTCGCCCTGCAAGCGGGCTTACGCCGTTCGGAAGCCACGCGCATCGCGTTCGGACGCACGATGCTGAAGCTCCCGCTTTGCGGCGCGCTGCTCACCACGCTGTGCGCCGCGCGCTGGAGCCGTGCGCTCGGCACGCTCCTCGCCGCCGGCACACCGCTCGCCGACGCCTTCGATTCGCTCGCACACGCGAGCGGCAACGCGTTCTTCGATCGCGCGAGCGCGGGCATCAGCGAGCGCCTGCGGCACGGCGAGCGGCTCGCTGCCGCGATGCGCGCGGCAGGATGCTTTCCGGCCGACGTGGTTCAGCCCGTTGCGGTCGCGGAAGAGTCGGGCGCGCTCGACGCCATGCTGCTCGATGTGGCCTCGCTCGCCGACCGTCAGGTCGACGAAAAGATCGCGCTCGTGTCGAGCCTGTGCGAGCCGCTCGTGATTGTCGTGCTGGGTGCGCTGGTCGGCGGCCTCGTCGTGGCGATGTATCTTCCCATCATTCAACTGGGCAACGTGGTGTAGCATCGCTGCCAGATTCCGGTTCCGTCTCATGCCCGTCCAACTACTTTCCGCGCCCGACTCCGCAACGCCGCTCGCCGCCGCTCTCGCCAGCCTGCCCTTCGGCGTGCTCGTGGGCTTCACCATTGCGTTCGGGCTCGTCATCGGCAGCTTTCTCAACGTGGTCGTGCACCGGCTGCCGATCATGCTGGAGCGCGCGTGGCGCGCCGATGTGGCCGAAACAACCGGCACACCCGGCCCGCTCTTCGAAGAAGACGGGCTGCCCGCACGCTACAACCTCTGGCTCCCGCGCAGCGCGTGCCCGCACTGCGGCCACGTCTTGCGTGCCTGGGAAAACATTCCAGTGATCAGCTGGGTCGCGCTGCGCGGGTGCTGCTCGCACTGTCATGCACGCGTGAGCGTGCGCTACCCGCTCATCGAAATCGCAAGCGCGGCTTGCGCGGCCGGCGCATTGCTCGCCTTCGGGCCCACGGGCAAGGCGCTCGCCGCCTTTGCGCTGTGCGCCACGCTCATCGCCGCGAGCGCCATCGACCTCGAACACCAGATGCTGCACGACGAAATCACGCAGCCGCTGCTGTGGGCCGGGCTGCTGGTCAACTTTGCGGGCACCTTTGTCACGCTGCGCGAAGCCGTAATTGGCGCGGTCGCGGGTTATCTCGCGCTCTGGTGCGTCTATTGGGTCTTCAAGCTGTTGCGTGGCGTAGAAGGCATGGGCCATGGCGACTTCAAACTGCTCGCCGCACTCGGCGCATGGCTCGGCTGGAGTGCGCTGCCGCAGATCGTCGTGATCGCAGCCGTGGCCGGTGCGCTCGTCGGCATCATCGCTACGTTGACGGGACGCATGCGCTTCGAGGAGCCGCTGCCGTTCGGCCCGTATCTGGCCGCTGGCGCGCTCGTCACATTGTTTGCGGGCACACCGCTGTACGGTGTATTTGCGTGGGGGAGCTGATCAAATGTTCGCGGTCGGATTGACGGGTGGCATCGGCAGCGGCAAGTCCACCGTTGCGGATTGCTTTGCAGCGCGCGGCGTGACGATCGTCGACACCGATCTCATCGCGCATCGAATTACCGCGCCGCATGGCGTCGCGATGGCGCCGATCGCCGCGGAATTCGGCCCTGAATTCGTCGCGCCGGACGGCTCGATGGACCGCGCGCGCATGCGTACGCTCGTGTTCGGCGACGAAGCCGCGCGCAAGCGACTCGAGGCGATCACGCACCCGCTTATCCGCTCGGAGACCGAACGGGAAACACGAGAGGCCAACGGGCCTTACGTGATCGTGGTCGTGCCCTTGCTCGTGGAGTCGGGTACCTGGAAAACACGTGTCGATCGCGTGCTCACCGTCGATTGCAGCGTGGAAACCCAGATCGCCCGAGTCATGCGCCGCAATGGCTTCACACGTGAGCAGGTGCTCGCGATCATCGCGCGGCAGGCCACGCGCGAGGCGCGCGTCGCGGCCGCCGACAACGTGGTGGTGAACGACAATGGGGCGACGCTCGAAACGCTCGCCCTGGACGTCGACGCATTGCACCAGACGTATCTCAAGCTCGCTGCCGCGAAAGCAAGTAGCGCTTAAAGCCCCTCCGCTCACAAGAAACTCACGCTCGCCACGCCAGTCGAACCGCATCGCAGGACAACGTACAGTGCAAATTAGCGGGACACATCGGCAAAGGCTCGAGCCGGCGCGATTGCGACCGTAGTCCCACGGCATTAGAATGTCCTGCAATCCGTCACCTACCACGCCCGAGGCGAGCGCGCTTGATTCTTTACGAGTATCCCTTCAACGAGCGAATCCGAACGCTGCTGCGCCTCGAGGACCTGTTCGAGCGCTTCACCTTCTTCCTGACCCAGGAGGATCCGAGGGAACATCACGTCGCGCTCACGACGCTCTTCGAAATCGCCGAAGTCGCAGGCCGCGCCGATCTGAAGTCGGACCTCATGAAGGAACTCGAACGGCAGCGCCAAACGCTCGCGCCGTTCCGTGGCAATCCCGGCATCGAGCAGAATGCACTCGAAACCGTGCTGGGCGAAATCGAGCAAACGCTGGCCGGCCTCACGCAGATGCAAGGCAAGACGGGCCAGCATCTGATGGATAACGAGTGGCTCACGAGCATCCGCAGCCGCGCGATCATTCCCGGCGGCACCTGCAAGTTCGATCTGCCATCGTATTACGCGTGGCAGCAGCTGCATCCCGATCAACGCCGTCAGGACATCGCGAAGTGGGTCACGCCGCTGCTGCCGCTGCGCGACGCCGCCGCCATCGTGCTGCGCCTCGCGCGCGAGTCGGGCCAGGCGTCGAAGGTGATGGCCATGCAGGGCAGCTATCAGCAAATGCTGTCGGGCCGTGCGTATCAGCTCATGCAAGTACGCGTGGCACCGGAATTGCGCGTGATTCCGGAAGCGAGCGCCAACAAGTACATGCTGTGGGTGCGCTTCACCGTGCAGGATGGCGATCTGCGTCCGCGAGCCGTCGATCAGGACGTGCCGTTCCAGCTCACGCTCTGCAGCCTGTGAAACCGGGCGCGTCGCCGCGCCAGACCCAACGCAACCAAAGTTCTATCGCATGACCACTGTTGTCAAATGTCCGAACTGCGGCAAGGAAGTCCGCTGGGTGCCGGAAAACCGCTTCCGGCCTTTCTGCTCCGAGCGCTGCAAGCAAATGGATCTCGGCGCATGGGCGGCCGAAAAGTACCGCCTTGGCGGTGCCGACGACGAAACGCCGCCCGAAGACGCGCCGCCCACGGATACGCGCCAATAAGCGACGCGCGGGCCGAACAAAAAAGGCCGCTGTGCATCACGCACAGCGGCCTTTCACATCGTAGTGTCCGTAATGTATTACTCCGCAGCCAGCCACTCCAGCACGGGAATCGTCGCGGGCAAGAGCGGTTCGACGCTCGCCGGCAACGACTGCCAGACAAACGCCTGGCCTTCACGGCCATGCGGCTCACCCGTCCACGCAGTCACCTTGCAGAAATAGAGCCGCACATAGGCGTGCGGGTAATCGTGCTCTAGCGTATGCCACAGGTGGCACGCCTTCACGTCGATGCCCAGTTCCTCGTGCAGTTCGCGCGCAAGCGCGGCTTCGACCGTCTCGCCCGCTTCCAGCTTGCCGCCCGGAAACTCCCAGTAGCCTGCATACGGTTTGCCTTCGGGGCGCTGCGCGAGGAGATAGCGGCCATCGGGCTGCACCAGGACGCCCACCGCGACTTCCGTCACGGGGCGGGCGTTTGCGGATGCGTCCTTTGCGGCGTTGCCTTCGGCGCTCATGCCTCTTGCGCCTTCTTGCCCGACCAGTCGCGTGCGAACTGCCATGCCACGCGGCCCGAACGCGAGCCGCGCTCCAGCGCCCAGACGAGTGCGTCGCCGCGCGCCGATTCGACTTCGGCGTCGTCGCAGCCGAAATGGCGCAGCCAGTGGCCGACGATCGTCAGATAGTCGTCCTGCTTGAACGGATAGAAGCTCACCCAAAGGCCAAAGCGCTCGGAGAGCGAAATCTTCTCTTCCACCACTTCGCCCGGATGAATCTCGCCGTCGGGCATGTGCTTGTACGTCTCGTTGTCGCTCATGTACTCGGGCAGCAGATGGCGGCGATTCGAGGTCGCGTAAATGAGCACGTTGTCCGACTGCGCGGCCACCGAGCCGTCCAGCGCCACCTTCAGCGCCTTGTAACCCGATTCGCCTTCCTCGAACGAGAGGTCGTCACAGAACACGATGAAGCGCTCGGGGCGCGTCGAGATCAGATCGACGATATCGCCGAGGTCATGGAGATCGTCCTTGTCGACTTCGATCAGGCGCAGGCCGTCCTGCGCGTACGCGTTCAGGCAGGCCTTGATCAGCGACGACTTGCCGGTGCCGCGCGCGCCGGTGAGCAGCACGTTGTTCGCAGGCTTCTTCTGCACGAACTGGCGCGTGTTGCGGTCGATGAGATCTTTCTGTCGGTCGATGTTCTGCAGGTCGTCCAGCGAGATCAACGAGATCGCGGGCACCGGCTGCAGGAAGCCGCGCCCCTGGCGCTTACGCCAGCGAAACGCGACGGCCGTGTTCCAGTCGACATCGGGCGCCGACGGCGGCAGCACGGCTTCGAGGCGGCCGAGCAGCGCTTCGGCGCGGGTCAGAAACTGTTCGAGCTTGTCCATGTGATAAAGGCGTGAATCAGGAGCGGTAATCGGCGTTGATGCTCACGTAGTCGTGCGAGAGGTCGCAGGTCCAGATCGTGGCCTGCGCGTCGCCGCGGCCGAGGAGCACGCGGATCAGGATCTCGCTTTTCTTCATGACGCGCTGGCCGTCCTCTTCGAGGTACGCCGGGTTGCGGCCGCCCGCCTTGGCGACGAGCACGTCGTCGAGATAGAGGTCGATCTTGTCGACGTCGAGGTCCGTCACGCCCGCGTAACCGATCGCGGCGAGGATACGGCCGAGGTTGGGGTCCGAGGCGTAGAACGCTGTCTTCACGAGCGGCGAGTGGCCAATTGCATACGCAATCTGACGGCACTCGGCCACGTCCTTGCCGCCTTCCACCTGCACGGTCATGAACTTGGTCGCGCCTTCGCCGTCACGCACGATCAGTTGCGAGAGTTCCTGGGCGACGGCCGTCACGGCGTCGCGCAGCGCGGCGTAAGCAGGCGTATCCGTCGACGTGATCGCGGGCAGGCTCGACTTGCCCGAGGCGATCATGATGAACGAGTCGTTGGTCGAGGTATCGCCGTCGATGGTGACGCAGTTGAACGAGCGGTCGGCCACGTACTTCACGAGTTCGTCGAGCACGGGCTGCGCGACGTTCGCATCGAAGGCGAGGAAGCCGAGCATGGTCGCCATGTTCGGCTTGATCATGCCCGCGCCCTTGCTGATGCCCGTGAACGTGATCGTGTGGCCGTCGACCGTGACCTGACGCGACACGGCCTTCGGCAGCGTGTCGGTCGTCATGATGGCCTGCGCGGCGTCGTACCAGTTTGCGGCCTCGCGGTTCTCCAGCGCGGCGGGAAGGCCTGCCTTCAGACGGTCGATGGGCAGCGGCTCGAGAATCACGCCCGTCGAGAACGGCAGCACCTGCGACGACTCGAGGCCGGCGAGGCGCGCGAGTTCATCGCAGGTCTCACGCGCGTGCTTCATGCCCGGTTCGCCGGTGCCCGCGTTCGCATTGCCGGTGTTCACCACCAGCGCGCGAATGCCCTTGCCGCCTGCGCGCACCTTCGCGAGATGCTCGCGGCACACCGTCACCGGTGCGGCGCAGAAGCGGTTCAGCGTGAATACGCCGGCCACGCTCGCGCCTTCGTCGACGGAAATCACCAGGACGTCCTTGCGATTGGGCTTGCGGATGTTGGCTTCCGCCCAGCCGAGCGTCACGCCGGCGACCGGATGAAGTTGAGCGGGATCAATCGAGGGGAAATTGACAGCCATGGTGGCGACCTGTCGAAAAGGCGATGCCGGCCAGGGCGCTGGAGCCTGGCCGGCATCGGGATTCAAAACGCAAGGCCCGCCATGAGGAGCGGGCCACCAGAATCTACGTTCAAGCCTGCGTCAAGCGATCTTGCCGTGACACTGCTTGTACTTCTTGCCGCTGCCGCACGGGCACGGATCGTTACGGCCTACCTTCGGCAGATCGCTGCCTACCGGCGGCGTATGGCTCATGGCCGCGCCCACCATTGCGGCGGCGGCGTCGGCGGCCACCGGTGCAGCAACCGCGGGAGCCGGCGCTGTGTCGGCTTCGGCGAACTCGGCATGGCGGAACTCGACGTTCTCGACATGATGGCCCTGCTCTTCGATCTGCTCGGCCGCCTGTTCAAGCTGCTCCGGTGACTGGATCTGCACGTTCATCACGATACGCGTGACTTCGAGCTTCACGGCTTCGAGCATCGCGGCGAACAGTTCGAACGCCTCGCGCTTGTACTCCTGCTTCGGGTTCTTCTGCGCATAGCCGCGCAGATGGATGCCCTGACGCAGGTGGTCGAGCGCCGCGAGGTGTTCGCGCCAGCTGCGATCGAGCGTCTGCAGCATGACCGAGCGCTCGAACGCGCTGAACGATTCGCGGCCCACGAGCCCGACCTTCTGCTCGTACGCTTCGTCGCCTGCGGCGAGCACGGCTTCGAGAATTTCATCGGCGTCGATCGACGACGACTCGTTGATCATCTCCTGGATCGCGAGGTCGAGTTGCCATTCGTTGCGCAGCACTTCTTCGAGCTCAGGCACGTCCCACTGCTCTTCGATACTGCCGTGCGGCACGAACTGACGCACGATGTCGGTGATCACGCCATGACGCATCGCGCCGATCGTTTCGGTGATGTCGTGCGCTTCGAGCAGTTCGTTGCGCTGCTGGTAGATCACCTTGCGCTGGTCGTTCGAAACGTCGTCGTATTCGAGCAGCTGCTTGCGGATGTCGAAGTTGCGCGCTTCGACCTTGCGCTGTGCCGACTCGATCGAACGCGTGACGATGCCCGCTTCGATCGCCTCGCCTTCCGGCATCTTCAGGCGGTCCATGATCGCGCGCACACGGTCGCCCGCGAAAATGCGCAGCAGCGGGTCTTCGAGCGAGAGATAGAAACGCGACGAGCCCGGGTCGCCCTGACGGCCGGCACGGCCGCGCAACTGGTTGTCGATCCGGCGCGACTCGTGACGCTCGGTGCCGATGATGTGCAGGCCGCCCGCGGCCTTCACCTGATCGTGCAGCGTCTGCCACTCGTCGTTCAGTTGCTGGATGCGGCGCGCCTTTTCGTCGGCGGGGATGGCGTCGTCGGCTTCGATGAACGCCGACTGCTTCTCGACGTTGCCGCCGAGCACGATGTCGGTACCGCGGCCCGCCATGTTGGTGGCGATGGTCACACGCTGCGGACGGCCTGCTTCGGCAACGATCGCGGCTTCACGCGCGTGCTGCTTCGCATTGAGCACTTCGTGCGGCAGACCGGTCTTGGTCAGCAGGTTCGAAAGCAGTTCGGAGTTTTCGATCGACGTCGTGCCGACCAGCACCGGCTGACCGCGCTCGTAGCAGTCGCGGATGTCGCGAATCACGGCGTCGTAGCGCTCTTTCGCCGTCTTGTAAATCTGGTCCTGCTTGTCGATCCGCTTGGGCGGCCGGTTCGTCGGGATCACGACCGTTTCGAGGCCATAGATCTCGTTGAATTCGTACGCTTCGGTGTCGGCCGTACCCGTCATGCCCGAAAGCTTCGCGTACATGCGGAAGTAGTTCTGGAACGTGATCGAGGCGAGCGTCTGGTTCTCGCTCTGGATCTTCACGTGCTCCTTCGCTTCCACGGCCTGGTGCAGACCGTCCGACCAGCGGCGGCCAGCCATGAGACGGCCGGTGAATTCGTCGACGATGATGACTTCGCCGTTCTGCACCACGTAGTGCTGGTCCTTGTAGAACAGCGTGTGCGCGCGCAGCGCGGCGTACACGTGGTGCATCAGCGTGATGTTCTGCGGCGCGTAGAGGCTTTCGCCCTGGCCGATCAGGCCCCACTCGGCGAGCATGCGCTCGGCCTTCTCGTGACCCGATTCGGTGAGGAATACTTGACGCGCCTTTTCGTCGAGCGTGTAGTCGCCCGGCTTTTCCACGCCCGTGCCGTCAGCCTTCTCTTCGCCGATCTGCTGCTCGAGCAGCGGCGGCAGCGCGTTCATGCGCACGTAGAGTTCGGTGTGGTCTTCGGCCTGGCCCGAGATGATGAGCGGCGTGCGCGCTTCGTCGATCAGGATCGAGTCCACCTCGTCGACCACAGCGAAATTCAGCGCGCGCTGCACGCGCGCCTCGGTCTCGTAGACCATGTTGTCGCGCAGGTAGTCGAAGCCGAACTCGTTGTTCGTGCCGTAGGTGATGTCTGCCGCGTACGCTTCCTGCTTCATCGCATGGTCCATCTGCGACAAATTGATGCCGACCGAGAGACCGAGGAAGTTGTAGAGGCGCGCCATCCATTCGGCGTCGCGCTGGGCGAGGTAGTCGTTCACCGTCACGACGTGGACGCCGCGGCCCGACAGCGCATTCAGATACACGGGCAGCGTGGCGACGAGCGTCTTGCCTTCGCCGGTACGCATTTCAGCGATCTTGCCGTAATGCAGCACCATGCCGCCGATCAGCTGCACGTCGAAGTGGCGCATCTTCAGCACGCGCTTGCTCGCCTCGCGGCAAACGGCGAACGCCTCGGGCAGCAGTTCGTCGAGCGAGGTGCCTTTGGCCACGCGCTCGCGGAACTCGACCGTTTTCGCGCGCAGTTGCTCGTCGGTGTACTGCTCGATCTTCGGTTCGAGCGCGTTGATCGCCACGACCGTCTTCTGATACTGCTTGATCAGGCGCTGATTGCGGCTGCCAAAGATTTTCTGTAAGAGACCGGTGGTCATCGGATCGGTGTCTGCGTCGCGGCTTCGGCCGGGATTCCTGAGGGTGGGTTCAGCGCGTCGTGCAACGTCTGCCGACGCCTGCACTACGCATCCGGACCGGAGGGACCTCGGCGGCTTTAGCCCAAAAATGGTGGATTCGAATCGGGCATTTTAGCACGCGCCCTCTCACCCGCCTGTGTCAGCGCAAAGACGGCTCTGGCGCGCGGGGTGCCCGCACGGACGGCCTTCCCGGCGTGCGGCGAAGGGCCGCGATGCGGCCCTGGCCGAATGGCCTGAAGGCGCTTGGATGAGCGGTGCGCAGGCTACAATGACGGCATCGCAGGCAACGAGATGCCGCTTGCGCTCTCCCACCCTTACGCCACATGAGCCGTTTCTCGCCGTTTTCAAGGTCTAGGGGACCACGCGCGCCCCAGCCGCTCGCCGAAGTGCTGAGCCGCACGGACGCGTTCGCGCCGCTGCGCGCCGGCGTCGAGCAGATCGCGGCGATCCAGCGCGACCTGAACGCACTGCTGCCCGACTATCTCGCGGCAAGTGTGGAGCCCGGTTTCATCAAGGACGGCACGCTGGCCCTTTTCACTGCGCACAACGCACTCGCGGCGCGGCTGCGGCATCTGGAGCCGCGGCTCGTGGCAGACCTGCAAGCGCGCGGCTGGGCGTTGAACAGCGTGCGCATCCGTGTGCGTCCGCAAGCCGTCAAAGATCCGGCGCCGCCCAAGCAGGCGCGCATGACACCGGCTGGCGCAGCAGCGCTCCAGGCGCTCAGTGAGACGCTGGAGGCCTCGCCGCTGCAGGCCGCCCTCGCGAGGATGGCGGCGCGTCACACGAAAAAGCGCTAATCCGGCCCGCGCAAATCTCACGAAACTGCACAGCGAAGCCCGCAAAAAGAAAAAGGGCAGCATAAGCTGCCCTTTTTACTCGCGAAGCTCGCCCGAAACTCAGGCGAATGCCGTCTGCGCCTCGTAGCCGAAGCCGCGCGGCGCCTTCTGCGGATCGTCGAACGTGACGATCTCGTAGGCGTCCTCATTCGCGAGCAGCTCGCGCAGCAGCGCGTTGTTCAAGCCGTGGCCCGACTTGTACGCGTCGTACGCCGCCAGCAGCGGATGGCCGACCACGTACAGGTCGCCGATCGCGTCGAGCATCTTGTGCTTCACGAATTCGTCGTCGTAGCGCAGGCCGTCGTTGTTCAGGATGCGGTACTCGTCCAGCACGATCGCGTTGTCCATGCTGCCGCCGCGCGCGAGGCCCAGTTCGCGCATCATCTCGACTTCATGAGCGAAGCCGAACGTGCGGGCGCGCGCGATTTCGCGCACGTACGAGGTATTCGCGAAGTCCACTTCGAGCGCCTGGCCCGTCTTGTCGACGGCCGGGTGGCGGAAGTCGATCGTGAACTTGAGCTTGAAGCCGAAGTAAGGGTCGAGGCGTGCGAACTTGTCGCCGTCGCGGATCTCCACCGGCTTCTTCACCTTGATGAACTTCTTCGGAGCGTTCTGCTCCTCAATACCCGCCGACTGGATCAGGAACACGAACGAAGCCGCGCTGCCGTCCATGATCGGAATTTCCTCGGCGGTCACGTCCACATAGAGGTTGTCGATACCAAGGCCTGCGCAGGCGGACATGAGGTGCTCGATCGTCGAGACACGTGCGCCGTCTTTTTGCAGCACCGAGGCGAGGCGCGTATCGCCAATCGCCATCGCCGATGCGGGGATGTCAACCGGCGTCGGCAAATCCACGCGCGAAAACACGATGCCCGTGTTCGGCGCCGCCGGACGGAGCGTCAGGTCGACCTTGCGGCCCGAGTGCAGGCCGATGCCGACTGTCTTCACGATTGATTTGATGGTTCGCTGCTTCAACATGGTCTTCTTGCTCATTGAAAATCCCAATCGGGATTTTTTAATTCATAGCACGAATTATACTCCAGTTGCGCCGACTCCGTCGTTTTCACCGGCGTGACAAACTGTTTCCCTGTGTTACCCAATAGAGATGGAGGGCGGGCCGATGCCCGGAACGGAGGCGTTCCCGGGGTGATCGGCCCGCTGTGCTCACGTAATCGCCTGTCACATTTGCGCCGCAGGTTCGCGTTGCATCAGGGCAACGCGGCGCCCGCAAACGCGCTCATGCGCGGGTTAACGTGGCAAGTATGCTCGCAGCATCGCTCACTTCGAACTTGCCGGGTGCTTCGACGTGCAGCGTCTTGACCACGCCGTCGTCGACCACCATCGCATAGCGCTGGGAGCGGATTCCCATGCCACGCGCCGACAAATCCTGCTCCAGTCCGAGTGCACGAGTCAACGTTGCGCTGCCGTCGGCCATCATGCGTACCTTGCCCGAGGTACGCTGATCGCGTCCCCACGCGCCCATGACGAACGCGTCGTTGACGGACACGCACCAGACCTCGTCGACACCGGCCGCGCGCAGCGCGTCAAAGTGTTCGACGTAACCCGGCACGTGCTTCGCGGAGCACGTAGGCGTGAACGCGCCAGGCAATCCGAAGATCACCACGCGCTTGCCCGCCGCTTCCTTTCGCACGTCGAAGCTGTTCGGCCCCAGCGTGCAACCCTCACGCGCGTCTTCGACGAACTCGAAGAGCGTCGCTTCGGGCAGCGTTTCACCCTGTTTGATCATGACTCGTCCTTCGCAACGATGCGCAAGCTTGTTCAAGCGTCATGCGCTGGCATGTCGCAATGTTGGGCAACGATGTACTCCAAGGTTACACAGGTTCGCCCGGCGACACCGCGCCTGTCCCCCACGCTCAACGCGTGGCGGGCAACCGTCCCTGCCGCGCATCCTCGCGGATGCGGCCTTGCTGGTCTTGCTCGCCTTCATTGCAACGCCGCGCGCTATCTGTCTGCGGGCGAGGGCAACGCGTGCCCTGCCGCAGTCAGATCGGCTCGCGTCAGTCCGCCTGCTTGCGCAGGAACGCGGGGATATCGTACGTATCGACGCCCTTTTCCTGCAGCGCCTGCACGTGCGAAGCCGCGGTGTCGCGCGATGTGCGCCACACAGCCGGCGTGTCGAGCGCGCCGTAGTCGGCCGTGTTGCCGTGGCCACTGTGCTGCGGTGCGTACGAACCTGCCGGAGCCGGGATCGGCTGATTGTCCGTGCCCGTGCGCAGCAGTTGCATCGGCGCGGCTTGCTGCTTTTTCGCAGCGCGGCCAAGGCCCGTTGCCACCACCGTCACGCGCAGCGCGTCGCCCATCGCGTCGTCGTACACCGCACCGAAGATCACCGTCGCATCTTCTGCTGCGTAGCTCTTGATGGTGTTCATCACTTCACGCGTTTCGGACAGACGCAGCGAACGGCTCGACGTGATGTTGACCAGCACGCCACGCGCGCCCGACAGATCGACGCCTTCGAGCAGCGGGCTCGCCACGGCCTGTTCAGCTGCGAGGCGTGCGCGATCGACACCGGCCACCGTGGCCGTGCCCATCATCGCCTTGCCCTGCTCGCCCATCACCGTCTTCACGTCTTCAAAGTCGACGTTCACGAGACCGTCGACGTTGATGATTTCGGCGATGCCCGCGACTGCGTTGTTCAGAACGTCGTCCGCGCACTGGAAGCATTTGTCCATCTCGGCGTCATCGCCCATCACGTCGAACAGCTTGTCGTTCAGGACGACGATCAGCGAGTCGACGTGATCCTCCAGTTGCTGCGAGCCGGCTTCCGCCACACGCATACGCTTGCCGCCTTCGAACTCGAACGGCTTGCTCACCACGCCAACGGTGAGAATGCCCATTTCCTTGGCGATCTGCGCGACGACCGGTGCGGCACCCGTGCCGGTGCCGCCGCCCATGCCCGCGGTGATGAACACCATGTGCGCGCCGCGCAGTGCGTCCGCGATGCGCTCACGTGCTTCTTCTGCTGCCGCGCGGCCCATCTCCGGCTTCGCACCGGCGCCGAGGCCCGTGTTGCCGAGCTGAATCACGGCCGATGCACGCGAGCGCGAGAGCGCCTGTGCGTCCGTGTTCATCACGATGAAATCGACGCCTTGCACGCCGCGGTTGATCATGTGCTGCACGGCATTGCCGCCAGCACCACCAACGCCTACCACCTTGATGATGGTGCCGTTGGTTTCCGTTTCCAGCATCTGGAATTCCATGTTGCCTCCGTCAAGAAAAAGATTCCGCTCCTCGGCCGTTATCCAGTGGAAGATCGGGCAACCTTCCACTGCGCGCTAGCCGCCGTCACCAGCGCGATTTTTCGAAGCTTGTACTTCGCCTTCTGTCCTGCGACTTCTGTTGCTAGAAGTTGCCGAGGAACCAGTCCTTCATGCGTGAAAAAACCTGGCCCATCGACCCCGACTGCACTGCAACCTTGCGCCCGCGCATGCGCTGCGAGCGTCCTTCGACGAGCAGGCCCATCGCCGTCGAGTAGCGCGGATTGCGCACCACATCGGCCAGACCGCCCGCGTATTCCGGCACGCCAATGCGCACCGGCTTCAGGAAAATGTCCTCGCCCAGTTCGACCATGCCGGGCATCATCGCGGCGCCGCCCGTGAGCACGACGCCCGAGCTCAGCAATTCTTCGTAGCCCGACTCGCGCACCACCTGCTGCACGAGCGAGAAAAGCTCTTCCACGCGCGGCTCGATCACGGCGGCGAGCGCCTGGCGCGACAACGTGCGCGGACCACGTTCGCCCAGACCCGGCACTTCGATCATCTCGTCCGGATCGGCGAGTGCCTGCTTCGCGATGCCGTAGCTCACCTTGATGTCTTCCGCGTCGGGCGTGGGCGTGCGCAGCGCCATGGCGATGTCGCTCGTCACCTGATCGCCCGCGATCGGAATCACCGCGGTATGGCGAATCGCGCCTTCGCTGAAGATCGCGATGTCAGTCGTGCCGCCGCCCACGTCGACGAGCACCACGCCCAGTTCCTTCTCGTCCTCGGTCAGCACCGCCAGCGACGAAGCGAGCGGTTGCAGGATGAGGTCGTTCACTTCGAGCCCGCAGCGGCGCACGCACTTCACGATGTTCTGCGCCGCGCTCACCGCGCCCGTCACGATATGCACCTTCACTTCCAGGCGAATGCCGCTCATGCCGATCGGCTCGCGCACATCCTCCTGGCCGTCGATGATGAATTCCTGCGTGAGGATATGCAGCACCTGCTGGTCGGTCGGGATGTTAATCGCCTTCGCCGTTTCGATCACACGCGCGACGTCTGCCTGCGTGACTTCCTTCTCCTTGATGGCGACCATGCCGCTCGAGTTGAAGCTGCGAATGTGGCTGCCCGCAATGCCGGTGAATACGTTAGTGATCTTGCAGTCGGCCATGAGTTCCGCTTCTTCGAGCGCTCGCTGGATAGACTGCACCGTGGCCTCGATGTTCACCACCACGCCTTTCTTGAGACCTTTCGATTCGCTCTGGCCGAGACCGATCACTTCGTAGTGGCCTTCGCCCTTTAGTTCGGCGACGACGGCCACCACCTTCGACGTCCCGATGTCGAGGCTGACCAGCAGATCCTTATAGTCTTTACTCATATCGTGCTCGTTGCGTGTGATGTCTTATTACTTCTTGCCCGGAGCGGGCGTGTCACTGATGAAACGCATACCGGCCGCCCTTATCGCAAACCCGTTCGGATAACGCAAGTCCGCGTATTCGATCTCTTTGCCCCAACGTTGCGTTACTGCCGACCATGCCGCGATGAGGCGGTGCGAACGCTCGCTCAACGTGTCGGCGTTGCGCTCACGGCCCAGCTCCACCTGCATGCCGTTCGAGAGCTTCACCGTCCACGCGTAGCGCGCCGAGAGCGTCACCTCGTCGGGCGTGAGCCCGAGCGGTGCGAACCACTTCTCCAGGTCCCGGTAGCGCGCGACCACTTCGGGCGCGGTGCCGTCGGGGCCATCGAACGCGGGCAATTCTTCGTCCAGCTCGCCCTGGTTCGCCGTGAACAGTTCGCCGTCCGTGCTCACGAGCTGATCGCTGCCCCACGTGCCCAGCGGCTTGTACTCTTCGAGCGTGACAGCCAGCGCGTTGGGCCACACGCGGCGCACGCTCGCGTGACGTACCCACGGCATCTGCTCGAATGCCGCGCGCGCCGTGTCGAGATCGACCGTGAAGAAGTTGCCCTTCAGCCGGCCGACCACGCTCGCGCGCACGGTGGGTGAGTTGATGTGCTCGGTGTCGCCCTCGATGCGGATCTCTCGCAGCGCGAAATTCGGGCGCTGCACGAGCCAGTAGCAGCCAGCCGCCAGAAGCGCGAGCGCGAGCAGCGCGTGCAACGCGTTGGCGGCAAAGTTGAGCTGGCGTACGTTATTCCACATTTCGAGATTGTCGGTTTAATCCAGGTTCGGCAATTCGTCGGTCAGCGATTCATTAGGGGTTCAATCTTTCAGCGTCAGCGCGAGCACGCGCACCACGAGGTCGCGATATTCGATGCCCACCGAGCGCGCTGCCTTCGGCGGCAGCGAGTGATCGGTCATGCCCGGCGCCGTGTTCACTTCGAGGAAATACGCGTTGCCCGCGCCGTCCATCATGAAATCGGCGCGGCCCCAGTCGGTGCAGCCGAGCACGTCGAACGCGCGGCGCGCGAGCTTCTTCAGCTCCGCTTCCTTCTCGGGCGCGACACCACAGGGAATCAGATACTGCGTCGTGTCGAGGATGTACTTCGCGTCGTAGTCGTAGAACTCGCCCGCCGGCACAATCTTGATGATCGGCAGATCGAGGTCGCCTGCGATGCACGCGGTGTACTCGCCGCCGCCTTCGATGCTCTTTTCCACCAGCACGATCTTGTCGAACTTCGCGGCTTCTTCCAGCGCCGGCACGAGTTCGGCTTCGGCCTTCACCTTGATCACGGCCACGCTCGAGCCTTCGCTCGCGGGCTTCACGAAGAGCGGCAGGCCGAGCTTCGCGACGATCTGCGGCGCGCGCGCCGCGTAGTCGTCGCCGCGCAGCACCGCTTCGAACGGCGGCGTGGGAATGCCGAGCTGCTGCCACACGAGCTTGCTGCGGAACTTGTCGAGCCCGAGCGCCGAGCCGAGCACGCCCGTACCCGTATAGCGGATGCCGTAGAAGTCGAGCGCACCCTGGATCTGGCCGTTTTCGCCATAGCCGCCATGCAGCGCGTTGAACGCGCGCACGAAACCTTCGTCCTTCAGCGCCGACAGCTCACGCACGGACGGGTCGAACGGATGCGCGTCGATGCCGGCACTCTGCAGCGCCTGCAGCACCAGCGTGCCCGACTTGAGCGATACCTCGCGCTCGGCGGACACGCCGCCGAACAGCACCGCCACCTTGCCGAACTGCTTCGGGTCGAACTTCGGATCGATACTGCTCATGTCACTCACGCCTTCTGTTCCTGGGCTGCGATCCGTCCCGGCACACCGCCGATCGAACCCGCGCCCATCGTAATCACCACATCGCCGTCGCGCACCACTGCCGCGAGCGCCTCCGGCACTTCATCCACGGTCTCGACGAACACCGGCTCGACCTTGCCTGCCACACGAATTGCGCGTGCGAGCGCGCGGCCATCCGCTGCGACGATCGGCGCTTCGCCGGCCGCATAAACATCGGTCAGCACGAGCGCATCGACGGTCGAGAGCACGCGCACGAAATCTTCGAAGCAGTCGCGCGTGCGCGTATAGCGGTGCGGCTGGAACGCCAGCACGAGACGGCGCTCGGGAAACGCGCCGCGCGCCGCTGCGATGGTCGCCGCCATTTCCACCGGGTGATGGCCATAGTCGTCGATCAACGTCCACGCGCCGCCGCCGTTGACGGGAATCTCGCCATAGCGCTGAAAACGACGGCCCACGCCGTTGAATTCTGCGAGCGCGCGTTGAATGTCGGCGTCCTTCACTTCGAGTTCGGTCGCGATCGCAATTGCGGCGAGCGCGTTCTGGACGTTGTGCGTGCCCGGCAAGTTCAGCACGATGTCGAGCGACGGCGCGTCTTCGCGCATCACCGTGAAGTACATCTTGCCTTCGCGCGCGACCACGTTCACCGCACGCACCTGCGCGTCGGACGCGAAGCCATAGCGGATGATCGGCTTCGAGACGAACGGCAGAATCTCCTTCACGTTCGGGTCGTCCACGCACAGCACGGCGATGCCATAGAACGGCAGGCGGTGCGTGAATTCGATGAACGCCTGCTTCAGGCGCGCGAAGTCGTGCCCGTAGGTGTCCATGTGATCGGCGTCGATGTTCGTAATGACTTCGATCACCGGGAAGAGGTTCAGGAACGATGCGTCGGATTCGTCGGCTTCCGCCACGATGAAGTCGCCCGTGCCGAGACGCGCGTTCGCGCCTGCGCTGATGAGCCGCCCGCCGATCACGAAGGTCGGATCGAGCCCGCCTGCCGCCAGCACGCTCGCCACGAGCGAAGTCGTAGTGGTCTTGCCGTGCGTGCCCGCGATCGCGATGCCCTGCTTCAGGCGCATCAGTTCCGCGAGCATCACGGCGCGCGGCACGATGGGAATGCGGCGATGGCGCGCCGCGAGCACTTCGGGGTTGTCGCTGCGCACCGCAGTCGAAACGACCACGGCATTTGCGCCTTCGATGTTCTCTTCGGCATGGCCGATCGCGATGCGCGCGCCGAGCGCGGCGAGTCGATCGGTGACCGCGTTCTTCGCGAGGTCCGAGCCGCTTACCTGATAGCCGAGATTGACGAGCACTTCGGCGATGCCGCTCATGCCCGCGCCGCCGATGCCGACGAAATGGATATGTTTGACGATGTGTTTCATTGCTTTCCTCCCGCTACTACGCCCGCCACGGCCGCGCAGATGCGCGCGACCTGATCGGCGGCGTCGGGTTTCGCGAGCGCGCGAGCGCGCCCGGCCATTTCCGCCAGCGATATTCTGGTCTGATGCCGCAACCAGTCGGCGAGTCCTTCCGCCGTCAGGTCACGCTGCTGGACCACGAACGCTGCGTCCTTGTCGGCAAGGAACGCGGCGTTGGTGGTCTGGTGGTCGTCCACGGCGTAGGGGAACGGCACGAAGCATGCCGCCACGCCCACGGCCGCGATCTCGGCCACCGTCATTGCGCCCGAACGGCAGATCACGAGGTCCGCGTTCCGGTAGGCGCTCGCCATGTCGTCGATGAACGGCACGAGTTGCACCGTGTCATTGAGTTCGAGTCCGGCGTCGAGATAGTTTTGCCGCAAGGCGTCGATATGCTTCGCACCCGCCTGATGCACGATGTGCGGACGCTCTTGCGGCGCAAGCAGCGACAGCGCGCGCGGCACCACTTCGTTGAGCGCCGTGGCGCCGAGACTCCCGCCCACCACGAGCACGCGCAGCGGACCGCTGCGCGTCGCGTAGCGCGCCGCCGGGGCGTCGACGTGTTCGAGTGCCTCGCGAATCGGGTTGCCGGTCCACTCGGCGTTCGGCAGCGCGCCCGGAAACGCGACGAGCACACGCTTGGCCAGCTTCGCGAGCACCTTGTTCGCGAGACCGGCGATCGAATTCTGCTCATGCAGCACGAGCGGACGGCCCGAAAGCGCGCTCATCACACCCGCCGGGAACGTGATGTAGCCGCCCATGCCGAGCACGACATCGGGCTTCACGCGGCGCAGCGCCGCGAGGCTCTGCATGCACGCGCGCAGCAGGTTCAGCGGCAGCATCAGCTTGGTCTTGATGCCCTTGCCGCGCACGCCACCAAAGCGCACGTATTCCATCGCGATGCCGTGCCTGGGCACGAGCGTCGCTTCCATGCCTGCGGGATTACCGAGCCACACCACGCGCCAGCCCCACTGCTCCATGCGATGCGCGACGGCGAGACCTGGGAACACGTGTCCCCCGGTGCCGCCGGCCATCACCATGAGCGTGCGCGTTGCTGCGGTCATACCTTGCCTCCGCGCATCAAGACCCGGTTCTCGTAGTCGACACGCAGCAGCAGGGCCACTGCGACGCAGTTCAGCAAGATGCCCGAGCCGCCGTAGCTGACGAGCGGCAGCGTGAGACCCTTGGTCGGCAAAAGACCGAGGTTCACACCCATGTTGATGAAGGCCTGCGCGCCGAACCACACGCCGAGCCCCTTGGCAACGAGGCCCGCGAACGTGCGGTCGAGCGCGAGCGCCTGACGGCCGATCTCGAACGCGCGGCGCACGATCCAGTAGAACAGCAGGATGACGACGAGCACGCCGACGAAACCGAGTTCCTCGCCGATCACGGCCAGGATGAAGTCGGTGTGTGCTTCCGGCAGATAGTTGAGCTTCTCGACGCTGCCGCCAAGACCCACGCCGAACCACTCGCCGCGACCAAATGCGATGAGCGAGTGCGTGAGCTGGTACGCCTTGCCCTGCGCGTAGCGGTCGTCCCACGGATCGAGGTACGCGAAGATCCGCTCGCGGCGCCACGGCGACGCCCACACGAGCAGAGTGAAGGTGCCAACGGCCGTGGCCACGAGGCCGCCGAACAGCTTGCCGTTCACGCCGCCAAGGAACAGCACGCCCATGGCGATCGCGGCGATCACCATGAATGCGCCCATGTCGGGCTCGAGCAGCAGCAGCGCGCCGACCACGCCCACGGCAAATGCCATCGGCAAGAAGCCCTTGGCGAAGCTGTGCATGTATTCCTGTTTGCGCACCGTGTAGTTCGCCGCGTAGATCGTCACGGCGAGCTTCATGATCTCCGACGGCTGCATATTCGTGACGCCGAGCGGAATCCAGCGCCGCGCGCCGTTCACGCCCTTGCCGATGTGCGGAATCAGCACGACCACCAGCATGGCGAGCGCAATGAGAAAGAGCTTCGGCGCGTAGCGGTCCCATGTGGAAACGGGAATGCGGAAGGCAATGAGCGCCGCAACCGTGGCAATCGCAAGCGAAACGATGTGGCGCACCAGAAACGCCCAATCGCGGTACGAGGCGTACTTGGGCGAATCGGGCATGGCGATGGACGCCGAGTAGACCATCACGACACCGAGGCCGAGCAGCGCAATCACGGCCCAAAGCAGCGAGTGGTCGTAGTCGAGCATGCGCGAGCGGCCGGGACGCACGCCGTTGACGACGCTCGCAAGACCGCCCGAGCGCGCGCCGCCGCCCGACGAGCCGCCGGCCTGACCGCCTTCGCGCGAGAGACGCGCACCGAATCGCTCGGACCAGCTCATATCATCGTCCCCCGTTCTGCGGCGATTTCTTCCACCGTGTCGTGGAACACGGCTGCGCGATGGGCGTAGCCCTTGAACATGTCGAAGCTCGCGCACGCAGGCGAGAGCAGCACGACGTCGCCCGGTTCCGCAAGCGCCGTCGCCGCGCGCGTGGCTTCTTCGAGCGTCGCGTGGTCGCTCATCGCGATACCGGTGTCTTCGAGCGCCGCGCGGATCTTCGGCGCGTCGCGGCCGATCAGCATCACGGCGCGGCACCAGCGTGCGACCGGCGCCGCGAGCGGATCGAAGTCCTGGCCCTTGCCGTCGCCGCCGGCGATCAGCACCGCGCGCTGCGCGAGGCCGTCGAGCGCCGCAACCGTCGCGCCGACGTTGGTGCCCTTGCTGTCGTCCACGTAGTCGATGCCGTCGATCGAAGCGATCAGCTCCACGCGATGCGGCTCGCCGCGATATTCGCGCAGGCCATGGAGCAGCGGCGCGGGAGCCAGGTCGATCGCGCGCGTGAGCGCGAATGCCGCGAGCGCGTTCGCCGCGTTATGCAGGCCGCGAATGCGCAGGGCGTCGGCGGGCATGAGGCGCTTCATGCCGAGATTCACCGGCGCAGCTTCCTGCTGCTTGCGGCGGCGCGGTGACACAGGCACATCAGCCGCGTCGAGATCGTGAGCCTGCACGAGCCACTGCATGCCGTTCTCGCGCAACAGACCCAGATCGCCGTCGTTCTCAGGCTCGTTCAGGCCGAAGGTCACGATCTTCGCGTCGCCACTCGCCTTCACGCTCGCGAGCGACATGACGCGCGCGTCGTCGCGGTTGAGCACACGCGTCGTGCGCGGCCCGAAGATGCGGCCCTTCGCGGCTGCATAGGCATCTAGGCCGCCGTGCCAGTCGAGGTGGTCCTGCGTGATGTTGAGGATCGCAGCGGCGTCCGGCTCGAACGTATGCGCCGTCTCCAGCTGGAAACTCGACAGCTCGAGCACCCAGACGTCGGGCAGCGCGGTGTTGTCGATGGCCTCGGCGAGTTTGTCGAGCATGGCCGGGCTGATGTTGCCCGCCACCGCCACGCGCTTGCCCGCGCGCTCGCAGAGCATGCCCGTCAAGCTCGTCGTGGTGGTCTTGCCGTTCGTGCCCGTGATAGCCAGCACCTTCGGTGCGTAGCCGCTCTCGCCGAGATGGCGCAGCGCCTGCGCGAAGAGTTCGAGTTCGCCCCACACTTCGATGCCGCGCTCGCGTGCCGCCGCGATCAGCGGCACGAGATCTTCGGCGAGCGGCGAGAGGCCCGGGCTGATCGCCACGAGTTCTACGCCGTCGAGCAGCGCCGTCGTGAACGGACCGCCTGCGAAATCGGCGTCGATGCCGCGCGCGGCGAGTTCCGGCAAGTTCGGCGGCGCTTCGCGCGTGTCGGCAATGCGCAGGCGGCAACCATGCCGCGCGCACCAGCGCGCCATCGCGAGACCCGATTCCCCGAGTCCCAGCACGAGCACCATCGGCTTTTGCCGATCCCGAAACTTCTCGCCAAACATCGCTTGCTTCCCTTGTTTCTTTAAAGGCTCAACGCAGCTTGAGCGTGGACAGACCGATCAGACACAGCATCAGCGTGATGACCCAGAAACGCACGACAACCTGTGTTTCTTTCCAGCCGGACAGCTCGAAATGGTGATGCAGCGGCGCCATCTTGAAGATGCGGCGCCCTTCGCCGTAACGCTTTTTCGTGTACTTGAACCAGGTGACCTGGAGCATCACGGAGAGCGTCTCCGCGACGAAGATGCCGCCCATGATGAAGAGCACGATTTCCTGACGCACGATCACCGCAATGGTTCCCAGTGCGCCGCCGAGCGCGAGCGCGCCCACGTCGCCCATGAACACCTGAGCCGGATACGTGTTGAACCAGAGAAACGCGAGCCCGGCCCCGCCCATTGCCGAACAGAAGATGAGCAGTTCGCCCGCGCCGGCAATGTGCGGAAAGAGCAGATACTTCGAATAGACCGAGCTGCCCATCACATAGGCGAACACGCCAAGCGACGCACCGACCAGCACGACGGGCATGATGACGAGACCGTCGAGGCCATCGGTGAGGTTCACGGCGTTGCTCGCGCCGACGATCACGAAGTACGTGAGCGCGATGAAGCCCCACACGCCGAGCGGATAGCTGATGGACTTGAGGAAGGGCAGCAGCAAGTCGGCGCGCGCGGGAAGACCCATCGACAAACCGCTACGCACCCACGCCATGAAGAGATCGAACACGCGCACGTTGCTCGCTTCGGACACGCTGAACGCGAGGTACACCGCGGCGAACAAACCGATCACCGACTGCCAGAAGTACTTCTCGCGCGACGACATGCCGCGCGGGTCCTTGTAGACGACCTTGCGATAGTCGTCGACCCAACCGATCGCGCCGAAGCCGAACGTGACGAGCATCACGATCCAGATGAAGCGGTTCGTGAGGTCGCCCCACAGCAAGGTGGAAACCGCGATGCCCAGCAGAATGAGCACGCCGCCCATGGTGGGCGTGCCGGACTTCACGAGGTGAGTTTGCGGGCCGTCCGTACGCACGGCCTGGCCGACCTTCATTGCGGTGAGCTTGCGGATCACCCAGGGGCCGAGAAAAAGCCCGATCGCCATCGCGGTGATGGTGGCCATCACCGCACGGAACGTCAGATAACTGAACACGCGCAAGAAGCTTGCGTCATTCTGCAGCCATTGCGCCAGCGCCAGTAGCATGCCTTGTATTCCTTAGTATTTCAGTGCGCACCGGACTTGCCGTCCGGTGCAGGGTTTTGCGAATTCGTGAGCGGGTTTGTCAAAGCCGCCACCACGCGCTCCATCTGCATGAAGCGTGAACCTTTCACGAGAATCGTTGCGCCAGCGCCGTAACCGCCGCCAGCCAGCGAGCGCACGAGTTCGCCCACGTCCGCCGAATGCAGCGCCTGCGCGCCGAACGCCGCTGCGCTATCACGCGCCGCGTCGCCGAGTGTGTAGAGCGCGTCGATGCCGCGTTCCTTCGCGTAAGCGCCCACCTCGCGGTGAAACGCGGGACCGTCGTCGCCGACTTCGCCCATGTCGCCCAGCACGAGCACGCGCGGCGACACGCGCGAAGCCAGCACGTCGATCGCCGCACGCACCGAATCGGGATTCGCGTTGTAGGTGTCGTCGATCACCGTTGCGCCTGCCAGTTCGCCGAGCGCCGCGCGCTTCACCTGCAAGCGGCCCTTCACCGGCTCGAACGCTTCCAGCCCGCGGCCAATCGCTTCGAGCGATACGCCCGACGCTATCGCTGCCGCCGTGGCCGCGAGCGCGTTGTGCGCGTTGTGTGCGCCCAGCACCTTCAGCTCCACTGCGAAGCGGCCTTCCGGCGTCGCGATCTCGAGACGGTTGCCACCCATTTCGCCAACGAGCTTGCCGGTGACGGCCGCTTCTACCGAGCTCGCCTCCGTATGCAGCGCGAAGTCGAGAATGCGCGAACCCGTTGCCGCCACGCGCCAGATGCTCGCGTAGGCATCGTCAGCGGGAAACACTGCGACGCCCGTGGGCTTGAGCGCATGGATCACGCTCGCATGCTCGAGTGCGACGGCTTCCACCGTCGCCATGAATTCCTGATGCTCGCGCTGCGCGTTGTTCACCACCGCGACCGTCGGCTCGGCGAATTTCGCGAGCAACTCCGTCTCGCCCGGGTGATTCATGCCGAGTTCGACTACCGCCAGCCGATGCGCGCCGTTCAAACGCAGCAACGTTAACGGCACGCCGATGTCGTTATTGAGGTTTCCGGTAGTCGCGAGACGCAAATTTTCACCAACGGCCGCCGCGAAGATCGACGCGATCATTTCCTTGACCGTCGTCTTGCCGTTGCTGCCCGTCACGGCGACGAGCGGCATCGAGAAGTGGCGGCGCCAGCCGAGTGCGAGCGCGCCGAGGGCCTTGCGCGTGTCGTCCACGCGCAGCGCGGGAATGCGCCAGTCGCCGGGGCTGCGCGAAACGAGCACAGCGCTCACGTGACGGTTCGCGACTTCGCCGAGAAAGTCGTGCGCGTCGAAGCGGTCGCCCTTGAGCGCGACGAAGAGATCGCCAGGGCCCGTGGTGCGGCTGTCGGTCGAAATGCGCTCGAACGTCGCGTTCTCGTCGCCGAGGACGCTCGCGCCGGGA
This sequence comes from Paraburkholderia flagellata, assembly GCF_021390645.1. Classification (GTDB taxonomy): domain Bacteria; phylum Pseudomonadota; class Gammaproteobacteria; order Burkholderiales; family Burkholderiaceae; genus Paraburkholderia; species Paraburkholderia flagellata. The sequence continues at coordinate 2,736,898 of NZ_JAJEJT010000001.1, forward strand.
ATCAGCGCCGCTGCTTCGCGCAGGGAAAGCATCGTCATTCACCACCTCCGCGCCCGTGCGTGGCACGGGCGGCGAGTGCAAGCCGCGCGTGGTCCTGATCGGAGAACGCGCGCTTCTTGCCCATGATTTCCTGGGTCGCCTCGTGGCCCTTGCCGGCCAGCAAGACGACGTCTTCGCGCGCCGCGCCGCGCACCGCTTGCAGGATCGCGCTCGCGCGGTCCTCGATGCGGCGCGCCTTCGCGGCGTCGCGCATGCCTTGTGCGATCTGATCGATGATCGCGGCGGGCGATTCGCTGCGCGGGTTATCGCTCGTCACGACGACCTGATCGGCGAGGCGCTCCGCAATCGCGCCCATGAGCGGGCGCTTGGTCGCGTCGCGATCGCCGCCGCAGCCGAACATGCAGACGAGCTGGCCGCCGCGCGCGGCCGCCATCGGGCGCAGCGCTTCGAGCGTTTTTTCGAGCGCATCCGGCGTGTGCGCGTAATCGATCACAACGAGCGGCTCGTCGTGATCGGTGCGCCCGCCAAGACGCTCCATGCGGCCGTTCACCGGCTGCAGCTTCGAAATCTCGTTGAGCGCCGCGATGAGCGGCACATTCGCCGCAAGCAGCGCACCGAGCACGCCGAGCAGATTGCTCACGTTGAAGAGGCCGAGAACATGCGCCTCGACCTGCGCCTCGCCCCAATCCGACGTTTCCAGATGGAACGCCGTGCCCGTGGCGGTCGCTCGAACATCGTTCGCGCGCAGCCAGGCGTCGGCAACGGGTGCGTCGGCGGCGGGCGTCGCCACGCCGTATGCGATCGTGCGCACCTTGCCACGCGTAGTGGCGATCAGGCGGCGGCCCGCTGCGTCGTCGGCGTTGATGATCGCCGCGCGCAGACCCGGCCATGCGAACAGGCGTGCCTTCGCGGCTTCATACGCCTCGAACGTGTGGTGATAATCGAGATGGTCTTGCGTGAGATTCGTGAAGACGGCAATGTCGAACGAGGTGCCGTTGACGCGGCCCTGATGCAGCGCGTGCGAGGATACTTCCATCGCAATAACCTGTGCACTTTCGCTGCGCAATTGTGCGAGGCTGCGTTGCAGTTGCGGCGCATCGGGCGTCGTGAAGCCCGTATGCACGAGCTGGCCCGGAAAGCCCGAGCCCAGCGTGCCAACGATCGCGCACTTCTGGCCGATGGCCGTGAACGCCGAAGCGATCCACTGGCTGCACGACGTCTTGCCGTTCGTGCCCGTCACGCCGACCACGAGCATCGCGTCGCTCGGGTCGCCATACCAGCCGCTTGCTATTTCCCCCGCGAGCCCATCGAGTTGCGGCACAGCGAGCGCGATCGACGCGTCGAGCTTTTCGCCCGCATAGCCTTCCGGCTGATACAGCACGGCTGCGGCGCCGCGCTCGATGGCGTTGGCGATGTGCCCACGGTTGTCCGCGCCCTCGACGGCGTAAGCGAGAAACACGTCGCCCGGCTTGAGCGAGCGCGTGTCGGCGTGCAGGCCGGCTGCGGGCGCGACGTGCGCACGCAGCCATGCGAGCGCGTCCGCGATCTGCCGGTGCGCGGGATGCTGGGTGCGCGTGGCGCTCATCGGACGACTCCGGGTCGATTTTTCGCGTTGTCAGCGACGGTCATGTGACGCGCGGCTGCAGTGCTCTTGTTGACAGGTGCGTTCGCCACGCGCTTCACAGCCGTAGCCGGCGCGTTCGCAACGGCCGGGGCGGAAGCGCCGGCGGCGCTATTGTCTTCGACGACGAGTTGCTTCACCGGCATATCCGGCGGTACGTTGAGCGAGCGCAGCGTATCGCCGACGATGCCCGAGAACACCGGACCCGACACCGCGCCGCCGAAGTGGCTGCCGGCAGTCGGTTCGTCGACCGTGACGGCCACGACGATGCGCGGATTCGGCATCGGCGCCATGCCGACGAACGACGCGCGGTACTTCGAATGATCGTAGCCGTGCGGACCATGCTTGTACGCCGTACCGGACTTGCCGCCCACGCGGTAGCCGGGCACGGCGGCATCGGGCGAGGTGCCGTCTTTCGACACCACGCTCTCCAGCATCGTGCGCACTTCACGCGCCGTGGTCGGCGCGAACACCTGGGCGCCTTGCACCGGCTGCGTATCGCCAGCGTGGCGGAAGATCGTGACCGGCAGAATCTGGCCGTCGTGCGCGATCGCCGTGTACGCGCGCGCGAGCTGGAACAGCGAAACGGAGAGGCCGTAGCCGTAGGACATCGTCGCCTGCTCGATGCGGCGCCAGCTTTTCCACGGCCGCAGACGACCCGCCGCCGCGCCGGGGAACCCGACTTTCGGCGCCTGACCGAGACCGATGCTGGTGTACATGTCCCACATTTCTTCGGGCTTGAGCGTCATCGCGATCTTCGTCGCGCCGATATTGCTCGACTTCTGGATCACGCCACCGACCGTCAGGACGCCGAACGCCGCATCGTCGGTGATGGTCGCGCCGTCGAGCGTGAAGTGGCCCGGGCCCGTATCCACCAGTGTACTCGGCGAGACGCGGTGCAGATCCAGCGCGAGCGACACCGTGAACGGCTTCATGATCGAGCCCGGCTCGAACACGTCGGTGAGAATGCGGTTGCGCAACTGCTCGCCCGTGAGGTGCGAGCGGTCGTTCGGGTTGTAGGTCGGATAGTTCACGAGCGCGAGCACTTCGCCCGTGCGCACGTCCACCACCATCGCCGCGCCGGCTTTGGCCTTGAACTTCTCGACGGCGGCCTTCAGGTTCGAATACGCGATGTACTGGATCTTGCTGTCGATCGACAGTTCGACGTCCTTGCCATCGTGGGGCACGACCGTCTCGTCGACGTCCTCGACGATGTGGCCCATGCGGTCCTTGATGACGTGGCGAATGCCGGGCACGCCCGCGAGCACCTTCTGGTCGGACAGCTCGACGCCTTCCTGGCCTTCGTCCTCGACGTTGGTGAAGCCGATCAAGTGCGCGGTGACGTCGCCTTCCGGATAGAAGCGCTTGTACTCGTTGCGCTGATACACGCCCGGAATATCGAGCGCCGTCACCTTCTGCGCGACGTCGAGCGGCACCTGGCGCTTCACGTAGACGAACGTCTTGTCTTCGGAGAGCTTCGCGCGCAGCTCTTTCGTGTTCATGCCGAGCAGCGTGCCAAGCTGGTTGAGCTTGTCGGCGCCGAGATCGTCGGGCACGGCTTCGGGAATCGCCCAGATCGCGCGCACGGGCAGACTTGTGGCAAGCACCAGCCCGTTGCGGTCGAGAATCTTGCCGCGCGTGGCCGGCAACTCGATCGTGCGCTGGTAGCGGCTTTCGCCCTGCTTCTGATAGAACGCGTTGCCCGGGCCCTGGATCCAGAACGCTCGCGCGGCAAGCGCGACGAACGCCATGAACAGCAGGAACACGACGAGCTTCGAGCGCCACATCGGCAGGCGCACGGAGAGAATGGGATTGGCGCTAAAGGCGACGCTCTTGCGGCGATTGTCCTTTTTCATCGCGTGCCTCCGCGGCGGGCAGCCGTGGGCGCGGCGCCCTGCGGGGGCGCCGAGGTCGGCACGGGAGCGTCGACGGCGGTTGCGTTGCCGGGCGCGAGCGTCAGATATTGCGTGCGTCCGGTCGTGACGGCCTGCATCTTGAGCGAGTCGGTGGCGATCTGTTCGATGCGCGACGTTCTCGACAGCGCGCTCTGCTGATATTGAAGCTGTGCGTAGTCCTGCTGAAGCTGATGCTCCTGCGACTGCGCGCGTTGCAACTGGATGAAGATCTGACGCTGCTGATTGGTGGCGTTCACGACCGAGAGCGCGCACCCCATGACGACGATCAGCAGGAAGATGTTCAGACGATTCATGGCGTGACGCGCTCCGCGGTGCGCATCACGGCCGAGCGGGCGCGCGGGTTCGCGGCGACTTCCTCGTCGCTCGCGAACACGCGCCCAAGTAGCTTGAGCGGCGGGCTCGGCAGGTCGACGGCGCGGATCGGCAGGCGGCGGTCCACCGCCGGCGCGCTCGCGTGCGCCTGCATGAATCGCTTGACGATCCGGTCTTCGAGCGAATGAAAGCTGATGACCACCAGCCGCCCCCCCTGTTCCAGCAACGACAACGCTGCTTCTAGAACGACCTGCAGCTCCGCAAGCTCTTGATTGACGTGAATCCGTATAGCTTGAAAGGTGCGGGTTGCCGGGTCCTTACCCTTCTCACGGGTTTTGACGACGTTAGCCACGATTTGGGCAAGCTCGCCCGTGCTGTCGAGAGGCCCGAGACGGTCGGACTCTGCCCGGCGAGCAACAAGCGCCTTTGCAATCTGAAAAGCAAACCGTTCTTCCCCATAATCCCGAATTACCTCCGTCAGTTCCTGCACCGTGGCCCGAGCGAGCCAGTCAGCGGCGGACTCGCCGCGCGTCGGGTCCATCCGCATGTCGAGCGGGCCATCCGCGCGGAAACTGAAACCGCGCTGCGGATCGTCGAACTGCGGCGACGACACGCCAAGGTCCAGCAACACTCCCGACACACGCCCCACCCCGCGCGACGCGAGCTCGTCGCGCAGCGAAGCAAAACTCTCATGCACGATCGAAAACCGCGCGTCGCCAATGGTTTGCGCCGTGGCGATTGCAAGCGGGTCCTTGTCGAACGCGATCAGGCGCCCCGCCTCTGCCAGGCGCCCGAGGATCGCGCGACTGTGCCCGCCGCGGCCGAACGTGCCGTCCACATAGACGCCGTCCGCGCGCGTGACCAGCGCGTTCACCGCTTCGTCTAGCAGCACCGTGCGATGCTGCAGTCCCTGTCCCATCGCAGATGCCATAGCTTTTTAACCGCGATCAGAACGTGAAATTTTTCAGGGCGTCGGGCATGCCCTGGGCCATCGCCGCCTGTTCCTTGGCGGCGTAGGTCTGCGCATCCCACAACTCAAAATGACTACCCATGCCGAGCAGCATGACTTCCTTTTCCATTCCTGCCGCCAAACGCAATTCAGGTGAGACGAGCACGCGGCCCGCACTGTCGACATCGACGTCGGACGCATTACCGAGAAAAATGCGGCGCCACCAGTGCGCATCCATCGGCAAGGCGGCGACCTTCGAGCGGAACACTTCCCATTCGGGGCGCGGAAATAGCAACAGGCAGCCGTCCGGGTGCTTGGTGATCGTCACCCGTCCTTCTGCCTGTTGTTGCAGCGCTTCCCGATAGCGAGACGGAATCGACATCCGTCCTTTCGCATCGAGTGTCAGCGCCGACGCCCCCTGGAACAATTTGCTCCCCCTAATGCGGCGCTTTTCGCCGCCCGCCTAAATCTCGGAAAATCTACCTGAATACACGTCTGAAATCACACAAAAATACACTTTCTCACACTGTCTCCCACTTTAGAGGAACGCCCAACGAGGGTCAAGGGAGACCAGACGTTTTTTGACGAAATTTATCCGCTAGAACAAGGACTTAGCGGCACTTGTTGAAGTCGGGACAAAAGCCAAAAACCGTTATGAATGAACGAACTAACGCAGGTTCTGAAGGTGATACGTGAAAAGCGCGGCGATAAACGGCCTACGGCGGGATCGAGCGGGGGCTTGCGGGGATTAAAACCGGGGGCTGAAAGCTCTGAAAGATTAATACAGGCTTGCGCCGACAGCGATTGCCGGCCCAAGCCGCCTAATCAGATGTAATAGGCGGTGCGCGTCATGACTTTCGATGCTACACGCATGAGCGAACGCACCGGCAGCGGCAGTTCGACTCCGCCCAGATCGGTGGCCGATTTTGCGTGCGAGATTTCGTCGGCGCGCATCTGCTCGACGACCGCACGCGACTCGAGATCGGCGGGCGGCAGGCTGTCGAGATGGCTGTCGAGATGATGCTCGACCTGGCGCTCGGTTTCGGCCATGAAGCCGAGACTCACCTTGTCGCCGAGGCGCCCGGCGGCGAAGCCGATCGCGAGCGCGCCAGCGTACCAAAGCGGATTGAGCAGGCTCGGACGCGAGTCGAGCGCCTCAAGACGGCGAGAGGTCCACGCAAGGTGATCCTCTTCTTCGCGCGCGGCCTGCTCGAAGGCAGCCTTGAGCGACGGCGAGCGCGCAGAGATTTTTTGCGCCTGATACAGCGCCTGGGCACACACTTCGCCCACATGATTCACTCGCATGAGGCCAGCGGCATGCGTGCGCTCGGCGGCCGTGAGTTCACTGCCGGCTGGCACGGCATCGCCCTCGGGCGTCACTTCGATGGTAACGGGCGAAGGCTGCGGCATCGGACGCGTCATGCGCGACACGCCGGTGAGCGAGCGCAGGCCCCGGTCGAATTCGGTAATCAAGTCATCTAGCGTCATCCAGCCTCCCTTTCGTTTCATTGGCGAGCCGGATTTCTCTGCTCGCCCGGACTGCCCTTTCACCTCTACACAAACTCACGGAGATCCGTCAATCCGGGGCAGCGCCGATAGATAGCCGCATATTCTAGACCATGTTGTGTAAACGAAACAGGTACTTAGCGATGCCCTGGCTTTTCCTTTGTGACTATTAACCCTTTTGTTACATTACGTGGCAACTTCTCGCGAAGTTAGAAGGACGGGACCCCGCACGATAAAAAACTGGTCCCGTTAAAAGACGCAAAAGATTCGCAAACACTGGAGATCATTCAATGAAGAAGTCGCTTCTCGCGCTGGCTGCGCTGGGCGCGTTCGCGGGCGTTGCTCACGCTCAGAGCAGCGTCACGCTGTACGGCATCATCGACGAAGGTTTCAACATCAATACGAATTCGGGTGGCAAGCACCTGTACAACCTGTCGAGTGGCGTGATGCAAGGCAGCCGTTTCGGCCTGCGCGGCGCTGAAGACCTCGGCGGCGGCCTGAAGGCAGTCTTCGTGCTCGAAAACGGCTTCGACGTGAACACCGGCAAGCTCGGCCAGGGCGGCCTGATGTTCGGTCGTCAAGCGTATGTCGGCCTCTCGAGCGCACAGTTCGGCACGGTCACGATGGGTCGCCAGTACGACTCCGTCGTCGACTACGTCGGTCCGTTCGAAGCAGGCGACCAGTGGGGCGGCTACATCGCCGCTCACCCGCAAGATCTGGACAACTTCAACAACGCCTTCCGTACGAACAACACGGTCAAGTTCACGAGCGCGAACTACGCTGGCCTGACGTTCGGCGGCACGTACAGCTTCGGTGGCCAGGCAGGCAACTTCACGCAGAACCAGATCTGGTCGCTGGGTGCTGGCTATAGCAACGGCCCGCTCTCTCTCGGCGTTGGTTACCTGAATGCACGCACGCCGAACAACTTCGGCGGCCTGTTCAACAACGGCTCGGCCACCTCGCCGATCTCGAATTCCGCGACCTCGAGCAACCCCGTGTTCGGTGGCTTCACGACGGCCAACACGTATCAGTCCATCGGTGTTGGCGGTGCATACACGTTCGGCGCAGCCACGTTCGGCCTGACGTATTCGAATGTCAGCTTCCGCGACCTGGGTACGGTTGCCGGCACGGCTCCGTCGCTTTATCAGCGCGGTTCGAACGCCACGTTCAACAACGTCGAAGCGAACTTCAAGTACCAGTTCACGCCGGCATTGCTGGCAGGCTTCGCATTCGACTACACGGACGGCAGCAGCGTCACGCTGGCGAACGGTTCGAGCCAGAGCGGTTCGAAGTACTACCAGTACGCACTCGGCACGGACTACTTCCTGTCGAAGCGCACGGACGTCTACCTGATCGGCGTGTACCAGCACGCTTCGGGTACGGACTCGCTCGGCCAGTCGGCTGTCGCGTCGATCAACGGCCTGACGCCGTCGAGCACGAACAACGTGTTCACGGCTCGCGTTGGTATCCGTCACAAGTTCTAATAAGAACAGTTGCTGTAATCTCGAAGGCGCCTCCGGGCGCCTTTTTTCTTTGGCGTGACGCCTTGTTTCGCGAAGGTGCGCAGGGTCAAAAAAAAACGGCCTGCCCTCGATGGGCAGGCCGTTCTTCACTTGCTTCTCGCTTTTCGCTTCGTTCCTGCGCTTTCAGGCGCGACCGTCGCGCAGCTCGCGGCGCAGGATCTTGCCTACGTTGCTCTTGGGCAGATCGTTGCGGAATTCGATGATCTTCGGCCGCTTGTAGCCAGTGAGCTGCGTCTTGCAGTACTCGAACACGTCCTTGTCGGTGAGCGCCGGGTCCTTCTTGACGATATAGAGCTTCACCGCCTCTCCCGAGTTCTGGTCCGGCACGCCCACTGCCGCCACTTCGAACACGCCCGGCAGCTTCGCCACGACGTCCTCGACTTCATTCGGATAGACATTGAAGCCCGAGACCAGAATCATGTCCTTCTTGCGGTCGACGAGCTTGATGTAGCCGCGCGCATTCATGAGGCCGACGTCGCCCGACTTGAAGTAGCCGTCGGGCGTCATGACCTTCGCCGTTTCTTCCGGACGCTGCCAGTAGCCCGCCATCACCTGCGGCCCGCGGATGCAGATTTCACCGGCCTCGCCAATCGGCAGCTCGTTGCCGGCGTCGTCGCGGATCGAGATTTCAGTGGATGGCAAAGGCAGACCGATCGTGCCGGTGTATTCCGTTGCAGTGACCGGATTGCAGGTCACGCTGGGTGAGGTTTCCGAGAGCCCGTAGCCTTCGACGATCGGCGTATGCGTGCGCTCGTACCAGCGCTTGGCCACGGCTTCCTGCACGGCCATGCCGCCGCCATTTGCAACGAGCAGGTGCGTGAAGTCCAGATTGCCGAATTCCGGATGGTTGAGCATCGCGTTGTAGAGCGTGTTGACCGCGGGGAAACACGTGATCGAGTAGCCGTGCAGCTCCTTGATCATGCCGCCGATATCGCGCGGATTCGGAATCAGGATCGCGAGACCACCGGTGCGCAGCGTCAGCAGCCCGCAAACGGTCAGCGCGAACACGTGATAAAGCGGCAGCGCCGCAACCGTCACCGGCTGCGTACCGGATGGCAGTTTCGCAAGCGCGGGCTCGGTCCATGCCGCCGACTGCAGCACGTTGGCGACCAGATTGCCATGCAGCAGCGTAGCGCCCTTGGCCACACCGGTCGTGCCGCCTGTGTACTGAAGGAAGGCGACGTCCTCGGGCGTCTGCTCGACGCGCTTGAACCCTTTACGTGCACCTTCGGCGAGCGCGTCGTTGAAGCGCACGTGGCCGGGCAGGTTCCAGGCGGGAACCATCTTCTTCACGCGCCGCACGACGAAGTTGACGACGAAGCCCTTCGCGCCAAGGAGATCGCCCATCGCCGCGACCAGCACGTGCTTCACACGCGTATTGGCGACGACCGCGCTCAGGGTTCCGGCGAAATTCTCGAGGACGACGATCGCCTCGGCACCGCTGTCCTTCAACTGGTGTTCGAGTTCGCGTGGCGTGTAGAGCGGGTTCACGTTGACGACGACATAGCCCGCGCGCAGCACTGCGGCCAGCGCGACCGGGTACTGCAGCACGTTGGGCATCATGAGCGCGATGCGCGCGCCACGTGCAATGCCGCGCGACTGGAACCACGCGGCCAGACGCTGGGAGAGTTGGTCCAGCTCACCGTAGGTGATCGTCTTGCCCATGCACGCGAAGGCGGGCTTCGCACGGAATTCGCTGAAGCTCTCCTCGAGCAACGCAGTGATGGACGCGTAACGGCTTGCGTCGATTTCAGCGGGAACGCCGGGCGGGTACGATTTCAGCCAGACTTTTTCCATGCAGCGTCTCCTCCTTGTTTTTTCGAATGGTCGTGCTAAAAAAACGATCGTAGCATGGCGACCCAGCTTTTATGTCAGCAAATCAGCGGGTTAGAAAGGCCCCTCGAACGCCCATTGCGGGCCCGGTAGCTGTGTCGTGAGGCACTTTCAGGCGCGCTTGACCTCGACGAGGCAATCGTAGAAAGTCGCCGAGCCGCCGAGGTCGGTGAGCGCCTGGCTCGTCACTTCGTTGGCGTTGCGGCCGTCCGGCGCCAGCTTCTTCCACCAGATCGACAGGCCCACCACGAGGCCGATGCGAGCCCGGTCGGTCACACGTGCCCGCGCGCGCATCGAGCCGCGGTCGTTGAACACGCGAACCTCGTCGCCGTCGGTAATCTCGCGGCGGGCGGCGTCGGCCGGATGGAGGTCCACGTGCGGCTCGCCTTCGGTTGCGCGCAGGCTCTCCACGTTCACGAAGGTGCTGTTCAGAAAGTTGCGAGCGGGCGGCGAGATCATCGCGAGCGGATAGCGCGCGGCGAGCTCGGGCGCGCCGTCCGCCGACTCGTGCGGCGGCAGGTAATCGGGCAGCGGATCGAGCCCGGCCTTCGCAAGCGCCTCGCTATGGAACTCGCATTTGCCCGTGGGCGTGCGAAAACCGCCGCTCGCGAACGGCGCTTCGGGAATGTTCAGCTTCAACCAGCCTTCGCGCTTGAGCGCCGCCCAATCGGCGCCGCCTAGCGCGGGATCGCTCCAGTCGAATGCGTGGGCCGCCACGTCCTCGTCGCTTTCGAACAGCGCCGGCTCGGTCAGGCCCATCGCGCGCGCAATGGAACGGAAAATCTCGGTATTCGGCCGCGCCTCGCCAACGGGCGCGATGGCGGGCAGGTTCGCCATGACGTGCGTATGGCCGTAGGACTTGTGGACATCGAGATGTTCGAGCTGGGTCGTGGCAGGCAGCAGCAGGTCAGCGTAATCGGCGGTGTCGGTCTGGAACTGCTCGAGCACGACAGTAAAGAGGTCCTCGCGCGCAAAGCCGGCAGCGACCCTCGCCGACTCGGGCGCAACCGCGACCGGGTTCGAGTTGTAGACGACGATCGCTTCAACCTTCGGCCCGAATGCGGCGTCGCCTGCGTGCGTGAGCGCGTCGCCAATCTGGTTCATGTTGATGATGCGCGGCTGATGCTGCGGCCAACCCGGAATCAGATCTGGACGTTGGAGGGCGTTCGAATCGACGGGCGCCCAGCCCGACGACGAAAGCAGCACGCCGCCCGCGCGCTCGCGCCACGCGCCAGTCAACGCGGGCAGGCAGGCGATGGCACGCACGGCGTTGCCGCCGCCGCGCACGCGTTGCAGGCCATAGTTCATGCGGATTGCCGCCTTGCGCGTCGATGCATAGAGGCGCGCGAGATCGACGACGACCTGCTCCTCGATGCCGCAGATCTCGGCGACGCGCGCCGGCGTGTAGGTCAGTGCACGCGCCTTCAGCGCGTCGAAGCCGTGTGTATGGGCCGCAATGTAGGCGTGGTCGAGCCGGTTCTCGGTGATCAGAACGTGCATCATGCCGAGTGCGAGCGCGCCGTCTGTGCCGGGCTTGAGCGCAATGTGCTGATGGCACTTCTCGGCCGTCAGCGAGCGATACGGGTCGATCGCGATCAGCTTTGCCCCGTTGCGCTTCGCTTCTTGCACGCGGGTCCAGAAGTGCAGGTTCGAGGCGATCGGGTTGGCTCCCCAGATCAGGATCACTTCGCTTTCTGCGAAATACTCCGTGAGCATGCCGAGGCTCGAGCCGAACGTATAACGCAGGCCGGCGGCACCCGCCGCCGCGCAGATCGCTCTATCGAGACGCGACGCGCCGAGCTTGTGAAAGAAGCGCTGTGCAATGCTATCGCCCTGAACGAGTCCCATCGTGCCGGCATAGCTGTACGGCAAGATCGCTTCGGGCGCGCGCTGCGCGATTTCGCCGAGGCGTTCAGCGGCGATCCGGTTTGCCTCGTCCCAGCTGATCGGCTCGAAACGCCCTTCCCCCTTGCGCCCGACCCGCTTCATCGGCTGCGTCAAACGCTTCGGGTGATGGACTCGCTCGGCATAGCGCGTCACTTTCGTGCACAGGACACCCTGGGTGGGCGGATGCTCGGGGTCGCCGCTCACCTTGATCGCCCGGCCGTTTTCGACGGTTACGCGCATCGCGCAGGTATCGGGACAATCGTGCGGGCAAACTGCACGGGCAAATTCGGCTGGGGCGTTCATCGGAAATCCGTGGGTGAGGCGTTCTGTCGTAAGTACGATTTTATTATGTTCAGGGCGCGCGCCCTGTCCGCACCATGTGGGTTGGCGCGAAAAAAAAGGTTCGGCGTAGAATGGTTCGTCTAGACCCGGCCTATTTGGAGACAAAGGCCGGGCACCCACTTTTTGAGCACCGTCCGCCATGAAACTGATTCCGGAAATCCAGGCCGCCCAAGGCGAAATTCAGGGCCTCCGACGAACGATCCACGCGCACCCCGAGCTGCGCTACGAAGAAACCCACACCTCCGACCTCGTCGCAGCGAAACTCACAGAATGGGGCATTGAAGTGCATCGTGGCATGGGCAAAACCGGCGTCGTCGGTGTGCTCAAGCGCGGCACTGGCAAGCGTATGGTCGGGTTGCGCGCCGATATGGACGCGTTGCCGATCCAGGAACTCAACACGTTCGATCATCGCTCGCGCAACGAAGGGAAGATGCACGCGTGCGGTCACGACGGCCACACGGCGATGCTGCTTGGCGCAGCACAATATCTCGCGCGGCACGGACAGTTCGACGGCACGATCGTCTTCATTTTCCAGCCCGCCGAAGAAGGCGGTGCCGGCGCGAAAGCCATGATCGAAGATGGCCTCTTCGAGCAATTTCCTGTGGATGCCGTTTTCGGCATTCACAACTGGCCCGGCATGCCGGCCGGCTACTTCGGCGTGACCGAAGGGCCGATTATGGCTTCGAGCAACGAATTCCGGATTGAAATCAGGGGCGTAGGTTCACATGCCGCGTTGCCGCACAACGGCCGGGATCCGGTCTTTACGGCGGTGCAGATTGCGAACGGGTTGCAAAGCATCATCACGCGCAACAAGAAGCCGCTCGATACGGCCGTGCTCTCGATCACGCAGATTCATGCCGGCGATGCGGTCAATGTGGTGCCGAATACGGCATGGATCGCGGGAACGGTGCGTACCTTCACGACGGAAACGCTGGATCTGATCGAGTCGCGACTGCGCAAAATCGCCGAGAGCACGGCTGAGGCGTACGACTGCTCGGTCGACATCACCTTCCATCGCAACTATCCGCCGACGGTGAACAGCAGCGCGGAGGCGCAGTTTGCCGCAAAGGTCATGCGGGAGGTGGTCGGCGCCGATCACGTCGACGCGAACGTCGAGCCAACCATGGGCGCCGAGGACTTCTCGTTCATGCTGCTTGAGAAGCCCGGCTGCTACGCGTTTCTTGGCAACGGCGAAGGTGGTCACCGGGATGCGGGACACGGTGCAGGCCCTTGCATGCTGCACAACGCTAGCTATGACTTTAACGATCAGCTGCTGCCGGTGGGATCGTCGTTTTGGGTGCACCTGGCGACGAAATTTTTGGCTCAACGGTGAGTCGGGCGCCAATGCAAAAAAGCCGTCCAGTGGACGGCTTTTTTGTTTCCTGCCTGTCGTGTCGCATTCAAACACGCGCCCAAACGCCAGAACCCCGGTTCTCTTTCGGAGACACCGGGGTTCTGGACGTTACAGCATGAGGAGCCTGACGATTACCTACTTTCACACGGGCAATCCGCACTATCATCGGCGTGGAGTTGTTTCACGGTCCTGTTCGGGATGGGAAGGGGTGGGACCAACTCGCTATGGTCATCAGGCATGACGGGTTGCTGCGTCGCCTTTGGGGGCGCCACAGCCAATCTGGAAGAAGCGTAAAGAGGGTGTTGCTGAATTGGGGTTGTGTTGTTTGAATCGGCACAACACGTGATCACTCAACCATGCGTGTCTGAAACACACCTGTTATAGGATCAAGCCTTACGGGCAATTAGTATCAGTTAGCTTAACGCATTACTGCGCTTCCACACCTGACCTATCAACGTCCTGGTCTCGAACGACCCTTCAAGGGGATCTAGTCCCCGGGGAAGTCTCATCTTGAGGCGAGTTTCCCGCTTAGATGCTTTCAGCGGTTATCTCTTCCGAACATAGCTACCCGGCGATGCGACTGGCGTCACAACCGGTACACCAGAGGTTCGTCCACTCCGGTCCTCTCGTACTAGGAGCAGGCCCCCTCAAACTTCCAGCGCCCACGGCAGATAGGGACCAAACTGTCTCACGACGTTTTAAACCCAGCTCACGTACCTCTTTAAATGGCGAACAGCCATACCCTTGGGACCGGCTACAGCCCCAGGATGAGATGAGCCGACATCGAGGTGCCAAACACCGCCGTCGATATGAACTCTTGGGCGGTATCAGCCTGTTATCCCCAGAGTACCTTTTATCCGTTGAGCGATGGCCCTTCCATACAGAACCACCGGATCACTATGACCTGCTTTCGCACCTGTTCGACTTGTGAGTCTCACAGTCAAGCACGCTTATGCCATTGCACTATCAGCACGATTTCCGACCGTACCTAGCGTACCTTCGTACTCCTCCGTTACCCTTTGGGAGGAGACCGCCCCAGTCAAACTGCCTACCATGCACTGTCCCCGATCCGGATCACGGACCAAGGTTAGAACCTCAAACAGATCAGGGTGGTATTTCAAGGACGGCTCCATGCAGACTAGCGTCCACACTTCACAGCCTCCCACCTATCCTACACAAACCGGTTCAAAGTCCAATGCAAAGCTACAGTAAAGGTTCATGGGGTCTTTCCGTCTAGCCGCGGGGAGATTGCATCATCACAAACACTTCAACTTCGCTGAGTCTCGGGAGGAGACAGTGTGGCCATCGTTACGCCATTCGTGCAGGTCGGAACTTACCCGACAAGGAATTTCGCTACCTTAGGACCGTTATAGTTACGGCCGCCGTTTACCGGGACTTCAATCAAGAGCTTGCACCCCATCATTTAATCTTCCGGCACCGGGCAGGCGTCACACCCTATACGTCCACTTTCGTGTTTGCAGAGTGCTGTGTTTTTATTAAACAGTCGCAGCCACCAGTTTATTGCAACCCCTTCACCCTTCTGGCGCAGGCCAGTCAAGCTACAGGGGCGTACCTTATCCCGAAGTTACGGTACCAATTTGCCGAGTTCCTTCTCCCGAGTTCTCTCAAGCGCCTTAGAATACTCATCTCGCCCACCTGTGTCGGTTTGCGGTACGGTCACTGCTGAACTGAAGCTTAGAGGCTTTTCTTGGAACCACTTCCAGTTGCTTCGTCTCCTGAGAGACTGGCCTCACACCCTTGAATTCCGCGCCCGGATTTGCCAAAGCGCCTTCTCCAATGCAAGGACCGGGACTTCCAACACCCGGACAACCTTCCGCGATCCGTCCCCCCATCGCATTCAACAATGGTGCAGGAATATTGACCTGCTTCCCATCAGCTACGCATTTCTGCCTCGCCTTAGGGGCCGACTCACCCTACGCCGATGAACGTTGCGTAGGAAACCTTGGGCTTACGGCGAGGGGGCCTTTCACCCCCTTTATCGCTACTCATGTCAGCATTCGCACTTCCGATACCTCCAGCACGCTTTTCAACGCACCTTCGCAGGCTTACGGAACGCTCTCCTACCATGCGAGACTAGCTCGCATCCGCAGCTTCGGTATATGACTTAGCCCCGTTACATCTTCCGCGCAGGACGACTCGATCAGTGAGCTATTACGCTTTCTTTAAAGGGTGGCTGCTTCTAAGCCAACCTCCTGACTGTTTTAGCCTTCCCACTTCGTTTCCCACTTAGTCATATTTGGGGACCTTAGCTGGCGGTCTGGGTTGTTTCCCTCTTGACACCGGACGTTAGCACCCGATGTCTGTCTCCCGTGATTGCACTCTTCGGTATTCGGAGTTTGCTATGGCGAAGTAATCCGCAATGGACCCTTCAACCATGACAGTGCTCTACCCCCGAAGGTGATACACGAGGCACTACCTAAATAGTTTTCGGAGAGAACCAGCTATTTCCAGGTTTGTTTAGCCTTTCACCCCTATCCACAGCTCATCCCCTAACTTTTCAACGTTAGTGGGTTCGGTCCTCCAGCACGTGTTACCGTGCCTTCAACCTGGCCATGGATAGATCACCTGGTTTCGGGTCTACACCCAGCGACTGAACGCCCTGTTCGGACTCGCTTTCGCTACGCCTGCCCTATTCGGTTAAGCTTGCCACTGAATGTAAGTCGCTGACCCATTATACAAAAGGTACGCCGTCACCCCTTGCGAGGCTCCGACTGTTTGTATGCATGCGGTTTCAGGATCTATTTCACTCCCCTCCCGGGGTTCTTTTCGCCTTTCCCTCACGGTACTGGTTCACTATCGGTCGATCACGAGTATTTAGCCTTGGAGGATGGTCCCCCCATCTTCAGACAGGATTTCACGTGTCCCGCCCTACTTGTCGCATCCCTAGTTCTTCCAATCTGTTTTCGCCTACGGGGCTATCACCCACTATGGCCGCACTTTCCAGAGCGTTTGGCTAACAGTTCAGATAAAGAATGCAGGCTGGTCCCATTTCGCTCGCCACTACTTTGGGAATCTCGGTTGATTTCTTTTCCTGCGGCTACTTAGATGTTTCAGTTCGCCGCGTTCGCTTCACATGACCTATGTATTCAGTCATGGATACTCCATTCGGAGTGGGTTTCCCCATTCGGATATCGGTGGATCAAAGCTTGTTTGCCAGCTCCCCACCGCTTTTCGCAGGCTACCGCGTCCTTCATCGCCTGTGATCGCCAAGGCATCCACCACATGCACTTGTTCGCTTGACCCTATAACGGGTGTGTCTTGCGCCCGGTGTTAGCGCTTTAGCGCTTACTCCGGGCTCATCCCCGAAGGGGACGATTCCGATCACAATCGTTACAGGTTGAGTATTCGTGTTGCGCCGTATTTCAAGGCAATCTTTCGATCACTTAAAAATACTTTCGATACAATCACAACCCTGATTCACCTACTCATGCCCATCTCTAGACATTTTTGGATGAATCTCTTTACTACTTCTTCCTGATTGTTAAAGAACGACAGCCGATATTTTCATATCGCTCTGACTGGCTCAATCGCCAATGCGAAGTGTTCTGCATCATTGCTGCAGAACGCTGTGCATTGGGAATTGGTGGAGGATGACGGGATCGAACCGACGACCCCCTGCTTGCAAAGCAGGTGCTCTCCCAGCTGAGCTAATCCCCCAGTCACACAACTCAAGGGGGCTGCCCGTCACAGACAGTGGTGGGTCTGGATGGATTCGAACCATCGACCCCCGCCTTATCAAGACGGTGCTCTAACCGACTGAGCTACAGACCCCTGAGTCTGTCTTTCTTACAGCCGACAAGTGTGAGCGCTTAAAACGCAGTGAGCGATGAGCTCATGAAAGGAGGTGATCCAGCCGCACCTTCCGATACGGCTACCTTGTTACGACTTCACCCCAGTCATGAATCCTGCCGTGGTGACCGTCCTCCTTGCGGTTAGACTAGCCACTTCTGGCAAAACCCACTCCCATGGTGTGACGGGCGGTGTGTACAAGACCCGGGAACGTATTCACCGCGGCATGCTGATCCGCGATTACTAGCGATTCCAGCTTCACGCAGTCGAGTTGCAGACTGCGATCCGGACTACGATCGGTTTTCTGGGATTGGCTCCACCTCGCGGCTTGGCAACCCTCTGTTCCGACCATTGTATGACGTGTGAAGCCCTACCCATAAGGGCCATGAGGACTTGACGTCATCCCCACCTTCCTCCGGTTTGTCACCGGCAGTCTCCCTGGAGTGCTCTTGCGTAGCAACTAGGGACAAGGGTTGCGCTCGTTGCGGGACTTAACCCAACATCTCACGACACGAGCTGACGACAGCCATGCAGCACCTGTGTTACGGCTCCCTTTCGGGCACTTCCACCTCTCAGCGGAATTCCGTACATGTCAAGGGTAGGTAAGGTTTTTCGCGTTGCATCGAATTAATCCACATCATCCACCGCTTGTGCGGGTCCCCGTCAATTCCTTTGAGTTTTAATCTTGCGACCGTACTCCCCAGGCGGTCAACTTCACGCGTTAGCTACGTTACCAAGCCAATGAAGGCCCGACAACCAGTTGACATCGTTTAGGGCGTGGACTACCAGGGTATCTAATCCTGTTTGCTCCCCACGCTTTCGTGCATGAGCGTCAGTATTGGCCCAGGGGGCTGCCTTCGCCATCGGTATTCCTCCACATCTCTACGCATTTCACTGCTACACGTGGAATTCTACCCCCCTCTGCCATACTCCAGCGATGCAGTCACCAATGCAGTTCCCAGGTTAAGCCCGGGGATTTCACATCGGTCTTACATCACCGCCTGCGCACGCTTTACGCCCAGTAATTCCGATTAACGCTCGCACCCTACGTATTACCGCGGCTGCTGGCACGTAGTTAGCCGGTGCTTATTCTTCCGGTACCGTCATCCCCTCAAGGTATTATCTCGAAGGATTTCTTTCCGGACAAAAGTGCTTTACAACCCGAAGGCCTTCTTCACACACGCGGCATTGCTGGATCAGGCTTTCGCCCATTGTCCAAAATTCCCCACTGCTGCCTCCCGTAGGAGTCTGGGCCGTGTCTCAGTCCCAGTGTGGCTGGTCGTCCTCTCAGACCAGCTACGGATCGTCGCCTTGGTAGGCCTTTACCCCACCAACTAGCTAATCCGCCATCGGCCACCCCAATAGCGCGAGGCCCGAAGGTCCCCCGCTTTCATCCATGGATCGTATGCGGTATTAATCCGGCTTTCGCCGGGCTATCCCCCACTACTGGACATGTTCCGATGTATTACTCACCCGTTCGCCACTCGCCACCAGGTGCAAGCACCCGTGCTGCCGTTCGACTTGCATGTGTAAGGCATGCCGCCAGCGTTCAATCTGAGCCAGGATCAAACTCTTCAGTTTAAACCTGTTACTGTTTTCGGTTTCTCTCGAAACCGGTCGCTCACTCAAAGCTGACAGGTCATTGAATAAATTCAAAAACCTGACTTACTTTAGTGTGAGACTCTTGATACTTTTGCTGCTCCCGGCCCCGCTCCGAAGAACGAGGTCAGGCCGCCACCGCATCAAGCGCCCACACTTATCGGCTGTAAATTTTTAAAGATCGATCGCGAAGTTGTCGCGGCATCTGAGCCCAACCACTGCTCAACTACCGGCTTCTTTCTGCGTTGCTGCGTCAGCAGCAGAGAAACGAGATTATGAAGAATCTTTTTCGCTTCGTCAACCCCTTTTTTTCGCTCACCGCTTAAAAAAGCTGCCGACTCCCGCGTCCGCCGGTTTCCGCGGCGGCCTTCGCTGCCCGGACGTCAGTGACATCGAACTGCGAAGGGGGCGAATCTTAGCGCCCCCGCCGGCGCTGCGCAAGGGGTGGCGAGAAATAACTTCGACCGCCGGTCACAGCGATCGAATCACGCCGAGCCGTTACTTGTTCTTGAACGCGGGCTTGCGCTTTTCGACGAATGCCGCCATCCCTTCCTTTTGATCTTCCGTTGCGAAAAGCGAATGGAACATGCGGCGCTCGAAGTGCACGCCTTCCGCGAGCGTCGTCTCGTAGGCGCGGTTCACTGACTCCTTCGCCATCATGACGGCGGGCAAGGAGAATTCGCAGATGGTCGCCGCCGCCGCGAGCGTTTCATTCAGCAAATCCGCGGCCGGAATCACTCGCGATACCAACCCGGCACGCTCCGCCTCTTCCGCCCCCATCATCCGCGCGGTCAGGCACAGATCCATTGCCTTTGCTTTCGATACCGCGCGCGGCAGACGCTGCGTACCGCCCGCCCCCGGTATCACGCCCAGTTTGATTTCGGGTTGGCCGAACTTCGCTGTATCGGCGGCGAAGATCATGTCGCACATCATGGCCAGTTCGCAACCGCCACCTAGCGCGAAGCCCGCGACCGCCGCGATGATCGGCTTGCGAATCGAGCGAATCGTCTCCCAGTTGCGCGTGATGTAGTCGCCTTTGTACACATCCATGAAGGTGTAGGTCGCCATCATCCCGATATCCGCGCCGGCCGCGAACGCCTTTTCGCTACCCGTGATGACGATCGCACCAACGCCCTCATTAGCGTCGAACGCCTTGAGCGCTGCTCCCAGTTCGTCCATGAGCGCGTCGTTCAGTGCGTTGAGCGCCTTTGGCCGGTTCAGCGTGATCAGTCCGACCTTGCCACGCGTCTCGACCAGGATGTTTTCGTACCCCATAACTCCTCCTTCCATCTAAAGAAAGTCCCCAAAAAAATCTTTTACGCCGAACTTTGACTAATGCTAACATTGCCCAACCAACCGGTCGGTCAATTAATTGACACGGGCCCTGTCCACCCTCTCTACCAACGTTGAGCCATGACACATTCGCTGTTCGCCAAGCATGAGGGCGCGCTTCAAAAAGCGCTTGCCGCCATCGAGACCCGTGGCTACTGGAGCCCGTTCGCCGAAATGCCTAGCCCCAAAGTGTACGGGGAAACCGCTAGCGCAGATGGCGAAGCCGCGTTCAAGGCCCACCTGAATCGCGCCTTCGAACTCGACCAGCCGTCGACCGGCGAAACCGTCGGCAGCGAGGCCTCGCCGTTCGGCTTCGCGCTCGGCGCGCGCTATCCGAAGTCGACGCCGGATCAGTTGATCGAAGCCGCTCAGAACGCCCAGCGCGACTGGCGTGCGGCCGGCCCGAAGGCATGGGCAGGCGTGAGCCTCGAGATTCTCGAGCGCCTGAACCGCGCGAGCTTCGAGATCGCCTTCAGCGTGATGCACACGACCGGCCAGGCGTTCATGATGGCGTTCCAGGCCGGCGGCCCGCACGCTCAGGACCGCGCGCTCGAAGCAGTCACCTATGCATACGACCAGTTGCGCCGCATTCCCGCCGACGCGCACTGGGAGAAGCCGCAGGGCAAAAACCCGCCGCTCGCGATGCAAAAGCGCTTCACCATCGTGCCGCGCGGCACCGGCCTCGTGCTTGGCTGCTGCACGTTTCCGACCTGGAACGGCTACCCCGGCCTCTTCGCCGATCTCGCGACTGGCAACACCGTTATTGTCAAGCCGCACCCGGGCGCGATCCTGCCGCTCGCTATCACCGTGCGCATTGCGCGTGACGTCCTGCGCGAAGCCGGCTTCGATCCGAACGTCGTGACGCTGCTCGCCACCGATCCCAACGATGGCGCGCTCGTGCAACAACTCGCGCTGCGTCCCGAAATCAAGCTGATCGACTTCACGGGCAGCACGCAAAACGGCGACTGGCTCGAGCGCAATGCGCACCAGGCGCAGGTCTACACGGAAAAGGCCGGCGTGAACCAGATCGTGATCGACTCCGTGGACGACCTGAAGGCCGCCGCCCGCAATATTGCGTTCTCGCTCGCCCTTTACTCGGGCCAGATGTGCACGGCTCCGCAGAACATCTATGTGCCGCGCGACGGCATCCGCACCGCTGAAGGCCAGGTGAGCTTCGAGGCAGTCGCCCAGGCGATTGCCGGCGCCGTGCAGAAGTTCGTGTCCGACCCGGCGCGCGCCGTGGAAGTGCTCGGTGCGATCCAGAATGAAGGTGTGACCGCTCGCATCGACGAGGCCCGCAAGCTCGGCACCGTGCTCGCCGACAGTCTGACGCTGGAACACCCGCAGTTCACCGGCGCTCGCGTACGCACGCCGCTCGTGCTTTCGCTGGACGCAGCCCGCGACGCCGCCCAGTTCACACGCGAATGGTTCGGCCCGATCTCGTTCGTGATCGCCACGGATTCGACCGCCGAGTCGCTCAAGCTGGCCGGCGAGACCGCGCGCGACCACGGCGCGCTCACGCTGTCCGTCTACAGCACGGACGACGCCGTGATCGAAGCGGCTCACGAAGCCGCCATCACCGGCGGCGTGGCGCTCTCGATCAACCTGACGGGCGGCGTGTTCGTGAACCAGTCGGCTGCGTTCTCCGACTTCCACGGCACCGGCGCGAACCCCGCGGCGAACGCCGCACTCGCTGACGCCGCCTTCGTGGCGAACCGCTTCCGCGTGGTTCAAAGCCGCGTTCATGTTGAACCGAAAGCAGCCCCGGTGGCAGCCAGCTGAACGGCCTATGCCGTTCAGCCGAATGGCGCCCGATTGCCCATCCCTCTAGCATGCAAGGCGTGAGTGCACTTTTGCGCTCGCGCCCCAGGAACCCGAGATGACCGAAGCCTATATCTGCGACGCGATTCGCACCCCGTTCGGCCGCTACAGCGGCGCCCTCAAGGACGTCCGCGCGGACGACCTCGCTGCCGTGCCCATCCGCGCGCTCGTGGAGCGCAATCCCGGCGTGGACTGGAGCGCGCTCGACGACGTGCTCTACGGCTGCGCCAACCAGGCCGGCGAAGACAATCGCAACGTCGCGCGCATGGCCGCGCTGCTCGCGGGCCTGCCGACCGACGCGCCGGGCGGCACGCTCAACCGCCTGTGCGGCTCGGGCCTCGACGCTGTCGGCAGTGCGGCGCGCGCGATCAAGGCGGGCGAAGCGCGCCTCATGATCGCGGGCGGCGTGGAAAGCATGACGCGCGCGCCGTTCGTCATGGGCAAGGCAGCTTCGGCCTTCTCGCGTGACGCGGCCATCTATGACACGACTATTGGTTGGCGCTTCGTCAACAAGCTGATGAAGCAGCAGTACGGTGTCGATTCAATGCCGGAAACGGCGGAAAACGTCGCGGAAGAATTCAGGATCAATCGCGCCGATCAAGATGCGTTTGCGCTGCGCAGCCAGCAAAAAGCAGCTCGCGCGCAGAAAGACGGCACGCTCGCGCAGGAAATCGTCGCGGTCGAGATTGCGCAAAAGAAGGGTGACCCGGTTCGCGTGACGCTCGACGAGCACCCCCGCGAGACCTCGCTCGAATCGCTCGGCAAGCTCAAGGGTGTCGTGAAGCCGGACGGCACGGTCACGGCCGGCAACGCCTCGGGCGTCAACGACGGCGCCTGCGCCCTGCTGCTCGCCAATGAGGCGGCCGCAAAGCAGTATGGCCTGCGTCGCCGCGCGCGCGTGCTCGGTATGGCGACCGCTGGTGTTGCGCCGCGCATCATGGGCATCGGCCCCGCGCCCGCTACGCAAAAGCTGCTCAAGCAACTCGGCATGACGCTGGACCAGTTCGATGTGATCGAGCTCAATGAAGCGTTCGCCTCGCAAGGTCTCGCCGTGCTGCGCGCACTCGGCATTGCCGACGACGATCCGCGCGTGAACCCGAATGGCGGCGCGATCGCGCTGGGCCACCCGCTCGGCGCTTCGGGCGCGCGACTCGTTACGACGGCGCTCCATCAGCTGGAGCGCACGAACGGACGCTTCGCGCTTTGCACGATGTGCATCGGCGTCGGCCAGGGTATTGCCCTCGCGATCGAACGCGTCGAGGCATAACGCGCGCAGTATCGACCGGCCGCCGGGCGATGCGTTCGGCGGTCTCAGACAGCAGATTGAAGCAGACTGCTTTGGATGGGGCAGGACTACGCGCTAAAGCGCCAAGTCCGCCGACAGGAGACAACCGATGCCCTACGATGCGATCCGCGTCGAAATCGACGCATCCACCCGCGTGGCCACGATCACGCTGAACCGCCCGGACAAGCTCAACAGCTTCACGCGCGCCATGCACCGCGAGCTTGCCGCAGCGCTCGACGAAGTCGTCGCAGCCGGCGCGCGCGCCCTCGTGCTGACGGGCGCGGGCCGCGGCTTCTGTGCGGGCCAGGATCTCGCCGATCTCGATTTCACGCCGGGGGCGATGACCGACCTGGGCGACCTCATCGACGAGCATTTCAATCCGCTGATCAAGCGCCTGCAAGCGCTGCCGATGCCCGTGATCGCTGCCGTCAACGGCACCGCGGCAGGCGCTGGCGCGAATCTCGCCCTCGCCTGCGACCTCGTGCTCGCCGCACGCTCCGCCAGCTTCATCCAGGCGTTCGTGAAGATCGGCCTCGTGCCCGATTCCGGCGGCACGTGGTTCCTGCCCAAGCGCGTGGGCATGGCGCGCGCGCTTGGGCTCGCCATGAGCGGCGAAAAGCTCAGCGCGGAAAAGGCGGAGAGCTGGGGCCTCGTCTGGCAAGTGATCGACGACGCGGAACTCGCGCAAACGGCCGGCGCACTCGCCGCACGCCTCGCGCAGCAACCTACGCGCGCCATCGTCGCCACGCGCGAAGCGCTGCGCGCATCGGCCACGAACACGCTCGACCAGCAACTCGATCTCGAACGCGATCTGCAGCGCGAACTTGGCGCGTCGTACGACTACGCAGAAGGCGTCCAGGCCTTCATCGAAAAACGCGCACCGCATTTCGAGGGCCGCTGAGATGTCCACGCAAGTCTCGCAACTGCCTGAGGACAGCATGTCGCCCGACGAACTCGCCCGCGCAGCCGCGCTGGCGATGTACGAATCCGACGGCTGCACCCGCGCGCTCGGTATGGAGCTCCTCGAAGTGCGCGCCGGTTATGCGCGCCTGCGCATGGCCGTGCGGCCCGAGTTCCTAAACGGCCATCAGACCTGCCACGGCGGGATGATTTTCTCGCTCGCGGATTCGGCGTTCGCCTTCGCGTGCAATTCGTACAACATCAACACCGTAGCGGCCGGGTGCTCGATCGAGTTCCTGCGTCCCGTCCTGCGCGAGGAGGTGTTGACCGCCGAAGCCGTCGAACAGGTGCTATCGGGACGCAACGGGGTCTACGACATCCGCGTGACGAACCGGGCAGGCGAAACCGTCGCGCTTTTCCGAGGCAAGTCCGCGCAGATTCGCGGCAATGTCATTCCAGTCGCAACGTGAAGCGGGTTTCCCCTTCTCGATTCCCCACGCGTCACGAGTAAAGTTCTTAAGATCCAGGAGACACCCATGAGTACCACGCTGCCGCTCGAACCCATCGAAAAGGCGAGCCGCGACGAGCTTGCTGCACTGCAGCTCGAGCGCCTGAAATGGTCGCTGAACCATGCTTACGAGAATTCGCCGGTCTATCGCCGCAAATTCGATGAAGCAGGCGTGCATCCGTCCCAGGTGCAGTCGCTCGCCGATCTCGCGCGCTTCCCGTTCACCACGAAGAAGGATCTGCGCGACAACTATCCCTTCGGCATGTTCGCCGTGCCGCAAGAGCAGATTTCGCGTATCCATGCGTCCTCGGGTACGACGGGCAAGCCAACCGTAGTTGCCTACACGGCGCGCGACATCGACACCTGGGCGAACCTGGTCGCACGTTCGGTGCGCGCAGCGGGCGCGCGGCGCGGCGACAAGGTGCACATCAGCTACGGCTACGGACTCTTCACGGGTGGCCTTGGCGCACATTACGGTGCGGAACGTGCAGGTCTCACGGTGATTCCGTTCGGTGGCGGTCAGACCGAGAAGCAGGTTCAGCTGATCCAGGACTTCCGTCCCGACATCATCATGGTCACGCCGAGCTATATGCTCGCGATCGCGGACGAAATGGAGCGCCAGGGCATCGATCCGGCCACCTGTTCGCTGCGCATCGGCATCTTCGGCGCTGAGCCGTGGACCAACGACATGCGCAAAGCAATCGAAGAGCGCATGGGCATCACGGCGGTCGACATCTACGGTCTTTCAGAAGTGATGGGCCCAGGCGTTGCCTCGGAATGCGCGGAAACCAAGGACGGCCCGACGATCTGGGAAGATCACTTCTACCCCGAGATCATCAACCCGGAAACCGGCGAAGTGCTGCCTGACGGCGAATTCGGCGAACTCGTCTTCACCTCGCTCACGAAGGAAGCGCTGCCCATCATCCGTTACCGCACGCGCGACCTCACGCGTCTTTTGCCGGGTACGGCGCGCACCATGCGCCGCATGGAAAAGATCACCGGCCGCTCGGACGACATGCTGATCATCCGCGGCGTGAACGTGTTTCCCACGCAGATCGAGGAATTGCTGCTCAAGCAGCCGGCGCTCGCGCCGCACTATCAGATCGTCCTCACGAAGGAAGGTCCGATGGACGTGATGGCGCTCAACTGCGAACCGTGCCCGGAAACCGCGCCCGATTACGGCGCACTCGACGCGGCTAGCAAGGCGCTCGCGTACGACATCAAGGCGCTGATCGGCGTGACGTGCAAGGTGAACGTGCTGGAAGTGAACGGCATCGAGCGTTCTGTCGGCAAGGCCAGGCGCGTGATCGACAAGCGGCCGAAGTAACCGCGGCTCGCGACGCGTAGCAAAAGAAAAAGCCGGCAGTTGCCGGCTTTTTCACTCTACGTGCGCGCGGCAAGCGCTGGCGCGATCACGAGTTCGGGAACAGCAGCCACATCCGGCCGCCCTGCTTCATCTTGCCCGCCAGATCGCCGGCGTCGTCGCCAAGGCCCCAGAAGTAATCGGCCCGCACTCCGCCCTTGATCGCCGTGCCCGTATCTTGCGCGAACACGAGCCGGTTGAGCGGCGTGTTTGTCAGCGGCCGCGTGGTCTGCAGGAACACCGGCGTGCCAAGCGGAATCGAAGAAGGATCGACGGCAATCGAGCGTTCCGGCGTGAGCGGCACGCCGAGCGCACCGATCGGGCCATCCGCCCCGCCCTGCGCGTCGCCCTCGGAACCAGTCATCTCGCGGAAAAACACGAAGCGCGGATTGGTGTCGAGGAGCGCGTCCACGCGCGTCGGATTCCCGCGCGCCCACGCCTTGATGCCCTGCATGGTCGCCTGCGCGGGCGTCAGTTCGCCGCGATCGAGCAGCCAGCGCCCGATCGACTTGTATGGCTGGTTGTTGGTGCCGCCAAAGCCCACGCGCATCACGCTGCCGTCTTCCATCACGACGCGCCCCGAGCCCTGCACCTGCAGGAAGAACGCTTCGATCGGATCGTCCACCCACACGAGCTCGTTGCCGTTGAGCGCGCCCGTGCGTTCGAGCTGCGCGCGCGGCGGCATCGCCGCGCCCGGACGATAGCTGGACGGCCAGCGATACAGCGCGGTCTGGTAGATGCCATGACGCGTGCGCGAGCCATGCAGCAGCGGCTCGTAGTAGCCGGTGACGAGGCCGTCAAGCGTGCCGTCGGTGTTGGCGAACTGATAGGGGGTGAAATACGTTTCGAAGAATGCGCGCGCGCTCGAGGCGTCCAGGTCATCGAGTTGCGAAGCGGCGGAACACGCACGCAGCCAGCGAGGATCGCGCGCGAGGCGCGTGCAGTTCGCGCGCAGCGCCGCGGTTACGCCGATCAGCGAGTCGTCCTGCCAACCCGGCACCTGCTGCCACGCAACCGGCGTGAGACGCTGCGCGGCGAGTTGCGAGGGTAGCGTGGGCGTCCCCTTGGGCGGGGCGTTATGGACGTAGCTCGGGCCGCCGCATGCGGCGAGCAAGGCCGCCAGCGAAACGGCGCCCAACCAACCACCTAACCGAGCCCCCCCGCGCCGAAGCGCTGACCCGGCGCGATATCGCGCCTTTGTGAATCCCGGCATCACCGGGACATCGAGACCTGAATCGGCGTCAAAATCACGCCTACAATACTGGCTCTCGATGGATGCCGCCATGTCAGAACTGCTCGACGAATACCCGATGCTCATGTTTGGTCTGGAAGCGCTCCTTGCGCTGTTCCTGCTGATTTTCATCGTTGTGTGGACCGCGTCGGGCAGGAAGAAACAAGCCGCGCGCGACGATCGGCGTCAGGACTAGCAGACCCCGAAATCTCGCAGCGGTTCAATGCAGCGTACGCGGCATGCGCAACACGAACTCGGGCACTGGCGCCTCGAAACGCTCGGCGTCCTCGGCCACACAGAAGTACTCGCCGCGCATGGTGCCCACCGGGGTCGCGATCACGGCCCAGCTCGTGTACTCGAACTGCTCGCCAGGCTTCAGAAGCGGCTGATGGCCAACCACGCCGAGCCCCTTCACTTCCTGCACGAGATTATCGCTGTCGGTGATGACCCAGTGGCGCGCGATGAGCTGAGCGCTTACCTGACCGGTATTGCGGATGGTCAGCGTGTATGCGAAGGCATATTGCCGGCGCTCCGGGTCCGATTCTTCCGGCAGGTAGCGCACCTGCGACGTCACGCTGAATTCGTACTGGCTCATCCTTGTTCCATTCGCCCGGGTGCGGCTGCTGAGTCCGTCGACTTAAGACGCCCGCGCAGCAAGGCGCTCGCGAGAGCGCCGCGAGGCGCGGCACATGGTTTGGCATTCTGCTTGATGCAACGGGCACCCGCAACCCGGCGCAGCCAGTGGCGCCCGCCGCGAAAGGCTCTCCTACTGACTGTAAAATACGCTTTTTCCGACAGTTTTCCGATGGCCGCCATGACGCAATTCCGCATCGCCCCCAGCATTCTTTCCGCCGACTTCGCGCGTCTTGGCGAGGAAGTCCGCAACGTCGTCGCTGCCGGCGCCGACTGGATCCACTTCGACGTAATGGACAACCATTACGTGCCGAACCTCACCATCGGCCCGCTGGTATGCGAGGCGATCCGCCCGCACGTCAACGTGCCCATCGATGTGCATCTGATGGTGCGTCCGGTCGACCGCATCGTGCCCGACTTCGCCAAGGCCGGCGCGAACCTCATCAGCTTCCACCCTGAAGGCTCGGACCATATCGACCGCACGCTCTCGCTGATCCGCGACCACGGCTGCAAGGCGGGCCTCGTGTTCAACCCGGCCACGCCGCTGAACTATCTCGACCACGTGATGGACAAGCTCGACCTCGTGCTCATCATGTCGGTGAATCCGGGCTTCGGCGGCCAGTCGTTCATTCCCGAGGCGCTCAACAAGCTGCGCGAAGCGCGCGCGAAGATCGACGCCTATACGGCGCGCACGGGCCGCGAAATCCACCTCGAAGTGGACGGCGGCGTGAAGGTGGACAACATCGCCGAAATCGCGGCGGCTGGTGCGGACACTTTCGTGGCGGGCTCGGCGATCTTCGGCAAGCCTGACTATAAGGCAGTGATCGACGAGATGCGCGCGCAGCTTGCGACCGTAGCGAGCGCTGCAAACGCGAAATGAACGCCCCCATCAAGTTCACCGCGCCGCGCATCGAAGCGGCGCTGATCGACCTGGACGGCACGATGGTCGACACCGCCGACGATTTCGCGGCCGGCCTGAACGGCATGCTCGCGCAGTTCGACGCCGAAGAAACCACTCGCGAGGAAGTGATGGGCTACGTGGGCAAGGGCTCGGAGCACCTGATCCGCAGCGTGCTCGCGCCGCGCTTTGCGGCCGACAACGTGGAGGCGCGCTTCGACGAAGCGCTCGCGCTCTATCAGGACGAGTACGCGAAGATCAACGGCCGCCATACGCATCTGTACCCGGAGGTCGAAGCGGGCCTGGCTGCGCTGCGCGACCAGGGCATCAGGCTCGCGTGCGTGACCAACAAGCCGCACCGCTTCGCCGTTGAGCTTTTGCAGCAATACGGCCTCGCGCAGTACTTCGACGTGGTGATCGGCGGCGACAGCCTGGCGAAGAAGAAGCCCGACCCGCTGCCGATGCTCACGGCGTGCCAGCGCCTGGGCGTGAAACCCGCTGCGGCTGTGGCGATCGGCGATTCGGAGAACGATGCGATTGCCGGCCGCGCGGGCGGCATGGCCACGCTCACGGTGCCTTACGGCTACAACCACGGCCAACCTGTACAAAAAATTGAATCGGATGGTATAGTTGCCTCGCTGCTCGACGCCGCCAAGGCGGTCGCAGCGCACAATGATCTGACTTAAGTTCTCAACTGAACGTCAACTATCCTCATGTTTCTGAATAAAAAACGGAGTCTGAGCACGATCGACCGGGGAGCCTGGCCCTGGCGTCGCTGGTCGCGCTAACCTCATCCGAGGTTCGCTGAAGTTTGTCTTCAGCACCGTTTTTTACTTCGCTGCGCACTCGCGCGTGTCTCGACTCTAAACTGTTGCGGTAACCCGTCGGCTGGTCTGGCCGTTGGCTTTCGTTGTCCTTGCGTGTTGTTTCGCCGTTCGCGGCGAGGTACGCGAGGCGCGAGCGGCTACGCCTCACCTTCCGTCGATACACTGCACGCCGGCCCAGCAGGCGCTTCAGAGCGCTGATCGGGCCGCACGAGCGAGCGCCAGCGGCCATCTAGCACTCAAAAACAAACGCCTCGCGCTCACCGCGCGCCCCGTTTTGAGCCGCACTGGGCCCGCAACCGCCGCGACCGGCAGCACGAACAGGATCGGAACATGACCGAACTCGAATTTCAGTCTCTCGCCAACGAGGGCTACAACCGCATCCCGCTGATCGCCGAAGCACTCGCCGATCTCGAAACGCCGCTCTCGCTGTACCTCAAGCTCGCGCAACCCGAGCGCGGCGGCGCCAACTCGTTCCTGCTGGAGTCCGTGGTGGGCGGCGAGCGCTTTGGGCGCTACTCGTTCATCGGCCTGCCCGCGCGCTCGCTGATCCGTACGCGCAATGGCGTTTCGGAAGTCGTGCGCGACGGCCAGGTGATCGAAACGCATCACGACGATCCGCTCGAATTCATCGCGAAGTACCAGGCGCGCTTCAAGGTCGCGCAGCGTCCGGGCTTGCCGCGCTTCTGCGGCGGTCTCGCGGGCTACTTCGGCTACGACGCGGTGCGCTACATCGAGAAAAAGCTCGCCGACACCTGCCCGACCGACGATCTCGGCCTGCCCGACATCCAGTTGCTGCTGACCGAAGAAGTCGCGGTCATCGACAATCTCGCGGGCAAGCTCTATCTGATCGTCTACGCCGATCCGCAAACGCCAGAGGCGTACACCAAAGCCAAGCATCGCCTGCGCGAACTCAAGCAGCGCCTGCGCACCACGGTGCAGCCGCCAGTGACGAGCGCGAGCGTGCGCACCGAAACCTTCCGCGAATTCAAGAAGGACGATTACCTCGCCGCCGTGCGCAAGGCGAAGGAATACATCGCGGCGGGCGAACTGATGCAGGTTCAAGTGGGCCAGCGCCTCACCAAGCCGTATCGCGACAATCCGCTTTCGCTCTACCGCGCGCTGCGCTCGCTGAACCCGTCGCCGTATATGTACTACTACAACTTCGGCGAATTCCACGTGGTGGGCGCGTCGCCGGAAATTCTCGTGCGCCAGGAAAAGCGCGGCGAGGATCGTATCGTGACGATCCGGCCGCTCGCGGGCACGCGTCCGCGCGGCAACACGCCCGAGCGCGACGCCGAACTCGCGACCGAACTGCTCAATGACCCGAAGGAAATCGCCGAGCACGTCATGCTGATTGACCTCGCGCGTAACGACGTGGGCCGCATCGCCGAGATCGGCTCGGTGAGCGTGACTGACAAGATGATCATCGAAAAGTACTCGCACGTGCAGCACATCGTGAGTTCGGTGGAAGGCAAGCTCAAGCCTGGCATGAACAATTTCGACGTGCTGCGCGCCACGTTCCCGGCCGGCACGCTCTCGGGTGCGCCGAAGGTGCGCGCGATGGAACTGATCGATGAACTGGAGCCGGTGAAGCGCGGCCTCTATGGCGGCGCGGTCGGCTATCTCTCGTTCAACGGCGAGATGGACCTCGCGATCGCGATCCGCACCGGCCTCATCCACAACGGCAATCTGTACGTGCAGGCCGCCGCGGGCGTGGTTGCGGATTCGGTGCCCGAGTCCGAATGGCAGGAAACCGAGAACAAGGCGCGCGCCGTGCTGCGCGCCGCCGAGCAGGTGCAGGACGGCCTCGACAGCGACTTCTGAGCGGAGAAAAGACCATGTTGCTCATGATCGACAACTACGATTCGTTTACCTACAACATCGTCCAGTACTTTGGCGAACTCGGCGAAGACGTCCATACGTACCGCAACGACGAAATCACCATCGACGAAATCGCGAAGCTCAACCCCGCGCGCATCTGCCTCTCGCCGGGACCAAGCAACCCGCAGCACGCGGGCATTACGCTCGACGTGCTACGCGAATTCGCGGGCAAGACGCCGATTCTCGGCGTGTGTCTCGGTCATCAGGCCATTGGCGAAGCGTTCGGCGGCCGTGTCGTGCGCGCGAAGACCATCATGCACGGCAAGGTGAGCCAGATCGAAACCGACTGCAAAGGCGTGTTCGCCGACCTGCCGAAGCATTTCAACGTCACGCGCTATCACTCGCTCGCCATCGAGCGCGAGTCGCTGCCCGACTGCCTGGAAGTGTCGGCCTGGACCGACGATGGCGAAATCATGGGCGTGCGGCACCGCGAACTCGCGGTGGAAGGCGTGCAGTTCCATCCGGAATCGATTCTCTCGGAGCATGGCCACGCGCTGTTCGAGAACTTCCTGAAGCAAACCAAGAGCGCCTAACCCGGAGGCCAACACCATGATTACCCCGCAGGAAGCGCTCCAACGCACGATCGAGCATCGCGAGATTTTTCACGACGAGATGCTCCACCTCATGCGCCTCATCATGCGCGGCGAGCTTTCGCCCGTGCTTTCGGCCGCCATCATCACCGGCTTGCGCGTGAAGAAGGAAACCATTGGCGAGATCACCGCCGCCGCAACGGTGATGCGCGAGTTCGCGAATCACGTCGAGGTGAAGGACAACTCGAACTTCATCGACATCGTCGGCACGGGCGGCGATGGTTCGCACACCTTCAATATCTCCACGGCTTCGATGTTCGTCGTCGCCGCGGCGGGCGCGAAGGTCGCGAAGCATGGCAACCGCGGCGTATCGAGCAAGTCGGGCAGCGCGGATGTGCTCGAAGCACTCGGCGTGAACATCGACCTGCAGCCGGACCAGGTGGCCGCGTCGATCGCCGAAACGGGCATGGGCTTCATGTTCGCGCCCAATCATCATCCCGCGATGAAGAACATCGCCGCCGTGCGCCGCGAGCTGGGCGTGCGCACGATCTTCAACATCCTCGGGCCGCTCACGAATCCTGCCGGCGCGCCGAATCAGCTAATGGGCGTGTTTCATCCGGACCTCGTCGGCATTCAGGTGCGCGTGATGGAGCGTCTGGGCGCAAAACACGTGTGCGTCGTGTACGGCAAGGACGGCATGGACGAGGTGTCGCTCGGTGCAGCGACGCTCGTGGGTGAATTGAAGGACGGCCAGATTCGCGAGTACGAGATCCATCCCGAAGACTTCGGCATGCAGATGGTCTCGAACCGCTCGCTCAAGGTCGAAAACGCCGACGAATCGAAAACGATGTTGCTCGGCGCGCTCTCGAACGAAGCGGGCACCGCCCGCGAGATCGTCGCGCTGAATGCGGGCACGGCGCTCTACTCGGCGAACGTGGCGAACTCGATTGCCGAAGGCATCGCGCTTGCGCGTGAAACCCTCGCCAGCGGCCGCGCGCGCGCCAAAGTCGACGAACTGGTACGCTTCACGCAACAGTTCAAACGCTGATCCAGCACCGTTTTTTGCCTCCGAACATCATGAGTGACATCCTCGAAAAGATCATTGCGGTCAAGCGCGAAGAAGTGCGCGCCGCCGAGCAGAGCGCCCCGCTCGAAGAATTGCGTCTGCAGGCGAGCACGCGTGACTTGCGCGATTTCGTCGGCGCCTTGCGCGCAAAGCACGATAACGGCCAGGCTGCCGTGATCGCCGAAGTCAAGAAGGCTAGTCCGTCGAAAGGCGTGCTGCGCGAAAACTTCCAGCCCGCAGAGATCGCGCGCTCGTACGCCGAAGGCGGCGCGGCTTGCCTCTCCGTGCTCACCGACGTGCAGTTCTTCCAGGGCAGCGCCGCGTACCTCGAAGCCGCGCGCGCCGCGTGCAATCTGCCGGTGCTGCGCAAGGACTTCATCGTCGATCCGTACCAGATCGTCGAAGCACGCGCGATGGGCGCCGACGCGATCCTGCTGATCGCCGCCGCACTCGAGCCTGGCGAGATGCGAGACCTCGAAGCGCTTGCGCATTCGCTCGGTCTCGCGGTGCTCGTCGAAGTGCACGACCGCGAGGAACTCACGCACGCGCTCACGCTGAAGACGCCGCTCATCGGCATCAACAACCGCAATCTGCGCACGTTTGAAACCACGCTGGATACGACCATCGGCATGCTCGACGACGTGCCCGAAGACCGCATCGTCGTGACCGAGTCGGGCATTCTCTCGCGTGCCGATGTCGAGAAGATGCGTGCGCTCTCCGTGCACACGTTCCTCGTGGGCGAAGCGTTCATGCGCGCCGAACAGCCGGGCGCGGAACTCGCCCGCATGTTCTTCTGATTGCACGGCACGATGGGTATCGAACGCGAAATCAAGCTCGCGCTGCCGCGCGATCAGGTGGACGCGGCGCTGCGTCTCTTCGAGACGCGCGCCGGTAAGCCCGGTCGCGCCATCAGGCTCGAAAACGTCTACTTCGACACGCCTGCGCTCGCGCTCGCGCGCGCAAAGAGCGCGCTGCGTCTGCGCCGCGCGCCCGAAGGCTGGCTGCAGACGTTCAAGACCGTGGGCGTGGCGCAAAACGGGCTGCACGCCCGGCACGAGTGGGAAATGCAGGTGGCGGGCGAAGCGCTCGAAATCGACAGGCTGCTGCATGAGTGCGATGAGGCCGGTGTTTCGACGGCGCTCTCGGATGCCGCCGCGAACCTGATCCCGCTCTTTCGCACCGACTTCACGCGCACGCTGTGGACGCTCGACGTCGACGGCACGCAGGTGGAAGCGGCCATCGATCAGGGCGAAGTCATCGCGGACGTGAACGGCGAAACGCGCCGGGCGCCGATCTGCGAAATCGAGCTCGAACTGAAGGCCGGCGACGAAGCGGCATTGCACGCGCTTGCGGCAGAGCTTGCGCAGGCGCTGCCGGGCCTCGCGCCCGACGACATCAGCAAGGCCCAGCGCGGATACAAGCTGCGCGAAGGCTGAGGATGGCGCAGCGCGGCCTTCATGCGCCGCGCAAAAGCGCCCGAAAAGCTCGCGAAAGGCGCACAACGGGTGCGCAGAAGGCGCTGTTAGTTGCAACATCAGCGCCGAAGCCGCAAACGCCCGCCCCGCCGCGCTCGCGCCGGATTGAATCGCCGCGCAATTGCTGCGACACTTGCCGCCCATGACCTCAACGAAACGCCCGCGCGTCGCGATGCCGGTGCAAGCCTCGCTGTTCGACGACGCTCTTTCCGACGCGGCGCAAGCCACGCTCGACGAGCCGCCGCTGCCCGAAGTCGATCCGCGTCAGATCACGATCTTCTCGCTGTTCGACGACGACGAATTCCCCGCGCCCGACCGCACGCACGCCGTTATGCCCGCATCCGACATGTCCAACCAACCCGCCGCGCCGCAGCCCGCAATCGACACCACGCGCCTCGAAGACCAGTTCGGCGCGCTGCCCACCGCCTGGCGCGAGCTGCTCGCGCCTTTCATCGCGAGCGACGCCTACGCGCCGTTGTGCCGCTTCGTCGATGACGAGCGCGCCGCCGGCAAGACCGTCTATCCCGCCGATGTGTTCCGCGCGCTGCGCCTCACCTCGCCCGACGACGTGAAGGTCGTGATCCTCGGCCAGGACCCGTACCACGGCGACGATCGGGGCACGCCGCAGGCGCATGGCCTGGCGTTCTCGGTGCCGCCCTCGGTTCGCCCGCCGCCTTCACTGCGCAACATCTTCAAGGAGATTGCCGCGAGCCTCGGCATTCAGGCACCCGCGCACGGCTGTCTCGACGCGTGGGCGCGCCAGGGCGTGCTGCTGCTGAACACGGTGCTCACCGTCGAGCGCGCCAGCGCCGCGAGCCACGCGAAGCGCGGCTGGGAGCGCTGCACCGACACGCTGATCCAGGAACTCGCAGCACGCCACGAGCATCTCGTCTTCATGTTGTGGGGCGCGCACGCGCAGAACAAGCGCGCGCTGCTCTCGGGTGCGCATTGCGTGCTGGAAGCACCGCATCCGTCGCCGCTTTCTGCGCATCGCGGCTTTCTCGGCTGCGGGCATTTCGCGCAGGCCAACGCGTATCTGCAAGCGCACGGCCGCCAGCCGATCGACTGGCGTTTGCCGGAGGAAGGCCTCGTGCTCGCTTGAGCTTCGCGCCGCGCAAAGAAAAACGCCACGAGATTGCTCTCGTGGCGTTTTTGCTTTTACAGCCGTCGATCGCGAACCTTACGCAGCAGCGATCGCCTCACGCGCGCCTGCGAGCGCTGCGCTGGCTGCGTCCGGGCCCATGTTCAGGCCTTCAGCGTAGATGAAATTCACGTCGGTCATGCCGAGGAAGCCGAGGAACGACTTCAGGTACGGCGTCTGGCTGTCGTGCGCCGTGCCTTGATACTTGCCGCCACGCGCCGAAACGACATGCACCTTCTTGCCGTTCACGAGCCCTTCGGGACCGTTCGCGGTGTAGCGGAACGTGATGCCCGCGCGCGCGATCCAGTCGAAGTACGTCTTGAGCTGCGACGAGACGCCGAAGTTGTACATCGGCGCGCCGATCACGATGACGTCCGCTGCCTGCAGTTCCGCGATCAGCGCTTCGCTGCGTGCGGCGATGGCCTGCTGCTCCGGCGAGCGCTGCTCGGCCGGCGTGAAGAACGCGCCAAGCACGGCGTCGTCGAGATGCGGCAGCGGATCGGCTTGCAGGTTACGCGTGACGACTTGCGCGCCCGGATTCGCTTGTTGCAGCTTGGCCGTCAACTCGTTGACGAGCAGCGTCGACTGGGCGCCTTGCGAGCGGGCGGCGGAATTGATTTGCAGGATCGTGGTCATGGTGACTCCTTCGGGGTCTCAGTTGCGCAAAGTTGCGCGAGTGGAGCCATTGTGTTTTTTTACCGCGCCCCGAAAAAGTAGTCCGCCGATGACGGATTGTTGCAGTGATAGGACAATCCCCGGCATGAAAAAACGGCGTGGGGATCTGCCCCCACGCCGTTTCTGATGCCACCGAGCGGCTTACGCCGCCAGCCAGCGCTCGCGCAAGGCACGCGCAGGCGCACGCTTGTCGGTGGCGGCGAGCTTGTAGCGCGCAACTTCGGGCGCATCGAGGGTCAGACGCGCCACGCGAAGCTCGTCGCGGCGGAACGCGTGGATCTCGACCTTCGCGCCCGGCTGGTAGCGCGAGAGCAGCGCGTCGAGATTCAACCCCGTCAGGCGCAGTCCGTCGAGCGCGACGAGCGCGTCGCCGGCCGAAAGCCCCGCCTTCTGCGCCGCGCCGCCTTCGTAGACCACCGCAAGCGTCGCCTCCGCGCCGCCACGCAGCCGCGCGCCGAGCGAGGGCTTCGCGCCGCGCTCCGGCTCCCCTTCGAGCGTCACGCCGAACGGCTCGAACAGCGCCGCGAGCGGCAGATCGCGCGTGCCGCGCACGCCGTCGCTAAAGAGCGCGCCCAGTTCCACGCCCGTCGCCTCGGCAATCAGCGCCTCGACGTCGTCCTCGCCCACGCCCACCGGCTTGCCGCGATAGAAGTCGCGCCCGTAGCGCTGCCACAGAAGGCGCATGACGTCGTCGAGCGATTTGCGGCCATTCGTCTGCGCGCGAATCGTGAGGTCGAACGAAAGCGCCACGAGCGAGCCCTTCGTGTAGTAGCTCACGATCGCATTCGACGCGTTCTCGTCCTGACGGTAGTACTTCACCCACGCGTCGAACGAGCTTTCCGCGACGCTCTGCTTCAGGCGTCCCGCACCGCGTAGAACGCCTGCGATCGTCTTGCCGAGAAGGCCGAAGTATTCGTCGGTGGAAATGAGCCCGCTGCGCACGAGCATGAGGTCGTCGTAGTAAGACGTGAAGCCTTCGAAC
Source organism: Paraburkholderia flagellata (assembly GCF_021390645.1). Classification (GTDB taxonomy): domain Bacteria; phylum Pseudomonadota; class Gammaproteobacteria; order Burkholderiales; family Burkholderiaceae; genus Paraburkholderia; species Paraburkholderia flagellata. The sequence goes on from NZ_JAJEJT010000001.1 coordinate 2,774,098, forward strand.
AGCCACAGCAGCGAGGTGTAGTCCTCGCGCGTGAGATCGTACGGCACGAACGCCGCTGGCTTGATGCGCTTCACGTTCCACGTATGGAAGTATTCGTGGCTGCACAGGCCGAGGTAGGTGCGATAGCCGTCCGACGTCTCCGGTTTGCCCTTCACCGGCAGATCCGTGCGATTGCAGATGAGCGCCGTCGAAGCGCGATGCTCGAGGCCACCGTAACCGTCGCTCACGGCCTGCGTCATGAACACGTAGCGCTCCATCGGTGCGCGTTTGGTGCGCGGCTCGAAGAGCGCGATTTGTGCCTCGCAAATCTTCTTCAGGTCGGCGGCGAGACGCTCGGTGTCGAGCGCGACCACGCGGCCCGCGATCACGATGTCGTGCGGCACGCCATGCGCCTTGAAGCTCGCGAGCGTGAACTCGCCGAGCGTCACGGGATGATCAATCAGTTCGTCGTAATTCGCGGCGGCGTAGTCGCCAAAGCCGTAACGCTTGGTGCCGCGCGCTTCCGTGAGCGCCGTGCCCACGCGCCAGTGACGATACGCGTGGCCGTCCGGACGCTGGATATCGACCACATGCTGCGCCTCCTCATGGCCGAGCGCCGCGAGAAACACGCTCGTGCCGTTGAAGAAACCCACCGTGTCGTCGAGGTGCGCCGCGCGCACCGACAAATCCCACGCATAGACCTCGTAGCGCAGCGTGAGCGCGCCCTTCACGGGCGCGGCCTGCCACGAATGCTTGTCGGTCTTCGTCACGCGCACCTTGCGGCCCGCGTCGTTGAAAGCGCGCAGCGTGACGATGTTGCGCGCGAACTCGCGCACCATGTAGCTGCCAGGGATCCACACGGGCAGCATGAAGAATTGACCGTCCGGCGCGGGGTCTTCCACGGTGAGCGTCACCTCGAACAGATGCGCGGCGGGGTTCTTCGGGACGATGGTGTATCGGATCGGCTTCATCGGCGGGATCGGTGAGAGATTCGGTCAGCAGACGCTGCACTGCAAGATCAGTATGCCCGGCGCACAAAAACGGACAAAAAGCGCGGGGCAAAAAAAGCACCGGCCGCGAAAGCGGCCGGCGGGTTCGGGCGAGGCGTCAGTGTGCGCCGTTCAGTCCGCGTTCGAGCCGGTCGGCGCTGACCGCGCCCGGCAAGCGCGTGCCATCGGCGAGGATCACGGTGGGCGTGCCGGTCACGTTCATTTTCTGGCCGAGCGCGAGATTGCTGTCGATGGCGGCCGTGTCGCACGTGCCGGCCGCCGTGGGCGTCTTACGGTCGACCATCCAAGACTCCCACGCCTTCGCGCGGTCGGTCGAGCACCAGATCTGCTTGGCCTTCGCCGTCGAATCCGGCGAGAGCACCGGATACAGGAAGGTGTAGACCGTCACGTTGTCCACCGACTTCAGCGTGTTTTCGAGCTGATGGCAGTACGGACAGTTCGGGTCGGAGAACACGGCCATCTTGCGCTTGCCGTCGCCCTTCACGACCTTGACCGCGTTTTCGAACGGCAGCTTCGCGAAATCGACCTTGTTGATTTCGTTCAGGCGCGCCTCGGTGAGATTGCGGTGCGCCTTGGTGTCGATGAGTTCGCCGTTGAGCACGTAGTCGCCGTTGGCGTCGCTGTAGACGATCTGCGTGCCGAGGTTGATCTCGTAGAGGCCCGGCATGGGCGCCTTGCTGATGCCCTTGATGTCGCTGGCGTCGATGCCGAGGCGCGTCTGCAGCGCCGACTTGATTTTGTCGGTGGTCTGGTCGGCCTGGGCCGAACAGCCGAGCGCCGAGGTGGCTACCGCGATCACGAGCGCGGCAAATCGAATACGCGTTTGCATGGGATGCATTCCTGATTCGGGCGCGCCGCGCAGGGGCGACGCGCGCAGTGTTCCGTTGAATGGCCGGGCGGCATGCGCTGCGGGCGCGGCCAATATGCCCATTCTAAGCTGCACGAGGCCTCAAGCAACCGAAATGCCTGCTTGAGCGGTAAATGAGTGGCAAATGAGCGGTAAAGCCCGAGGATATCAGCCGAGCGCCGAGGCCACGAGCCAGCGCTTGAGCAGCGGCTGCGCGCCTACGAAGGCCATGCCCGTGTTGCGCACTGCGCGGGCGAGCGTGCCGGGGAACGAGAAAAGCCGCTGCAGGCCGTCGGTGGCGACGACGAGCTTCTGGATGTCCTCGCGGCGGCCGCGTTCGTAGCGGCGCAGCAGCACGATGTCGCCGAGATCGCGGAACGCCTCTTTCTTCGTGACGACGTCGACGAGCGCGGCAACGTCGCGTAAGCCGAGGTTCACGCCTTGGCCGGCAAGCGGGTGAATCAGATGCGCGGCGTCGCCGACCAGGGCGACGCGAGGCGCCACGAGCCGATCCACGGTTTGCAGCGAAAGCGGAAACCCGCGCGCAGGCGTGACGCATTCGAGCGAACCCAGCTGGCTTTGTGAAACGCGCTCCACTTCAGCGGCGAGTTGCTCCGGTTCGAGCTTGAGAAGCGCATCGGCGTGTTCGGTCTGTGCCGACCAGACGAGCGACACGTGCTGATCCGGCAGCGGCAGCAAGGCGACGATCTCGCCCTCGCGGAACCATTGGTACGCCGTTTCGCCGTGCGGCTTTTGCGCGCGGAAATTGGCAACCACGCCGGTTTGCCGGTAATCGCGCCGCTCGACCTTTGAGCCGATCTGCGCGCGCACCCACGAATGCGCGCCGTCCGCGCCGATCGCGAGGTCCGCTTCGATCGTGCGGCCATTGGCGAGGCCGATCACGGCCGCGTCGGGTTTCACGTCGAGCGTCTCTGCGCGCGTGTCGATCCACGCGAGATTGGGCTGGAAGTGCAGCGCGGCGTCGAGCGCGCGCTCGATGACCGACGACTCGGCAATCCACGCGAGCTGTGCAACCGACGCCTGGTACGCCGAGAAATGCAGCTCCGCCGCAGCGTCGCCGAACACGCGCATGGCGTAGACGGGCGTGAGGCGCGCGGCGTCCGCGGCCTGCCAGACCCGCAGCCGCTCGAACAGCGCCTGCGAGCTGCGCGAGAAGGCGTACACGCGCGCGTCGAACACGGCTCCCGCGGGCAACGGCGCGCACGGCTGCGCGAGCAGCGCCACGCGCAGGCCGCCCTGGGTCAGCGCGAGCGCCGCCGACTTGCCGACGAGCCCGCCGCCGATCACGGCGACATCAAAGGTCTGGTTGCTTGCTGTCATGCGCGCATTATAGCCGCGGGCGCTTGTCTGACAGGGCCGGAAGGGCGTTGTGTTGCGGCGCAGCAAGGGATCGCAAGACGACATCGCGCGGGCAAGGCGACGCCTGCGGCTAACCCTTACCCGGACGAGGTTACAATTACGGTTTTCGTGACTCCGCCTGACCGGTGTCACGCCCCCCGACGTGCCACCTGCGCCGCCCCGCCCGCCGCTCCCGCTTTCGCGAGACGCCCGGCCCCGGGCGCTTCGCGCGCGGCGAGCCGCACGTCACCACCCTGACATGCAGAGATTTTCATGAGCCTCCAATGCGGCATCGTCGGCTTGCCCAACGTCGGCAAGTCCACCCTCTTCAACGCGCTGACCAAGGCGGGCATCGCGGCCGAGAACTACCCGTTCTGCACCATCGAGCCGAACGTCGGCGTGGTCGAAGTGCCGGATCCGCGCCTGAAGGCGCTCGCGGAAATCGTCAAGCCCGAGCGCGTCGTGCCGGCCGTGGTCGAGTTCGTCGACATCGCGGGTCTGGTCGCAGGCGCGAGCAAGGGTGAAGGCCTCGGCAACCAGTTCCTCGCGAACATCCGCGAAACGGATGCGATCACGCACGTCGTGCGCTGTTTCGAGGACGAAAACGTGATCCACGTGGCGGGCAAGGTCGACCCGATCTCCGACATCGAAGTCATCAACACCGAACTCGCGCTCGCCGACCTCGGCACCGTCGAAAAGTCGCTCACGCGCTACTCGAAGGCCGCCAAGTCGGGCAACGACAAGGAAGCGGCGAAGCTCGTCGCCGTGCTGGAAAAGGTGCGTGCGCAACTCGATCAGGCGAAGCCCGTGCGCGCGCTCGCCCTGAACGACGACGAGCAGGCGCTCCTCAAACCGTTCTGCCTGATCACCGCGAAGAAGACGATGTACGTCGCGAACGTGAAGGAAGACGGCTTCGAGAACAACCCGCACCTTGACGCCGTGCGCAAGCACGCCGAAGCTGAAGGCGCGCCGGTCGTAGCCGTGTGCGCGGCGATCGAAGCGGAAATCGCCGACCTCGACGACGAGGACAAGCTCGCGTTCCTCGCCGACATGGGCATGGAAGAGCCCGGCCTCGACCGCGTGATCCGCGCGGGCTTCAAGCTGCTCGGCCTGCAAACGTACTTCACGGCCGGCGTGAAGGAAGTGCGCGCGTGGACGATCCATATCGGCGACACGGCGCCGCAAGCCGCTGGCGCGATCCACACCGACTTCGAGCGCGGCTTCATCCGCGCGCAGACCATCGCGTTTAGCGACTACATCCAGTTCAAGGGCGAAACCGGCGCGAAGGAAGCCGGCAAGATGCGCGCCGAAGGCAAGGAATACGTCGTGCACGACGGCGACGTGATGAACTTCCTGTTCAACGTCTAAGCGTCGAACCCGGCGCGCGCCCCGCGCTAGTCCGCACAAGAAAGCCCGCTCGAGAGCGGGCTTTGTTTTTTGCCTGACTCCGGCATCGATCAGCGCATGCGGGAGGCAGGCAGTTTGCTTAGCGCATGGCTTGCGTCGTTACGCCCACCACCACGCCCGGTACAACGGTCGCGCCCGTGCGCGACGTGCTGGCCGTGTAACCGTAGAAGTAGCCATCCGGGGCCCAGAAGCCCGATGCGTATTGATTCGGATCATAGGCCTGCGGCGTAACCCGCACGTAGTCCGGACCCGGATCGAACGCGATCGGTGCGGGAACCGGCGGCGGCGGAACGTCACCGCCAGTCGCACCGCCGCTCGTACCACCGCCGCTCGGCAACACCATCCCGTTTGCGCTCAGGCGGATATCCGCGTGAATCGGCGCCGCAATCGTGCCGTTCGTGTTCGACAGCGAACCGGCGCTGCCGTCGATCACGGTCTTCGAGGTGATCGAGCCGCCGTCGTTGACGAGCTTGTCGTTCACCGCAAGCGTCACGTCACGCGCAGCGGCAATCGAACCCGCTGCATTGTCGAGCGAAACGGCGCGCAGCCCGAGAGCGTCACCCGATACGATGCGACCGCCGCCGTTGCGCACGTCCATGCCCGCGACTTGCAGTGCACCGCGCCCGGTTGAGATCACGCCGTTACGGTTGTCGATCGGGCCCGCCTGCAGCGTCAGCGCGTCGTCCGACTTGAGCGTGCCGTTCGTGTTCGCGAACGCGCCCTGCACGTTCACGTTCGCGCCGTTCTTAGCCGTTATCGCGCCGCCCGCGTTGTTCAGGTCGCCCACGACGTTGAGCCGCGCCGTGCCTGCCGACATCGTGCCCTTCGTGTTGTCGATGCCTTGCGCGTCGAGCGAGAGCATCTGGCCCGCGTTCAACGTTCCGCCCGCGTTGACGACCCGCGCGCCTGAAGCGTACACGTCGCCCTGGAGCACATTGATCTCGCCCTTGCTGTTGTCGAGCGTCGCGCCGGCGAACGTCACGTTGTTCTGCGCGCTCAGCTTGCCGTTGGCGTTGGCGAACGTGTCCTGCGCGTTGATGCGCGCGTCGCCGCCGGAACTCAGCGTGCCCGCATTATCGATACGGTTGGCGTACATCGTCAGCGTCTGGCCGGCCTTGACGGTCGCGCCGTTGTTGACGATGGTTTGCCCGTTCAATGTGAGCGTGGCCGCGCTCACGTTACCGCCGCCGAGCGTCAACTGATTGCCACCCAGCGTCGCCTCGCGGTTCGCGCTGATCGTGCCGCCGTTGTTCACGAACGATTGCATGCCGTTCATGCTCACACCGTCGCCGCTGACCGTGCCGGCATTGGTCACGTTCACGCCGTTCATGTTGACGCCGCTGCGCGCCTGCATGCGGCTGCCCGCGCCGATCGTCACATCGCCGTTGCTGGAAACGTCGAGTCCGCCGTTGAGCGAACTGATCGTGCCGTTATCGCGCACGCCCATGCCGGCCTCGGTCCCGATAAGACGCACCGCACCGTCGCCGTACATGCTGCCGAGCGCCTGCACGTCGATCGCCACTTGCGGCGCCGCGCCCGTGCCCGACTGCGCCACAGCGTTCTTCGACGCGTAGTCGACGCGGTTCGCTCCCGCGACTGCATCGATCGACTTCGCCTGCACCTTGCCGTTGATGACCATCGCGCGCGAGATCAGATCGATCGCGCTCGTCGAGCCGTCGAGGCCCTTGCCCTGCACCTCGATCTTGCCTTGCTTCACGTCGAACGCCTGCAGCGAGCCGTCGTTGGCGAGGATCGGCGTGCCCGTCGCGAGCGTGACGCGCGGCGCATTCAGGAAGCCACAGCCAGAGCAGGTGATGCCGGCCGGATTCGCCACCACGAGATTCGCCGCCCTACCGGCGATTTCGGTCGCGCCGAGCAGTTGCGACGGCGCGCCGCCCGTCACCTGCATCAGGATCACGTTCGCACCTTGCTTGCCCAGCGCCGCGTTGGCCGCCACGGCGCCGCCAGTTTGCGTCTGCACGGCCTGCGTCGCGTTATTGACGATGAGGCCGCCGGCTCCCACGTTGTATTGCGTGAACCGGTTGTTCGACACGCCAGCCGCGTTCGGCGCGACGATGTTGACGAGCTGCGTGCCATTGCCCGAGACGCCGAGCGTCGCACGCGTGGCCGCGCTGGCGTCGACGGTCACTTGCGCGCTGGCCGCGAACGGTTGCATGCCGAACGCGCATAGCGCGGCGAAGGCGCTCGCGCGCGCCGCGAACCACAGTGGTCTGTCAACGTGCGTAAAAAAATCAGGATTACTATGTTTCACCAATGCTTCCTTGTTTTCAAATGCAGCCGTGCGTCGGCTGAAAACCGTGGGGCTTCGGCTAGATCAAAGCAGTGATCTGCACGAGCAGGGTGGGCGAGCGGTTCGGAAACGCTTCGGGCTTGTAGACCGGCCAGCCGACCGAGACGTCATAGTTGACCGCCGCCGAGAGGCGGTTCTTCGGCGCTAGCGTGCCCTTGACACCCGCCACCATCCCCACGAGGGTGTCACCCGCCAGGTATTGCGTCGTCGGGCCGTGAACGCGGCCGGCGTCCAGTCCTGCATAGACGGCCTGCACGCCCCACGCCGTCGGCGCATACCAGTCGAGTTCGTTCGATACGGTCCAGCCGCTTTCGGCGGCGAGCGTCGACTGCTGGTCGAAGCCGCGCACCGCGTAGCGCGTACCGATCGTGAAATAGTCGGGCGCGGTGACGCGCGTGCGCGCGTTTTGTTTGGACCACGCGAACCGATAAGAAAGCGGTTGAGTGCCGATACGAAATGGCGCGAGCACGCTTAGCGACGCGGTTTCGAGCTGCTCGCGGCCATTGAACGGCGTGTCGCCGAGCGCGTAGCCGGGCTGGCGCGAGATGCCAGGCAGTGTTTCGCGCCAGCCCAATGACGCATCGACCTGCACGCGGCCGAAATAGTGCCGATGCGAGACACCCAGCTCGTAACCGTACACGTCGCGATCCTGCGGCTCGATCAACGTATCTCGCAGGTAGTTGTGATTGATCGCGCGGTATAGACGCGCGCGCATCTCAGTGCGCGAGTGCGGCCCGCGCTGCACGACGCGCGAGAACTGCACGCCTGCGCCCTTCTGCTGGCCGGAGTACTCCGCACTCCCTTGCGCGAGAGCCTGCGTTTGCCGATAACTCGCGCGGTATGCGTCGAGCGTGAGCATTCCATAGCCGAACGGCACGCTGTACGACGCTACGGCCTGATTGGCGCCTTTGTCCGGCACGCCGACATTCGCGGTCGTCAGTCCCGCGACCTGAAGCTGATCGTAAAGATGCAGCGGCGAATCGACGGTGAGCGCGGCGGACAACTCCTGGCGGCCCGTTGCGCCCTGCCCCGCGTTGTCGTAGCCGATGGCGGCCTGCCAGCGCCGGCCCGAGCCCGGATGCAGCACGATGTCCGATTCGTCCGGCCGCCCGCCGGGCATGATGTCGAAGCGCGCGTCGGCTTGCGACCCGAGGCGCCGGATGTTTTCGAGCGCCTGGTCGATGGCTCGCTGATCGAGCACGGCGCCTTCGCTTGACGGCAACGCGAGCGCAAGATTGCCGATCGCTTCGCCGTCGTCGCTCAGCTTTCCAATGCGTCCCGCCGTCACATCGAGCCGCAGCGTACCCGCCGCAAGCGACTGCTCGGGCACACTCACGCGTGACGTGATGTAGCCCGCGTCGATCAGTGCGTTAGAGGCCACCTCCTGCACTTGTTTCAGGCCGGCCACGCCCACGCACTGCCCTTGCACCGGCGCGACGACTGCTTCAAGCGAGCGAAACGGATTATTCGACAACTCGACCTTGTCGATCGCGAAGCACGGTGTCTGCGGCGGCAGCGACGAGAGGTCTGCATTGATGGCGGACGGTTGCGCGTCACGCTCGCCGAGCACGTCGCCCAGTTCGCCTGCGCTCGCCGCGCTCTCGATACGTTGTTGCTGCACGCGTTGCGTGCCGTTTCCCGGCAGCACGTCGACGCGCGGTGCCTCGCTTTGCGCGAAAGCCGGCGAAGCGAGCACGGTCAGCCAGGCGGCGGCGAAAGTGTTCGAGCTTCGAGCGCGCACCACAAAGGACTCCAGAACTGAAAGGACGCTGAGCTTATCGAGCGGTACATTTGAAATCCAGTGAAAGCGTGTTGAAATATTTGAATTTCAAGCATTATTTCGAATTCCCGACGTCCTCTGCGCGCATTCGCACAGCGGCCGCGCAATGCGCGAAGCGTGCCGAGGAAACCGGCCGACATCCGCGTTCTGCTGCGCCTGACACGCGCGTGATGCCAGCGTCTCGCTGACATGTGCCGTCACGTGCGCGGCAGAAGCGACGCACTTTCGCGCGTCACAAAGCGCGCAGCCGCTCTTCGCGCGTCCCGTCCGCGCTTTACAATAGCGCTTCGACGCAGCATCCCCATTTGCCGTCCGGGCGTAGCAACCGCACCGGTCCAGCCCTTTTTCCCTGTTTTCCAAAGACACTCTCATGGCCCAATACGTCTTCACCATGAACCGGGTCGGCAAAATCGTGCCGCCCAAGCGCCAGATCCTGAAAGACATCTCGCTGTCGTTCTTCCCCGGCGCGAAGATCGGCCTGCTCGGCCTGAACGGCTCGGGCAAGTCCACGCTCATCAAGATCATGGCCGGCGTCGACAAGGACATCGAAGGCGAAGCCACGCCGATGCCGAACCTGAACATCGGCTACCTGCCGCAAGAGCCGCAGCTCGACCCCGAGAAGACCGTGCGCGAAGCGGTCGAAGAGGGTCTCGGCGACGTGTTCAACGCGCAGAAGAAGCTCGACGAAATCTACGCCGCCTACGCGGAACCGGACGCCGACTTCGACGCCCTCGCCGCAGAACAAGCGAAGTACGAGGCGATCCTCGCGACGACCGACGGCAGCGCGGAACAGCAGATCGAAATCGCCGCCGACGCGCTGCGCCTGCCGGCCTGGGACGCGAAGATCGGCAATCTTTCGGGCGGTGAGAAGCGCCGCGTAGCGCTGTGCAAGCTGCTGCTCGAAAAGCCCGACATGCTGCTGCTCGACGAGCCGACCAACCACCTCGACGCCGAATCGGTTGAGTGGCTCGAACAGTTCCTCACGCGCTTCCCGGGCACCGTGGTCGCCGTGACCCACGATCGCTACTTCCTCGACAACGCAGCCGAGTGGATTCTCGAACTCGACCGCGGCTACGGCATTCCCTGGAAGGGCAACTACTCCAGTTGGCTCGACCAGAAGGAAGAGCGCCTGAAGCAGGAAGAAGCGACGGAATCCGCGCGCCAGAAGGCGATCAAGAAGGAACTGGAGTGGGTGCGCCAGAACCCGAAGGGCCGTCAGGCGAAGTCGAAGGCGCGTATCGCCCGCTTCGAGGAGCTGTCGAGTTCGGATTACCAGAAGCGCAACGAAACGCAGGAAATCTTCATTCCGGCGGGCGAGCGTCTGGGCAACGAAGTCATCGAGTTCAAGAACGTCAGCAAGTCTTACGGCGACCGTCTGCTCATCGACGACCTCAGCTTCAAGATTCCCGCGGGCGCGATCGTCGGCATCATCGGGCCGAACGGCGCGGGTAAGTCGACGCTCTTCCGCATGCTCACGGGCAAGGAACAGCCGGATTCGGGCGAGATCGTGCAAGGCCCGACGGTCAAGCTCGCTTATGTGGACCAGAGCCGCGACGCGCTGGCGTCCGACAAGACCGTGTTCGAGGAAATCTCGGGCGGCGCGGACGTGCTGACCGTGGGCAGGTACGAAACGCCTTCGCGCGCCTACATCGGCCGCTTCAACTTCAAGGGCGGCGACCAGCAGAAGATCGTCGGCAACCTGTCGGGCGGTGAACGTGGCCGTCTGCATCTGGCCAAGACGCTCATTTCGGGCGGCAACGTCCTGCTGCTCGACGAACCGTCGAACGACCTCGACGTCGAAACGCTGCGTGCGCTCGAAGACGCCCTGCTTGAATTTGCGGGCTCGGTCATGGTGATTTCGCACGATCGCTGGTTCCTCGACCGTATCGCGACGCACATCCTCGCGTTCGAAGGCGACTCGCAGGTCACGTTCTTCGACGGCAACTACCAGGAATACGAGGCCGACAAGATCAAGCGTCTGGGCGAAGAAGGCGCGCGTCCGAAGCGACTGCGCTACAAGCCGATCAGCCGCTAATCTGGCGAGATCGATAGCAAACAACGGCGGCCCGCGGGCCGCCGTTGTCTTTCTGGATGCATGCGCGGCATGGCGGTTGCTCGAAAGCCGCTACGCTCAAGGTCACTTGGTGTCACTTCGGGCTTGAACTCCGGCCATTCCCCGCAAGGAAATCCGTATGTCGATGCCGCTGCGCAACCGTGTTCTCCTTATCGTGGCGATCGCCGTCGCGCTGCTCGTGCTCGCAGCGCTCGGCACGCTCTACGCGCTGCAGCGCGAGGCAAAAGCGTACGTGGAGCGCGCGCTTGCGCCCGTCGGCACGGCCGCGAGCGTGAACGTGGCGTTCGATCTCTCGTCCGTCGAACTCACCGACGTGCGCCTCAAGCCCCCGCCCAACTGGCCCACCGCCGACACGCTGCGCGCCGCGCGCATCACGATCGCGCCAGACTTGCGCGCGCTCATCTCGCACCGCGTGCATATTCGCGACGTCATCGTGAGCGATTTCACGATGACAGTGCTGCGCCGGGAAAGCGGCACGATCCTGATCCTGCCGAAATTGCGCGAAGAGATGACACAAAGCGCCGCGCCCGCGAGCGACGCGAGCGGCGCGCAGGAAGCAAGCGGCTTGCCTCAGGAAAAGGTCATCGACCATATCGGCTTCGAAAACGGCACATTCGACTTCTACGACCGCTCGGTGAGCAATCCGCCGTGGCGTGTCACGGTGAACCGCGCGCAGGCGAGCGTCGACAATGTGCATCTGCCCGCGCTGACGGAGCCGACGCGCGTTTCGGTCACCGGCAATGTCGTCGGTCCGGAGCACACAGGGCGCATGACGTTCAGCGGCTGGATGCAGATCGCGAGCAAGGACTCGCAACTCCACACGACGCTGCGCGGCGTGGATGTGCGGACGATCGATCCCTATCTGCTGAAAAAGGCCGGAGCGAAGGCCAATGTGACGGGCGGCACGCTCGACCTCGATCTCACCTCGACCGTGCGCGGCTATCACCTGCACGCGCCGGGCACGGTCACGCTGCACAACCTGCAACTCTCGGAAGGCGGCGACGCCGTGGACACCTTCCTGTCGATTCCGACGCGCGCCGCCGTGGCGGCATTGGAGGCGCACAAGGGCGAGATCACGCTGCATTTCGTGCTCGACGGCAACCTGCGCGATCCGAAATTCAAGCTCAACGAGAACCTGATGACGCAAATGCGCGCAGGCTTCGCGCAGGCGCTCGGCGTGAGCGCGGAAGGTGTGGCGAAGGGCGCCGGGCAAACCGCGAAGAGTATCGCCGACGCGCTGCGCAGTCTGCTGCAGCCAGTGCCGCCGGCGCCCGCATCGAAATAACGCACGGGGCGGGGACTTCGGCCTGCGGACTGCAACCTGGTTAGACCGGCAGGCCGAGTTCGCGCAGTTTCGCGTCGGTGGCGGCGTTGCTCGTGTGGTGCACGCCGTGCCAGCCGAGCGCCGTGGCGGCTTGTGCGTTGTGCGCGTTGTCGTCGATGAAAACGAGCTCTTCGGGCTTCACGCCCGGCAACTGCGCTTCGATGCGGCGGAACATCTCGTGGAAAATCGCCGGGTCGGGCTTCACAAGCTTCACGCGGCCCGAAACGACGATGTCACGACAGCGCCGCAGGATGCCGAAGCGCTCCCACGCCCACGGAAACGTCTCCGCCGACCAGTTCGTGAGACCGAAGATCGGCACGCCCGCCGCCTCCAGGTGCTCGAAGGTGGCGACGCCGCCCTCGAGCAGCCCGCCGACCATCTCGTGCCAGCGATCATAGAACGCACGGATAAGCGCCTCGTGCTCAGGAAACTGCGCGACCAGTTCCTCGGTGCCCACTGCGATAGGCTCACCGCCGTCCTGGCGGATCACCCAGTCCATCTTGCAGACGTGTGTGAGGAACCAGCGCCGCTCGTCGTCGTTGGGGATGAGCTTGCGATAGAGATGCTCGGGACTCCAGTCCACGAGCACCCCGCCGAAATCGAACACCACTGCCTTGATCGCCATGCGCGTTTCGCTCCGCTTGATTGCCAGCTGATCGCTATCTGGATACCGGTGACCACCGGGGACATCAGATCGGCTGCGTGCGCTTTTCGAGCCACGCGAGCGCATCGCCGCTCACCTGTGGCGCCACGCGCACGCGCACCGTCTCGTGATACGCATTGAGCCATTCGCGCTCGTCCGCGCGCAAGAGCGCCAGATCGATGCAGCGCGTGTCGATCGGGCAGAGCGTGAGCGTCTCGAAGTCGAGGAAGTCGCCGAATTCGGTCGTTTCGGCGCGCTGGTTCAGCACGAGATTCTCGATGCGAACGCCCCACTTGCCCGGCCGGTAGATGCCCGGCTCCACCGAAGTGATCATGCCCTCTTCCATCGCGGTCCAGGGCTCGGCCGGCGCGTAATGCGAGATGACCTGCGGACCCTCGTGCACGTTCAGGAAGTAGCCCACGCCGTGGCCGGTGCCGTGGCCATAGTCCGCGCCCGCTTCCCAGATCGGCGCGCGCGCGATGGCGTCGAGCATCGGCGAGCGGATGCCGCGCGGGAACTTCGCGCGCGAGAGCGCCATCATGCCCTTGAGCACGAGCGTGAAGTCGCGCTTTTGCTCCGCGCTCGGCGTGCCCACGGGTACGACGCGCGTGATGTCCGTGGTGCCGTCGAGGTACTGGCCGCCCGAGTCGATGAGCAAGAGGCCATTGCCTTCGATCACGCTGTGCGATTCGGGCGTGGCGCGGTAGTGCGGCATCGCGCCGTTCGCGTTGAAGCCCGCGATCGTCGCGAATGAGAGGGACTTGAAGCCCGCGCGGCGCGCACGCGCGGCGGAAAGCTTTTCGTCGATGGTCAGCTCGGTGATGGTCTCGCGGCCAACCGCCGCCTCGAACCACGCGAAGAATTCGGCGAGCGCCGCACCGTCCTGCTCCATGGTCGCGCGCACGTGGTCGGCTTCGGCGGCCGTCTTGCGCGACTTGAAGAACGTGCTCGGATTGACCGACTCAACGAGCTTCACCGCCGACGACACCGCCTGCAGCAAGCCATACGTCACGCGGCGCGGATCGACGAGCAGCGTGGCCTTCGCGGGCAGCGCCGCGAGCGCGGCGGCGGCCTCGGCATAGGGCGCGACGCGCACCTTGTCTTTCGCGAGCGACTGCACGAGCGCCTCGCTCACCTTGCCGTCGGCGACGAAAAGCGTCGCGTCGTCCAGACCGATCAGCGCGTGCGCGACGAACACCGGGTTGTAGTTGACGTCCGCGCCGCGCAGGTTGAAGAGCCAGGCGAGGTCGTCGAGCGTGGAGACGAAGTGCCATTGCGCGCCCTTCTCCTGCATCGCGCGGCGCACCTGGTCGAGCTTGCCGGCGCGGCTCGTGTCGGCGTGCGGCGCGACGTGCTCGTACACGGGTTCGAGCGGCAGCGACGGACGGCCCTGCCAGACATCGTCGAGCAGATCGAGGTCCGTGCGCAGCGCGACGTCGCGCGCCGTGAGCGCATCGGTCAACGCGCGCGCCGAGGCCACGCCGAGCACCGCGCCATCCACGGCCACCGCGCCGCCTGCGCCCACGTTCTGCGCGAGCCAGTCGATGTGCGGCGCGCTCTGCTGGCCGCCCATCATCTTCATGAGCTGGATGCCGGTGCCGGCTAGTTGTTGCTCGGCCTGCACCCAGTAGCGGCTGTCGACCCATACGCCTGCGAAATCCTTCGTCACTACGAGCGTGCCCACCGAGCCGGTGAAGCCCGAGAGCCACTCGCGCCCCTGCCAGCGGCGCGGCAGGTATTCGGACAGGTGCGGATCGGCGGACGGCACGAGGGCGGCATCCACACCGGCGCGCGCCATCGCGGCGCGCAGGGCGGCAATGCGTTCGGGGATCGAGGAGGTTTCGGGGAGTCGGGCGTTCATGTTTTCACCTGCGAAGTATTCGATGCGGAAGATCTGGGTTCGGCCAAAGGCGGCGTTTGGGGCAAGCCGGCTGCGCGCGACTAGCTTGACCGCCCGCGCAGCGCCACGCACACGCCTACGAAAACGAGTGCGAGCGCCGTGCAAAGCGGCCACTGGAGTAACTCGCCATCGTAGAAAAGACCGGTCGCACTGCCGGCCGCGTTCGCGAGCGCCGCACCGACCACGCCGGCCACGACCGCCAGCACGAGTGAGTGACGTGCGGCTCGGCGCAAGGGATGGAGCCACCATCCCGCACAGCCCACCACCAGACCAAGAATGACAATACCGGGCCAGCCCATTAGAGACTTGTCCTATAGGTTTTCGGATAAGTCTGATAGGACCGCCGAAGCACGAGAGCTAGCATTTGTAACTTGGTTAGTCTCTTTTAAAACTGGAAAACGGTCGGCTCGGCGCTTCCCGCGTAGCGGTTGAGTGTAGGGGGCAGGATGGCGCAAGGCAAGCGCATCCGGGCCACTCCAGCCGCACTCTCTCGTATGCGAATCGCCCTTGTCGAACCAGACGCCCGTCAGGCCGAAACCCTCGTCCGCCTGCTCATTGCGGGTGGGCACGCATGCCAGCATTTCCCGCTCGGCGCACAGCTCTTCGAAACCCTCGAAGACGAAACCTTCGACCTTCTGATCGCGGCCTGGTGGTGCGGCGACGCTGGCGCGGACGACGTCATCCCCCAGGCGCGCAAGCTGCTCCCCGGTCTGCCCGCCATCGCGCTGATGCTCGCGCCCCATGAAAGCGAGATCGTCGCGAGCCTGCAGGCCGGTGCGGACGACTGCATTGCCAAGCCCGTGCGCGGCCCCGAAATGCTCGCGCGCATCGACGCGCTCCTGCGCCGCGCGGGCGTGCGCCGGCCGCGCAACCGCGCCCGCCATGGCTTTGGCGACTACCTCTTCGATTCCGGGCGTTACGAAGTGTCGTTTCGGGGTCAAACCGTCACACTCACGCCCAAGGAATACCGTTTCGCGCTGCTGCTCTTCACCAACGCATCGCGCCCCGTTTCGCGAGCGCGCATCCTCGAAACCGTGTGGAATCTGAACCGCGACGTTCGGTCGCGCACGCTCGACACTCACGCTTCCCGGCTGCGCAGCAAATTGCAGCTCGGGCCCGAACACGGCTGGCGTTTGACGACTTTGTACGGCTTTGGTTACCAGCTCGAAAGACTCCCCATATCACCCACTGAAATGTCGGACTCTGTCGACGCGAATGTCGGAAGCGAGGAAAAGTTATAATATCCGCCTAAATCTCGCCCCCATGGTATGCAGCTTCTAACGATCGGAATCAATCACCACACCGCGCCCGTCGCCTTGCGCGAACGCGTGGCGTTTCCGCTCGAACAGATCAAGCCCGCGCTCGCCCTGTTCAAGGAAGCGTGGTCCGGCAAGCGTTCGCTGAGCGCGCCGGAAGCCGCCATTCTCTCCACCTGCAACCGCACCGAGCTCTACTGCGCGACCGACGCGCAAAGCTCGCGCGACGCCGCCGTGAGCTGGCTTTCGCATTACCACGGCATCCGCGAAGAGGAACTTGCACCGCACGTCTACACGCTGCCGCAGTCCGAAGCGGTGCGTCATGCGTTCCGGGTGGCTTCGGGGCTCGATTCGATGGTGCTGGGCGAGACGCAGATCGTCGGCCAGATGAAGACCGCGGTTCGTACCGCGACCGAGGCCGGCGCGCTCGGCACCTATTTGAACCAGTTGTTCCAGCGCACCTTCGCTGTGGCGAAGGAAGTGCGCAGCACTACCGAGATCGGTGCGCAATCGGTCTCCATGGCGGCCGCCGCTGTGCGCCTCGCACAGCGCATCTTCGACAAGATCGCCAACCAGCGCGTGCTCTTCATCGGCGCGGGCGAGATGATCGAACTGTGCGCCGCGCACTTCGCCGCGCAGCAGCCGCGCGAACTCGTCGTCGCAAACCGCACCGCCGAGCGCGGGCGCTATGTTGCCGAACGTTTCGGCGGGCGCGCCATTCCGCTCTCCGACCTGCCCACGCGCATGCACGAGTTCGACATCATCGTCTCGTGCACGGCGTCCACGCTGCCCATCATTGGACTCGGCGCGGTGGAGCGCGCGGTGAAAGCGCGCCGGCACCGCCCCATTTTCATGGTCGACCTCGCGGTGCCCCGTGACATCGAGCCCGAAGTCGCCCAGCTCGAAGACGTGTTCCTTTATACCGTCGACGATCTCGGCACGATCGTGCGCGAAGGCAATGCATCGCGCCAGGCCGCCGTCGCGCAGGCCGAGACGATCATCGAGTCGCGCGTGGCGAATTTCATGCAGTGGCTCGACTCGCGCAGCATCGTGCCGGTCATCCGCCACATGCACACTCAGGCCGACACGTTGCGTCGCGCCGAGCTCGAACGTGCCCGCAAGATGCTCGCGCGCGGCGACGACCCGTCCGCCGTGCTCGAAGCGCTGTCGCAGTCGCTCACCAACAAGCTGATCCACGGCCCGACGCATGCGCTCAACACGTCGCGCGGCGATCAGCGCGACTCGCTCATCGAACTGATGGGCGGCTTTTACCGCCACGGCCAGCCGGCAAGAACAGACGACGCCGCACCGCCTGCGTCGGATGTCACGACCTCGCCGCGTTCCGCCGGCTCTACCGACTCGTCCGACTCTTCCGGCAGTTCGGACCGTTAGCGACGTTCGCGGTCGGGCGCGCGCCATGCGCGCCGTGCACAACCGGGCCGCACGCCCGCCTCTTCTCTCTCGCAGTCCTATCCGGAGTCCGCTCCGCACCGCCCGATGAAAACGAGCATGCAATCGAAGCTCGACCAGTTGACTACGCGCCTGGCCGAGCTAAACGACCTGTTGAGCCGTCCCGACGTGACCTCGAACCGCGAGCAGTACCGCAAGCTCACGCGTGAGCACTCGGAACTGGGGCCGGTGGTCGAGCACTACGGCCAGTGGCGTCAAGCCAAAGACGACGAGGCCGCGGCGAAAGACCTGCTCGCCGACGCCTCGATGCGCGACTTCGCCGAAGAAGAGGTGAAAGCCGCGCGCGAGCGCATGGCGCAGCTTCAGCACGAATTGCAGATGATGCTGCTGCCGAAAGACCCCAACGACGACCGCAACGTGTTCCTCGAAATCCGCGCGGGCACGGGCGGCGACGAGTCGGCCCTCTTCGCGGGCGACCTGCTGCGCATGTACCTGCGCTACGCGGAGCGCAGCCGCTGGCAGATCGAAATGATGTCGGCGAGCGAGTCGGATCTGGGCGGCTACAAGGAAGTGATCGTGCGTATTGCGGGCGAGGCGGCGTACTCGAAGCTCAAGTTCGAGTCGGGCGGCCATCGCGTGCAGCGCGTGCCCGCCACCGAAACGCAGGGCCGCATCCACACGTCGGCCTGCACGGTCGCGGTGATGCCGGAAGCCGATGAGATCGGCGAAGTCGAGATCAATCCCGCCGACCTGCGCATCGACACGTTCCGAGCCTCGGGCGCAGGCGGCCAGCACATCAACAAGACCGATTCGGCCGTGCGCGTGACGCACCTTCCGACCGGCATCGTGGTGGAGTGCCAGGACGACCGCTCGCAGCACAAGAACAAGGACCGCGCGCTCAAGGTGCTCGCCGCGCGCATCAAGGACAAGCAGTACCAGGAGCAGCACGCGAAGGAAGCGGCCACGCGTAAGAGCCTCGTGGGCTCGGGCGACCGCTCGGAGCGCATCCGCACCTACAACTTTCCGCAGGGGCGGCTCACCGATCACCGCATCAACCTCACGCTGTATCGCCTCGAAGCGATCATGGATGGCGACCTCGACGAACTGATCGGCGCGCTCGTTTCTGAGCATCAGGCCGAGCAGCTTGCGTCGCTGGGCGACGCCGATTGAGCGCGCACGAGCCATGAGCGAAGCCGTTACCGCCGAGGCGCTGCTGCGCGCCTCGCCGCTGCCCGCACTCGAAGCGCGCATTCTGCTGATGCATGTCCTCGTCTGGCGCCGCACCGAACTCATCACGCGCGGCGATGAGCCGCTCGACGCGGCCCGCGTGGACGCCTACCGCGCCCTCGAAGCGCGCCGCGTACAAGGCGAGCCGATTGCGCAGCTCGTGGGCGCACGCGAGTTTTACGGCCTCGACTTCGACGTGACGCCCGACGTGCTGATTCCGCGTCCCGATACCGAGCTGCTCGTGGAAACCGCGCTCGCGGCGCTCGAAGGCATCGCACAACCACGCGTGCTCGACCTTGGCACCGGCAGCGGCGCGATTGCGGTGGCGCTCGCCTCGGCACGGCCCGATGCGCGCGTTTGGGCCGTCGATCGTTCGGCAGCCGCGCTCGAAGTGGCTTCGCGCAACGCCGCGAAACTGCTCGACGCGGGGCGCCCCGGCGGCCCGCTCGCGTTCGTCGCGGGCAGCTGGTACGACACGCTCGACCCGGCGCTGCGCTTCGAGGCGATCGTCAGCAATCCGCCCTACATCGCGAGCGGCGACCCGCATCTGGAGCAAGGCGACCTGCGCTTCGAGCCGCGCGGCGCGCTCACCGACGAAGCCGACGGCCTCAGCGCCCTGCGCGCGATCGTCGCGGGCGCACCGGCCCGGCTCGCGCCGGCAGGCGTGCTCTGGATGGAGCACGGCTACGACCAGGCTGCCGCTGTCCGGGCGTTGCTGGAACGCGCCGGTTTCACGGACGTGCGCTCCGAGCGCGATCTGGCCGGCATCGAACGCATCAGCGGGGGGCGCCTGGCGCTGCGGGCCGACCAGAAGCGCGCCTCGTAGCGCCGGGCTCGCGCGAGCGAAATCCGCTATCATTTCATCCTGCATTCCAACGTATTCAGCATCAATTCAAACGCAAGGTCAGTCATGGACACCCAACAACGCATCAAGCAGATCGTCGACGAAAACGCCGTCGTCCTCTTCATGAAGGGCAACGCGCAGTTCCCGATGTGCGGCTTCTCCGGTCGCGCGGTGCAGATCCTGAAAGCCTGCGGCGTCGATCAGTTCAAGACCGTCAACGTGCTCGAGGACGACGCGGTCCGCCAGGGCATCAAGGAATTCTCGAACTGGCCGACCATCCCGCAGCTCTACGTGAAGGGCGAGTTCATCGGCGGCTCGGACATCATGATGGAGATGTATCAGAACGGCGAGCTGCAGCAGCTTTTCGCCGCGGCGTAATTGCCGGAAACGGGGCGGCATCGGGCGCAGCGCGTTGCGTCTGCGCCGTCCCGAGCGCACGGCACGCTACGCCGTCGCTTGTCATGAGGCGCTGGACGCCTCGCCTTCGCTTCGACTCCCGCCTGCCCGCCTGACGTGAATACCGCCTCCCCAGCCTCTTCCGCTATCGCACAATTGCCGCAACGCCGGCTGATCGTCGCGATCACGGGAGCCACCGGCTCGATCTACGGCGTGCGCATGCTCGACATGCTGCGGCGACTGGGCGGCGTCGAAACGCACCTGCTCGTTTCCGCCGCGGGCTGGCTCAACATTCAGCACGAATTGCAGCTCGCGAAGGACGATCTGCACGCGCGAGCAGATGTCGTGCATTCCGTACGCGACGTCGGCGCGACCATCGCTTCGGGCTCGTTCGCGACCGACGGCATGATCGTGGCGCCCTGCTCGATGAAGACGCTCGCGAGTGTCGCCCACGGTCTCTCCGACAATCTGATCGCGCGCGCCGCCGACGTCACGCTCAAGGAACGCCGCCGTCTCGTGCTGCTCGTACGCGAAACGCCGTTCAACCTCGCGCACCTGCGCAACATGACGGCCGTGACCGAAATGGGCGGCGTGATCTTCCCGCCGTTGCCGGCCTTCTACAACCAGCCGGCTTCGATCGATGAGATGATTGATCACACGGTCGCGCGCGTGCTCGACCTGTTCGCGCTCGGGCCCGCGCTCTCGCCCGCCTGGCCGGGGCTGCACGGCGGCGACGAGTAAGCGCCCACCGCATCTTCCTGCGCCGCGTCGATTATCAATGCCGGCGATACAATCAATTCCCTTTCGGCCCGTTTAATTCGCGACGGTTGGGTCGTATATTGATCGCAATACCATACTTTCGGACCGCCCCGGCGCGGCCAGCCCACGATCATGACCACCCGCACGCCTACCCTTTTCCTCTCGCACGGCGCGCCTACGCTGCCGATCGACCCGTCGCTGCCTTCCGGCAGCTTTACCGTGCTTTCGCAGCATTTGCCGCGACCGCAGTCGGTGCTCATGCTCTCCGCACATTGGGGCACGATGCGCCCCGCGGTGAGCACCGCCACGCAGCCTGAAACGATCCACGATTTCTACGGCTTTCCGCGCGCTCTCTACGAAATCCAGTACCCCGCGCCGGGCGCGCCCGAGATGGCGCAGCGCGCCGCGGCGCTGCTGCGCGAGCAAGGCGTTCCCGTCGACGAGGAAGCGCATGGCCTCGACCATGGCGCGTGGGTGCCCATGCTGCTGATGTTCCCCGACGCCGACGTGCCCGTCGCCCAACTCTCGGTCCAGCCGCGCGCCAACGCCGCGCATCACTTCGCGCTGGGCCGCGCGCTGCGCTCGCTGCGCGACGAAGGCGTGATGGTGATCGGCTCGGGCCAGATCACGCATAACCTGCGCGAGGCGGACTTCTCGGCGCGCCCGGAAGACGCCGACCCGCGCGTGGCGGAGTTCACGGAGTGGTTCGAGAACCACCTCGCCGCGCGCGACATCGACGCCTTGCTCGACTACCGCCAGCGTGCACCGCACGCCGCGCTCATGCACCCGACCGACGAGCACCTGCTGCCCGTCTTCGCGGCGCTCGGCGCAGCCGACGACGACTACACGCTCGGTGTGCAGTCGCTTGGCACCTACCAGCGTGCGCTCGCGATGACGAACTACGTGTTCGGCAGCGCCGTGCAATAACGCCGCTGCGAGCCGGCACACTGGCTGCGCGTTGGCTCACAAGGCAAAAAAAGCCCGCCTGAATCGCTTCAGGCGGGCTTTTTGTATTGTGCGACGCTAAGTCTGAGACTTAGTGCGCGCCGATGCCTTCGAGGACTTCGTCGTGCTCCTGGCGTTCCGCAAGGTAAGGCGAGCGATAGCCCGAATTCACGCCCCAGTAATAGAACACGAGCGAGATCAGCGCGACGACCAGCATGTCCCAGCCGTAGGGCAGCAGACCGCTGCCGCCGAACTGCTTGCTGCCGAGCAGCGAGAGGAGCGCCATGATCGGCAGGTATGCGCACAGCCACCATGCGGCCTTCAGATCCTGGCCCCAGCCGTCGAAGCCTTGCTTGCGCTGGAAGTAGAAGTACACCGGCAGCGCGACGACCATCAGCAGAATGATTTCGCCGGTCAGCGGCCACTTCGCCCAGTACAGGATCATCGACGCGCAGACGAACGCGAACGGCGCGATCACTTTCATGAACGGCACGCTCAGCGGGCGCTCGATGTCCGAGGCGGCGCGCTTGAGCGCCATCAGGCTGATCGGGCCGGTCAGGTACGAAATCACCGTCGCCACCGAGATCACCGCCGCGAGCGAACTCCAGCCGCGGAAGAAGAACATGAAGATGAACGAGACGAGCAGGTTGAACCACATCGCGTTACGCGGCACGCCGTAGAACGGGTGCACGTTGCCGAACATCTTCGGCATCGTGTTGTTGCGCTCCATCGCGTAGATCATGCGCGAGGTCGTCGCCATGTAGGTCGTACCGGTGCCGCTCGGGCTCACGAACGCGTCGACGTAGAGCAGGATCGCGAGCCAGTTCAGGTTCAGTGCGATCGCGAGTTCCGCGAACGGCGACTTGAAGTTGAACGTGTTCCAGCCCTTCGCGACGTCAGCCGGATTGACCGCGCCGATATAGGCGATCTGCAGCAGCACGTAGATCACGAGCGCGCAGAGAATCGAGCCAATGACCGCGAACGGCACGCTCTTGGCCGGATTGCGCGCTTCGCCAGCGAGGTTGATCGGGCTCTGGAAGCCATTGAACGCGAACACGATGCCGCTCGTGGCAACCGCCGTGAACACCGCCGACCAGCCATACGGCGCGAAGGTCGTCGTTTGGCCAAAATTCTCGTGGTGGAAACTTCCCGCCATCAGGCCGATGATCGTCAAGCCCGGGATGATGAACTTGAAGATCGTGATCGCGCTGTTCGCACGCGCGAACAGCTTCACACCCCAATAGTTGAGCATGAAGTAGATGATCACGAGAATCGCCGAGAGGCCGAGCCCTGAATGTGTCAGTGACCCGTCGACGAAGAGCGCGTGCGCCCACTCATAGGGCCAGGTGCTCATGTACTGGATCGAGGCTTCGGCTTCGATCGGGATCACCGAGACAATGGCGATCCAGTTGGCCCACGCACTGATGAAGCCCACCAGTGCGCCGTGCGAATAGCGGGCGTAACGGACCATACCGCCCGACTCCGGGAACATCGCACCGAGTTCAGCGTAGGTGAGCGCGATGGCCAGAATGACCACGGCGCCGATGATCCAGGCGCAGACCGCCGCCGGACCTGCAATTTTCGCCGCCTTCCACGCGCCGAACAGCCAGCCGGAACCGATGATCGATCCGAGGCCGGTAAACATCAGCGCGAACGGGCCGATGTTCCGTTGAATAGAACTTTTCACGTCTTCTCCTGTTTCAAGAGCAGCTCGACATCGCGTTTATCCCGTCTGTTTTGCGGGCGGGTTTCCTGCGGTTGTCGTACCTCCACACAAAAGATTGCGCCTGTAGGCGCAACTTCCGCGCGGCGCGTAGTTTAACCGGTTGCACCACAGAAGGGCGCCAAAAACGACCGCCTAATACAAAAAAGTCATTTGCTTATCAAGCTTTGTAAGGGTTGGTTTCGACCCTGTAGCAAAAAAATACGTACTTTCCCGGGGACCTAGTTGACCTTCGTGGCATTTAGCCGTATAAAGTTCGGGCAGGATTTCAAGCGGCGAGTGTGAATTGGTCTTTCGTAGTTCGCCCATCAACGGTACTCCGGCTGGTCCCATACCCCTTCCTTGATTTTCGTGCACCTCTCGGGCTTCGGCCTTCATTCATTTTTAGGAAAGTAATATGGAAACCGGTACCGTCAAGTGGTTCAATGACGCAAAGGGCTTTGGCTTCATCACTCCGGACGGCGGCGGCGAAGATCTGTTCGCGCACTTCTCGGAAATCAAGGTTGACGGCTTCAAGACGCTGCAAGAGAACCAAAAGGTTCAATTCGAAGTCCGCACGGGCCCGAAGGGCAAGCAAGCTGCCAACATCAAGCCGGTCTAAGTACTGCGCTTATTGGTTTGCTACGGCTTCCAGGATCTGAACGCCGCTTTTGCGGAGATCCTGACTAGCAAGCTTACCGAAAAACCCCACTCTTCTTCTCGAAGGTGGGGTTTTTTGTCGTCTGCGTTTTCCAGGTAATTCAACGGGGTTTAGGCACCCCGCGCGTTCAGCCGAAAAGGCGCTGTGCGTGAATGCCAAGGCCGGTTGCCACGCTGGCAAGACGGTCGCCGAACACGGCCTGCGACTGCGGAAACGCCTCCGCCAGCGCCTGCGTCAGAAACAAGAGGCCGGTCGAGCCGCCCGTGAAGTAAAGCGCGCTCACCTGCCCTGGCGCGACACCCGCCGCCTGCACCGTTTCACGCGCGGCCTGCACGATGCGCCGCGTCTCCTCGCGGCCCGCCTCGACGAGTTGCGCGTCGCCGAACGCGAGGCGCAGGTCCGCTTCGACCGCTTCGAGGTCGATCATCGTCTCGCCGCCCGCCGAAACACCGATCTTCGCCTCCTCCGCGCGCGCGGTGAGCGCGTGCCCCAGGCGCTCGTCGACCACGCGCATCAACCGGTCGTGATGGCGCGTGTCGGGGTACAGATGGCGCATGAGCTTCAGCTCGGTCGCGCGCTTGGGCGTGTAGATCGTGTTGATGAGGTGCCAGGTCGCCAGATCGAAATAGATGCGGTTCGGCACTTCGCGCCCTTCGGGGTCGAGCGACTGGTATCCCAGTTCGCGCAGGATGGTCGCGAGTTCGACGCGGCGGTCGAAGTCAGTGCCCGCCACATGCACGCCGTGGTGCGCGAGCACGTCGTCCTTGCGCTCGAGCCGCGTCATGCGGCCCGGCCCCACACGCACGAGCGAGAAGTCCGACGTACCCCCACCGATGTCGGCCACGAGCACGAGCCCTTCTTGCGCGAGGCGCGACTCGTAGTCGAACGCCGCCGCGATCGGCTCGTACTGGAACTCGATCTCGCGAAAGCCCACGCGGCGCGCCGCCGCTTCGAGCTGGTCCTGGGCAAGCTGGTCGGCGCGCGGGTCTTCGTCGACGAAGAAGACGGGGCGACCCAGCACAGCGCGCGTGATGGCCGCACCCGAGCAACGCTCGGCGCTGCGCTTCAGGTGCTCCAGAAAGATCGTAATGATCTCGGTATAGGGCATCGCGCTGCCGTCGCCGAGGTCGGTCGTGCTTTCGGCGAGCGGAGAGCCGAGGATGCTCTTCATTGAGCGCATCAGCCGGCCGTCGAAGCCGTCGATATAGGACGCAAGCGCCGCACGCCCGAATTCGCGGGTGTGTTCGTCGACGTTGAAGAACACCGCCGTGGGCAAGGTGGTGTGCGCGCCTTCCACCGGCGCGAGGCGCATCGCGCCGTCGGCCGCTGCCGGGAGCGCCACCGCCGAATTGGAGGTTCCGAAGTCAATCGCGCAGAAGCTGGTCATGGCAAGAGCGCGCCGCAGCGTATGCGCGCGCAAGTGAGGAAAGGTCGGGGGGATCGGCTTTGTAGCACGAAAGCGCGGCGCGGAGCAACCGCAGGCCCACGATGCGGCCCCGCAAGAAAAAAACGCGCGGGCCATGCCGCGCGTTTTCGCTCAGGAGGAAAAGCCCGCAGCCCGCATGGGTACTGGGCTACCCTCGGTTCACCCCTTGAACGGCTGCTTCCAGGCGTTCGCGTAGGCGATCTCGCCCATCGCCGAACGCGTGCGCTCCGCCTTTTCGCGATCGCGCAGCACAGGCTCCAGCTTCTCGGCTTCGCCGTAGTGGCCGATCGAGATCATCGACAGCGGCTCCACGTCGTTCGGGAGCGCGAATTCCTTGCGGAACGCCTGCACGTCGAAACCGCTCATCTGGTGCGCGGCGAGACCCAGCGCATGCGCCTGGAGCACGAGCGACATCGCCGCCGCGCCCGCATCATATTGCGCCGTGCGATTCACTTCACCCTTCGCGTTGAGCGTATGCGCCGTCACAGCGATCAGCACCGACGCTGGCGCGTTCCACTGCTGGTTGAACGGCACGAGCGTCGCGAACGCGCGCTTGAACGCGATTTCGTCGGCGCTACGGTCGAACACGATAAAGCGCCACGGCTGCAGGTTGTAGCCCGAGGGCGCCCAGCGCGCCGCCTCGATCACTGCGTGCAGCGCCTCGCGGCTCACCGGCTCGCTCGAATAGGCGCGCGGGCTCCAGCGGCCGGCGATGAGTTCGTGAATGGGCACGGCTGTCGGTGCGGGTTTGTGCTTCGTCATGCCTTGTGTGTCCTTGGGGTGGCGGGCGGCGTGCCCGGGGGTCACTAGAATAACCGCACCGCGTGAAATACGCTCAAACGCAAGGGGCGACGCTCATGCGTCGCCCGTCGGGTGCGCCGAAGTGCGAACCGGCGCTTTGAAGTCGCGGTGCGCGAGCGCGTCGTCAGGCTGGCTGCACACCCACGGTGCGCGGCCCGCGGTTGATGCGCAGCACGAGGAACGACGCCACGAGACACAGGCCGCCCGAAATCATCGACGCCACCGTGTAGGTGCCGAGGCTCGCGCGCAACAAGCCCGCGCCGAGCGCCGCGAATGCCGCGCCAAGCTGATGCCCCGCCACGACCCAGCCGAACACGATCGGCGCGCGCTCTTTGCCGAAGACGTCGGTGGCAAGGCGTACCGTAGGCGGCACGGTCGCGATCCAGTCGAGCCCGTAGAACACCGCGAAAATCGGCAACCCGAAGAAGTCGATGCCGAACGCGTGCGGCAGATAGATCAACGAAAGTCCGCGCAGCCCGTAGTACCAGAACAGCAGCACGCGGCTGTTGAAGCGGTCCGAGAGCCAGCCCGAAAGCGTCGTGCCAAACAGGTCGAAAATGCCCATCGTGGCGAGCAGCGAGGCGCCCTGCACTTCGGTCATGCCGTAGTCGCCGCACATGGCAATGAGGTGCGTGCCCACATAGCCGTTCGTGCTCGCACCGCAAATGAAGAAGCTGAAGAAGAGCAGCCAGAAGTCGCGCGTGCGGCTCGCCGAGAAGAGCGCGTCGAACGCGATCTTCAGCGGATTCTGATGCGGCGCGGGCGGCGCGACGGGCGTGCTCTCATCCTCGCCGAACGGACGCAGATTCACGCTCGCGGGCCGCTCGGGGAGCAGGAACAGCACGAGGGGCAGCACCGCGGCGGCGGCCACCGCGACCACGAGCACCACCGACTGCCAGCCGTGCTTCTCCACGATCGCCGCGAGGAGCGGCAGGAACACGAGCTGGCCCGTGGCCGAACTCGCTGTGAGGATGCCCATGGCAAGCCCGCGGTGCGAGCTGAACCACCGCGTGACGACAGTGGCCGAGAGCGAAAGCGCCGCGACGCCCGTGGCGCCGCCCACCATCACGCCCCAGATCAGGATCATCTGCCACGGATGCGTCATCAGCGCGGAAAGCGCCACGCCCGCCGCCATCGTGCCGAGCGCCGCGAGCAGCGTGGGCCGCACGCCGAAGCGCTGCATGGCCGCCGCCGCGAACGGCCCCATCAGCCCATAGAGTGCGATGTTCACCGAGATGGCAAGCGAGATCGTCGCGCGGCTCCAGCCGAACTGATGCTCGAGCGGGACCATCATCACGCTCGGCGTCGCGCGCGTGCCGGCCGCCGCCAGCAGCACCAGAAACACCACTGCCACGACGAGCCACCCGTAGTGGAAACTCCCAGCTATTCGCCTCGCTGCCCAGTTCATTCGCGCTCCTGTCACGACGTGCCTGGCTTCGACACGCCGATGTTTTCGTTGATATGACCGCTAGCTGCGACGATTCGCCATCGCTCGATTGTTACCGATCGGTCACAAGTGTGTTGCGATAGTAGTTACCACTCGGTAACATGTCAAGCAATCACCTTGATCGCGAGATGCCCTCATGAAACACGAAGGCCACGACGCAGCGTCTACCACCTCTGCACGCCCGGCCCGCCCCCGTGCGCAGACGGCCGGGGCGCGCGCCCATGAGCACCTGCTGCGCGCCGCCGACGAGCTTTTCTACCGCGAGGGCGTGCGCGCGGTCGGCATCGAGGCGGTGGTCGAGCGTGCCGGCGTCAACAAGATGAGCCTGTACCGGCAGTTTTCGTCGAAGGACGATCTCGTCGTCGCCTACCTGCAGCGCTGCGACGTGCGCTTTTTCGAGCGCTTCGACGAAAGTCTCGCGAAGCATCCAGGCGAGCCTGCGAAGCAGTTGCTGCAGTATTTCGAGGACCTCGCGCGCCGCGCCTCGGCGCCGGACTATCGCGGCTGCCCGTTCGTGAACGTCGCGACCGAATTTCCCGACGCCACGCATCCCGCGCGGCGTAGTGTCGACAGCAACAAGACGAAGCTCATGGCGCGGCTCACCGCGCTCGCGCAGGAAGCAGGCGCCAACGATCCGGTTGCGCTTGCGGAGGAACTCGCGCTGCTCGTCGAAGGCGTCTATGCCGCAAGCCAGACCTACGGCCCCGGCTCCGGCGCGATTCTCGCGGCGCCGCGCATGGCAAAGCTGCTGATCGAGGCGGCATGTCCCCAGCGCTAGCCGCCCGTAAAATGACACGATGAACGAAACTGCTGCTCTGTCCCCCGACCACGCCGCCATTCTCGAAGCGACCCGCCACTGGCTTACGCGCGCCGTGATTGGCCTGAACCTCTGCCCGTTCGCAAAGAGCGTGCATGTGAAGAACCAGATTCGCTACGTGATCAGCGAGGCGAGCGATCTGGAAGGTGTCCTCACCGATCTCGAGCGCGAATTGCAAACGCTCGCTCAAGCAGACGCCGCGCAGATCGACACGACACTCCTGATCCTGCCTCACGCGCTCGCCGACTTCGCCGATTTCAACGACGCAACCTGGTTTGCCGAGCGCCTCGTGCAGCAGTTGCGGCTGGAAGGCACGCTGCAGGTCGCGAGCTTTCACCCGCAATACCAGTTCGAGGGCACCGGGCCCGACGACATCGAGAACTATACGAACCGCGCGCCGTATCCGATCCTGCATCTGCTGCGGGAGGCGAGCATCGAGCGCGCGGTCGAGGCATTCCCCGACGCCGCCGACATCTACGAACGCAACCAGGAAACGCTGCGCAAGCTCGGCTTCGAAGGTTGGCGCGACTGGATGAGCAAGCGCGACTGACGTCGCGCTGCGCACACGCTCAACTTTCGGTTGCCGCCTCTGAGGCCGCTTCGCCCTCGTCGGCGAAAAAGCGCTCGCGCAGGTCCGCCAGCCCGAAGGTGTCGAGAATCTCGCCCAGCCGCGCCGCCGGACGGCGACGCGGCAAATCCTTGTACTGGGCGATGATGAGTTCGTTCTTCATCGAATGTTCCCAGCCCACCAGTTCCGTCACGCTTACTTGATAGCCGTGCGCTTCGAGTTGCAGGCAGCGCAGCACGTTGGTGATCTGGCTCCCGAATTCGCGCGTATGCAGCGGATGGCGCCAGATTTCCGTGAGCGCCTGCCCGAGCGACTTGCCCTTATTGCGGCGCAGCACGCCCGCCACCTCGGCCTGGCAACACGGCACGACCACGATGTAGCGCGCGTGCTTCTTCAGTGCGAAGCGCAGGGCGTCGTCGGTGGCGGTGTCGCAGGCATGCAGTGCCGTCACGATGTCGACGGTCGCAGGCAGTTGCGGCGACGTGATCGAATCGGCGACCGAAAGGTTCAGGAACGACATCCCGCCAAAGCCCAGCCGTTTAGCCAGCTCCTGCGAGTGCTCCACGAGATCGTCGCGCGTTTCAATGCCATAAATGTGTGACCTGTCGCGCTGATCCTTGAAGAACAGGTCGTAGAGAAT
Organism: Paraburkholderia flagellata; assembly: GCF_021390645.1. Classification (GTDB taxonomy): domain Bacteria; phylum Pseudomonadota; class Gammaproteobacteria; order Burkholderiales; family Burkholderiaceae; genus Paraburkholderia; species Paraburkholderia flagellata. The sequence continues at coordinate 2,803,631 of NZ_JAJEJT010000001.1, forward strand.
AAAGCCCAGATAGGACTTGCCCGCACCGTGATCGACGAGGGTCACGTCGCGGCCATCCTGTTTGAGGTCCTTGAGCAGCGGCTCGATGAACTGGAACAGGTGATAGACCTGCTTCAGCTTGCGGCGGCTGTCCTGGTTCATTTTGCCGTCGCGCGTCAGGATGTGGAGCTCTTTGAGGAGTTCGACAGACTGGTTCGGACGGACTTCGTAAGTCTTGCTGGACATCGGCGTGGTCAGATGAAAGGCGAGGTATGTCGCGATACGTGCGACAGGCGACAGAAGGGCTGCCGTATTTCTGTCATTTTACGAAAAAAGCTAGTTCAGGCTGCCGAACCCATAAGAGCAGCGAGTGTCGTAATAGCGTCCATGCACGAGGACCCACGTGCGGACAGGAGGGAGGGGTTGAGTAGAAGAGACACGAGGATTTTCGTCCCCGATGCCCAAAAAGGACCAAAACGTAGCGCGACCGGCCGGCAACGGATCGACAGGCGCGCATTGGGAGGTCGCACCGGCAGTGCCGGTTGCGATGAATCAGGCTGGCGCAGTCCTCGCTGCGCGAGGAGCGCACGACGCTGTTCGGCCTTGCATGGGGCATGCAATGAATACGATACCTGACGGAAACGCAGAGCAAAAATTCCAGGAACTGCTTACGAAACTCATCACGGTTCCCGACTGGACGGAAAAGCAGCAACTGGAGCTGGAAATGGCGCGCGACATCTCCGTGGAGATGCTGCGGGTCGCGGAAAGCATGCGCGATGGCCCTTCGGATCTCGAGACTTGCCTGATTCTGCTGAAGTACGCGAAAGTGCTCGATTTCGTGATGTCGGCGCTGGCGTCGCGCCGCGATATCAAGCCGCAAACGCTGCGCGTGATTTTCAAGCTGGCAGGCCTCAAGGTCGACGAGGCCTATCCAGGGTGAAGCCGATGTGACCTGGACGCACACGAGGCGCGGCGGCTACGCCGCCGACGCCGATGTTCAACATCGAAACGGGCCGTTTGCGGCCCGCACACTTCTTTTTTGCCAACGCTTTTCCCCGCCGCCCACTCACTCCGCGCGCGCCTTGAGGCGCCACAGCGAAGTCAGCTCGGCCGCGCGCGCACGATAGAGCGGATCGCTGGGATCCGAGGCTTTCGGGTGCCGCGGACGAATGTCCTCTCGGCCCACCACTTCGAGTCCGGCCTGCACGATCATTTCGACGAGCGATTCGCGCGTGCGCAGCCCGAGGTGCTCCGCGAAGTCGGACAGGATCAACCATCCCTCGCCGCCCGGCTCGAGATGATCCTTGAGACCGCCGAGAAAGCCGCGCAGCATGCGGCTCTCCGGATCGAACACGGCGTATTCGATAGGCGACGCGGGACGCGCCGGCACCCACGGCGGATTGCAGACGACGAGCGGCGCACGACCCGGCGGGAACAGATCTGCCTCGACGACGTCGACCTGCGCGGCATAGCCAAGGCGCTCAAGGTTCTCGTGCGCGCAGGCCAGCGCGCGGGCGTCCTGATCGGTCGCGACCACGCGCTTCACACCGCGCGAGGCAAGCACGGCGGCAAGCACGCCCGTGCCCGTGCCGATATCGAAGGCCTTTTCGAGCGACGGCAGCGCCGTGCGCGCAACGAGATCGACGTATTCGCCGCGCACCGGCGAGAACACACCGTAGTACGGATGAATGCGCGCCCCGTTCAGCGCCGCGATCTCGACGCCCTTCTTGCGCCATTCGTGCGCGCCAACGAGACCGAGAATTTCACGCAACGACACTGCAGAAGCTTCGCCATCGGGCTCGCCCCACGCCTCTTCGCACGCAAGCCGCACGTCGGGCGCGCGGCGCAGGTTGATGCCGTAATCGCCTTCGAGCGGAATCAGCACCATGGCGAGCGTGCGGGCGCGCTGTGCCTGCGCCTGGCGATGCAGATGGAACGCTTCGAGGGGTGAAGCAGGCGCTTTGGCAAGCGCACCCTTGCGGGGCTTGCGTTCCGCGCGGCGCGCCATCGCGAGCAGCAGCTGACGCGCGTTTTGATAGTCGCCGCGCCACAGCAGCGCGGTGCCTTCGCAGGCGAGACGGTACGCAGTATCCGCGGTCGTGCGATCGTCGGCCAGGACCACGCGTTTGGGCGCCGGCACACCAGCCTCGGAGCGCCAGCGCACCGTGCGCGGGCCTTCGGTGTCGGGCCAGGTGAGAGTGGGATGTTCGGTCATAGGTCGGATATTCGATGCGGCGGGCCGGTTCGCAGATTCGTTCCTGGCCCGCGGGTTGACGCCGCGAGGCGCCTCACGCGGCGCCATCATATAGCAGAGCAGCGCGGCACATTCCGCCGCAACGCCTTTGCAGGGATGATCGCTCAGACGGGCGGGCGCGTCGACTCGGCCAAACGGCGTAGGACGAAACGCACGCGAGCGGCAGTAAAATGTGCGCCGACCGCGCCTCGCCAGGCCGCGCTGACCCGCACGAGACCATGCCAGAAACCATCCAGCAGACACGCCGCGCGCGCAAACCGCGCACGCGCCGCGCCAGCGCCGGGGGTGGCCTCGACGAAGATTTTTACGCCGAACTGCTGCATATCGTCGGGCTGCGGGAGAGCGTTTCCGGCGCAGCGCGTACCGTCGCGCGACTCGCGCCGCACGCGCGATTGCGCGGCGCACTGATCGAACTCGCGCTAGCGCGTCTCGCGGCCCGCGAGCTAAAGAGCACAAGCGAGCAGCCGGACGCCGACCATTTCGAACTCGCGCTGCGGCTTTGCATCGCGTGGATCAGCCGCCTGTTTTTTCTCAAGGTGCTCGAAACGCGTCTGCTGACGCTCCATGGCGGCGATTCGCCCTACGCGTTTCTGAACGCGCGCCACATCCGCTCGTTCAGCGAACTCGACGCACTGTGCGACGCCGTGTTAGGCGTCGATGAAGTCGCGCCACCGGCTCGCTTCGCTCATCTCCCCCGCTTCGACGGTTCGCTTTTCGGGCCGCAAGACCTGGACCGAAGCCTGCTCGGCATGAGTGCGCTCGACGAGCGCGCCACGCTACCGCTTTTCTCAGCGACCGTGCTCACCGATGCGAGCGGCGAGCGGCACGTGCTTGCGTATCTGCTCGATTTTCTCGCCGCGTTCGACTTCTCCGCCGGTTTGGTCGCGCAAGCGCCAGCCGCGGCGAACCGGCGTTGCCTCGACGCATGGGCGCTCGGGCTCGTCTTCGAAAAGCTCAACGGCTACCGCGATGGCGCCTGGTACACACCAGGCAGCGTCGCGATGCAACTCGCCCGTCCCGCCGTGACGCATGCGGCACTGAATCGCTTGAATCGCGCCAAGGGCTGGCGCTGCACGAGCATCGATCAGCTATCCGAATTGATCGAAGACCGCGACGAAGCTCGGGCGATGCTGGACTCGCTGCGTATCTGTGATCCTGCCGTGGGCTCGGGGCATCTGCTCGTTTCAGCGCTCAACGAGTTGATCGCGCTAAAAGTGCGCCTTGGCTTGCTGACCGCGCGCGAGCGCGAAACCCTCAGCGCTTGCCGCATCGACGTCACTGCGGACCGGCTTTGCGTCACGCGCGCGAATGGCGAGCCGTTCACACGCGAGCGCGATGGCGAAGCCATCCGCAAGATTGAAGCAACGCTCTTTCGCGTCAAACGAGACATCGTTGAGCACTCGCTATTCGGCGTCGATATCAGTGCAGATTCGGTCGGCATGGCACGCTTGCGGCTGTGGATCGAACTGCTCGAACACGCGGATTTCACCGCTTCGCTGCCGAACCTCGAGACCAACCTCAAACAAGGCAACGCGACGCTCAGCCGTTTCGACTTCGATGTGCCCATTCGCGACAACGCGAAGCGAGTGGCGAACTATCGCGCGAACGCAGCAAGACTGCGGGCGACAAACACTCCCGCCGCAAGACGCGCAGAAGCGACTCGATTCGCCCAACTGCGCGACGCGTTGCACGACGCGCTCGCGAACAACCAGGCGGGAACGCCGCCCGAGGAAGCCACGGCGTTCGAATGGCGCATCGAGTTCGCCGACCTCCTCACCGACGAAGGCAACTTCGAGCGCTTCGACGCCGTCATTGCGAACCCGCCCTATATCGACTCCGAGCGCATGGTTAACCAGGGCCACCGCGCGCTGCGCAAGCGGCTAGCGCAGCGGTGGCCGAGCGCGAGGGGCAACTGGGACCTGTACATCGTGTTCATGGAGCTAGGCCTCGCGCTCCTCAGGCCAGGCGGCGCGATGGCGTATCTCACGCCCGACAAGTGGCTCTCGAAGCCCTTCGGCAACGCGCTGCGCGCACGGCATCTGGACAAAATCGAACGCATCGTCGGGCTCGGGCGCGACGTATTCGAACAGGCGCGTGTGGATTCGATCATCACGGTCTTTCGCGAGTCGGGCACGCCCGCCGTCACGACCGCGCGCATCGAGGGTGATACGCTCTGCGAGCTGGCGCAAACCGACAAACGTACGCTAGAGGCGCCCTGGCCGCTCGACGCACTGCTCTCGCCACACGCCGCGTTCGTGCAGCGGATCGGGCGCGCGCACCCCACGCTCGGCGACCTGCTGCCCTGCGAAAACGCGTGCGCGACGTCGGATGCCTACCGGCTCGCGCCCCTCGTCGAAGAGGCCGAAGAGCATCGCCTCGCAGTCCGTCACTACCGCGTGGTGAATACCGGCACGCTCGGCCGCTACGTCTCGCGCTGGGGCAGCAAGCCGATGACCTATCTCGGGCGACGCTACGACGCACCCGTGGTCGATCGCGAGCGCTTCGCTTCGACGTTCGCGAACGGCTACGGCGCGAAAGCCCCGGCGAAAAAGGTGATCGTGAAAGGGCTCACACGGCTCGACGCGACACTCGATCTCGCTGGCGACACCATCCCCGGCAAGACCACGCTGATCCTGCGCTCGGACGACGAAGACCTGCTGAAGTTCGCGGCGGCGCTCCTCAACTGCCCGCTCTCGGTTTTCCTGATCCGCGCGAAGTACGGTTCGTCGAGCTACAACGGCGGCGTGGCGTTCACGAGAGCGATGATCGACGCCTTGCCCGTGCCAGGCGGCGCTTCGGTGCGTGGCGAGATCGCCGACTGCGTGACCCGGTTGCTGCGCGCTCACCAGTCCGGATGCGGCGGCCCGGAAGCGGAAGACATTGCGCGCGAGATAGATCGTCGCCTCTATGCGTCATTTGGCCTGTCGGCGCGGGAAATCGAACTCGTGGAAGGCCGCGCCTCCCCGATTGCACGCGAAGCAAGCTGACCGGGCAGCGGCGCGACGGCGTCACGGCGAGTCGGCTAGTCTTGCTCATCCTCAAGCAGAGCAGACATCATGGAACGGCTACGATTCTTCAGTACAGCCGACGAGAGCAGCGTGCTGACGCTATCTATCGCCACGACGTTGGTGATCGCCCTCATCGGCATTCTGTTTGGCCTGATCTCCGGCTCGTTTTCCATTGTGTTCGACGGCGTTTATGCACTCGTCGACGCGAGCATGAGCGCGCTCGCGCTCGCCGTCGTGCGCCTCATCACGTCCTACGCTGTCAACGTCGACTTGCCGCGTAAATGGCGCGAGCGCTTCACCATGGGCTTCTGGCATCTCGAACCCATGGTGCTCGGCCTGAACAGCACGCTGCTCGTGGGCGTGGCCGTCTATGCGCTGATCAACGGCGTCACGAACCTGCTCGCCGGCGGCCACGAATTACACTTTGGCCCGGCCCTCGTCTACGCCGTGCTCACCGTGAGCGCTTGCGTTGCGATGGCGGTGTTCGAATCGCGCGCGAATCGTCGAATCCACTCGGACTTCCTGCGCCTCGACATCAAGTCGTGGATGATGTCCGCGGGCATCACGGCGGCGCTGCTGATCGCTTTCAGCGTCGGCTATGCGATTCAGGGAACGGCGTGGGAGCACCTCACGCCCTACGTCGACCCGGCGGCGCTCGTCGTGGTGTGCGCCGTGATCATTCCGATTCCGCTTGCGGAAATCCGCCAAGCCCTGCTGGACGTGCTGCTCGTCGCGCCCGCGGATCTCAAGCAGCATGTCGATGCCGTCGCGAAACGCTTCGTCGAGCGCTACGCCTTCGAGTATTACCGCGCCTATGTCGCGAAAGTGGGCCGTTCGCGCGAGATCGAACTGTATTTCGTCGTCCCGCCCGACATGCCGCCGAAACGCATCGCCGAATGGGATGCGATCCGCGACGAAATTGGGCGGGCCATAGGCGGCGACGAGTCGCACCGCTGGCTCACGATCATGTTCACGAGCGACCCGGAGTGGGCGGAATGAGGTGTTCGGCCCAGAGTGGACCCGAGGTTGACCCGGGGTCGACCCAGTGTGGGTCCAGAAAGCACAAAGGGTTACGTGAACTTCACGTAACCCTTTGTCTTGAATGTGGTGCCGGCTGCAGGACTCGAACCCGCCACCTGATGATTACAAATCAACTGCTCTACCAGATGAGCTAAGCCGGCGTAGCCCGCTATTCTACTTCATTTCACGATCTTGAGGTGACCCTTGCCGCCTTTGTTGCCGCCTTCGTCATCTTTGTCGGCAGCGCGCGACGCGACCGGCGCGAGCGGTGCAGCGGGCTCCTGCGCAGGCTCGTCGCGCACTTCGTGCGCCTCATGCGCTTCGGCTTCTTCGTGGTCCTCGGAGGACAGCACGTCGTCAGCGTCGCCCGGCGGCGACTCGACCGGGAACGCCATGCCCTGGCCATTCTCGCGCGCGTAGATCGCGAGGACGTTCGGCACAGGCACCTCGATCTTGTGCGACTTGCCCGAGAAGCGCGCGTGGAACTCGATCATCTCGTTGCCCATCTGCAACTGGCTCGTCGCCTCGAAGCTGATGTTCAGCACGATCTCGCCGTCACGCACGAACTGGCGCGGCACGCGCGTGTGGTTGTCGACCCGCACCGCGATATGCGGCGTGAAGCCGTTGTCGGTGCACCACTCGTACAGCGCGCGCAGCAGATACGGCTTGGTGGAAATCTCTTGCATCAACAATCCTTTCACGAGGCGGCACCCACACCCACGCTGTGCGCGCCGCCTCTGTTACCTGCAACCGCCAGGATACTGCTCAACTGCGTGCTCAACTGCGTGCTTAACGACGCATGACCTTTTCAGACGGCGTGAGCGCTTCGATATACGCCGGACGGCTGAAAATGCGCTCGGCGTACTTCATGAGCGGCGCGGCATTCTTCGACAGCTCGATGCCGTAATGGTCGAGGCGCCACAGCAGCGGCGCGATCGCGACGTCGAGCATCGAGAACTCTTCGCCCAGCATGTACTTGTTCTTCAGGAAGATCGGCGCGAGCTGCGTGAGGCGGTCGCGGATCGCGAGGCGCGCCTTCTCGTGATTCTTCTCGGCGGCCTTGCCCTTTTCGTTTTCGAGCGTGCTCACGTGCACGAACAGTTCCTTCTCGAAGTTGAGCAGGAACAGGCGCGCGCGGGCGCGCTGGACCGGGTCGGCCGGCATCAGCTGCGGATGCGGGAAGCGCTCGTCGATGTACTCGTTGATGATGTTCGATTCGTACAGAATCAGGTCGCGCTCGACCAGAATCGGCACCTGACCGTACGGATTCATCACGGCGATGTCTTCCGGTTTATTGAACAGGTCGACGTCACGGATTTCGAAGTCCATGCCCTTTTCGAACAACACCAGCCGGCAACGCTGGGAGAACGGGCAGGTAGTGCCGGAGTACAGAACCATCATGATTTACATTTCCTCAATAAACCCAAAAGGCCAGCGGGCGAAAAAACCGTCTGACGGTCCCTGAACCGTCAGACGGCATCTCGTCGCACCAGCCCCACGTCGGTCAGGACGTGCCTATTTGATATCTTTCCAGTACGCGGCGTTCAATCGCCACGCGAAAAAGCTCAAGACGCCGAGGAACAGGAGCACCCACACGCCAAGCTGCCTGCGGGTTTTCTGCTCGGGTTCGGCCATCCAGCCGAGGTACGCCACCAGGTCGGCCACGTCGGCATCATAATCCACCGGCGAGAGCGTTCCGGGCGTGACCTGCTGGAACCCGGCAAAGCGACGGATTTTTTCCCCGGTTTCCTCGTCCGTTGTGTCCTCGAACTTCGCCGTGCGTATGCCCTGCAACTGCCACAGCACGTGCGGCATGCTCACGTTTTCGAACACCAGATTGTTCCAGCCGGTCGGCCGCGTGTCGTCGCGGTAGAAGCTGCGCAGGTACGTGTACAGCCAGTCGCGCCCTTTCGCCCGCGCTTCCACGGAGAGGTCCGGCGGCGCCACGCCGAACCACGACTTCGCGTCGTCCGGGCGCATCGCGATGGACATCGTGTTGCCGACCTTGTCGGTCGTAAACAACAGATTATCTTCGATTTGCTTCTGCGGAATGCCGAGATCCTGCAATCGGCTGTAGCGCATCAAGTTCGCACTATGGCAATTCAGGCAATAGTTTACAAACAATTTGGCACCGTGCTGCAGCGAAGCAAGATTTTCGCCGTTATCGGGTGCGCGGTCGAGCGGAATGTTTTCCTGCGCCGCCGCCGATCCGACCCCGAATGCACATGAGAGCGCCAGCGCAGCCAAGCCGGCCCGGACGCTCACCTTCGCGAGCGCCGAAAAAAGAGATTTTCTCGTCATATCTTCCTCGCTCGTCAATTAATGGGGCTTGAACCGCACGCGTTCGGGCGGCTGCCTGAACGTGCCAAGCGGCGTCCAGAACGGCATGCCGAGGAAGAAGGCGAAATAGACGAGCGCGCAGATCTGGGCAATCAGCGTGGCCGCCGGCGATGGCGGTTTCGTGCCGAGGAACGCGAGTGTCAGGAACGCAAGCACGAAGATGCCGAGAAACACCTTGTGGAACAGCGGCCGGTACCGGATCGACTTCACCGGCGAGCGATCGAGCCACGGCAGGAAGAACAGCGAGATCACCGCCGTGCCCATTACCACCACGCCCCAGAACTTCGACTCGGTGAAGTACATGGCGAGGACCACGAGCACCGCCAGCACCGGCAGCCCGGCGCGCCATTTGCCGCGGGCGCGCAGGAGCGCGAGCAAGCCGAGCAGCGCGATCACGATCATCAGCACGATCTTGAACGGGTCGGTGGTGGCGCGCAGCATCGCGTAGAACGCGGTGAAGTACCACACCGGCGCGATCTCAGGCGGTGTTTGCAGCGAGTTGGCCGGGACGAAGTTGTTCGCTTCGAGGAAGTAGCCGCCCATTTCCGGCGCGAAGAACACGATTGCCGCGAAGATCATCAGGAAGATGCACACGCCCATGAAGTCGTGCACCGAGTAGTACGGATGGAACGGAATGCCGTCGAGCGGCACGCCGTTCGCATCCTTCTTCTCCTTGATCTCGATCCCATCCGGGTTGTTCGAGCCCACTTCGTGCAGCGCGATGATGTGGCAGATCACGAGCCCGACCAGCACCAGCGGAATGGCGATCACGTGGAACGCGAAAAAGCGGTTGAGCGTGACGTCGGACACTACGTAGTCGCCGCGAATCCACAGCGAGAGATCCGGGCCGATGAAGGGAATCGCCGAGAACAGGTTCACGATCACCTGCGCGCCCCAGAACGACATCTGGCCCCACGGCAGCAGGTAGCCGAAGAACGCCTCGGCCATCAGGCACAGGAAGATCGCGCAGCCGAAGATCCACACGAGTTCGCGCGGCTTGCGGTACGAGCCGTAAAGAAGCCCGCGGAACATGTGCAGATACACGACCACGAAGAACATCGACGCGCCCGTGGAGTGCATGTAGCGGATGAGCCAGCCCCACGGCACCTCGCGCATGATGTACTCGACCGACGCGAACGCGAGCGTCGCATCGGGCTTGTAGTTCATGGTGAGGAAAATGCCGGTGACGATCTGGTTCACCAGCACGAGCAGCGCGAGCGAGCCAAAGAAGTACCAGAAGTTGAAGTTCTTCGGCGCGTAATACTCGGAAGCGTGCGCGCGCCAGCTCGCGGTCATCGGAAAGCGCTTGTCGATCCAGCCCTGCAGGCCGGCCGTCTCCCCCACATCCTTTTCGGTTCCCGTCGCCATCACGCTTCTCCTTTTTCGTCCTTGCCGATCACGATCTGCGTCGGAGACGCGAACATGTAGCGGGGAATGTCGAGGTTTTGCGGCGCCGGCTTGTTCTTGAACACGCGGCCGGAGAGGTCGTAGGTGGAGCCGTGGCACGGGCACAGGAAGCCGCCCGGCCAACTGTCGGGCAGGTTGGCTTGCGGGCCCTCCTGGAAGCGCGGCGTCGGCGTGCAGCCTAAGTGGGTGCAGACGGCCACGGCCACGAGAATGTTTTGATGCTCGGCGCGTGAGCGGAACTCGTTCATGCAGTACTCCGGCATCGGCATAGAGAACGGATGCTCGGAGTTCGGGTCGGCCAGATCAGGATCGGCCTTCTTCACGTCGGCCATCATGCGATCCGTGCGGTACAGGATCCACACGGGCTTGCCGCGCCAGGCCACGGTCATCATCGAGCCGGGCTGAAGATTCGATATGTCGGCTTCGACCGGCGCGCCGGCGGCGCGGGCTTTTTCGGATGGTGCAAAGGAACCTACGAAGGGTACGACAGTGGCCACGCCTCCAATGCCACCTGCTACGGACGTCGCAATCAGCCAGGTTCGGCGGCTGCCGTCGACGCGGTCATTCTCGTTGTCTCGCATCACATCGCCCCACTTCTGAGTTGGATTTTTCCGTCACGCCAGCTTACCCGCGGTGCTGCCGAACGCTAGTTTGCTCGAATGGAGTTGGCATTTACAAGGGGCGTTCTCCAAAAAGCTTCGGAAGTCCTTGATATCTCGGGGTTTTCCCGCAGAAAAGAGGGCCACTTTCTTTTCAGTTTGTAAATGCCCTACGAATAAAACGATGCTGCACCACGACAATTTTCGCAAAGCGAACGCCAAAAGTCCCCACTGGGAAACCCGCTCAAACGGGATTGTCGACGTCGATGAAAAGATGCTCGATGTTGAAGGCTTCCGAGAGATGCGCGCCCACCGCCTGCACGCCGAAGCGCTCGGTTGCGTGGTGGCCCGCCGCGAGGAACGCCACTCCGCTTTCCGCCGACGTGTGCGTGGTCTGCTCGGAGATCTCGCCGGTGAGGAAGACGTCGGCGCCGGCGTCGATCGCGGCGTCGAAGAGACTTTGCGCCGCGCCTGTGCACCAGGCCACGCGGCGCAACTGCCAGTCGGGGTCGCCAAGCACGAGCGGCGTGCGGCCGAGCGTCTGCTCGACCTCGGCGGTAAAGTGCGCGAGCGTGATCGGCATGGGCAGCGTGGCCATCCAGCCAAGATCCTGCTCGCCGAAGCGTTGTTCGCCGATCCAGCCGAATCTGGCGCCCAACTGCGCGTTATTGCCCAGCTCGGGATGGTTGTCGAGCGGCAGATGGTAGGCGAACAGGTTGATATCGTTCGCGAGCAACGTCTTCAGGCGCCGGTACTTGCGGCCCGTAATCTGCGGCGCTTCGTTCTTCCAGAAGTAGCCGTGGTGCACGAGCACGGCGTCGGCGCCCCACTCGAGCGCGGCTTCGAGGAAGGCAAGTGAAGCGGTCACACCCGTGGCGATCTTCTCCACGCGACGCCGCCCTTCGACCTGCAGACCATTGGGGCAGTAGTCCTTGAACCGCGCGGATTCCAGAAGATTGTTCAGATACAATTCCAGTTCGATCCGATCCATATAATCCTCTAATCTTCAGATGCTTAGACGCTTTTGGCTGTTCTTCGCCCAGGCGGTGACGGTCCTGCTGGCGTTGATGTTCATCATCGCCACGCTCAAACCGCAGTGGCTGCAGCACCAGGGGCAGTTCGGCAAGCAGCTCGCCGAGCCGATCGTCGCACTGCGGGAGGTGGCGCCAGGCATCGGTGGAGGCGCCGCCCAAGGCTCTTATGCGGACGCCGCCCAGAAGGCCATGCCCGCGGTCGTCAACGTGTTCTCCAGCAAGGATGGGTCGCTGCCGCCCGATCCCCGCCAGAACGACCCGCTATTTCGCTACTTCTTCGGCGATCGCAACAAAAACCAGAAGCAGCACGAGCAACCTGCCGCCAACCTCGGTTCGGGCGTCATTGTCAGTCCGGACGGTTACATTCTAACGAACCAGCACGTGATCGACGGCGCGGACCAGATCGAAATCGCGCTTTCCGACGGCCGCACGACCAACGCGAAGGTGATCGGCATCGATCCGGAAACCGATCTCGCGGTGCTCAAGATCAACCTGCCGAACCTGCCCACCATCACGCTCGGCCGCATGGACCAGACACGCGTGGGCGACGTTGTGCTCGCCATCGGCAACCCGTTCGGCGTGGGACAAACGGTCACGATGGGCATCATCAGCGCGTTGGGCCGCAATCACCTCGGCATCAACACGTTCGAAAACTTCATTCAGACCGACGCGCCGATCAACCCGGGCAACTCGGGCGGCGCGCTCGTCGACGTGAACGGCAACCTGCTCGGCATCAACACGGCCATCTACTCACGCTCGGGTGGCTCACTCGGCATCGGCTTCGCGATTCCCGTTTCCACGGCGCGCAGCGTGCTGGAGAGCATCATCACCTCAGGCTCGGTCACGCGCGGCTGGATCGGCGTCGAACCACAGGACGTGACGCCCGAGATCGCCGACTCCTTCGGGCTGAAAGAGAAGTCGGGCGCGATCGTCGCGGGCGTGCTGCAGGGCGGCCCCGCCGACAAGGCCGGCATCAAGCCGGGCGACGTCCTCACCTCGGTGAACGGTGAGGCCATCACGGACACCACACGCCTTCTGAACGTGATCGCGCAGATCAAACCGGGCACCGACGCGAAGATCCACCTCGTGCGCAAGAACAAGGACATGGATCTCGACGTGCTGATCGGCAAGCGCCCGCCGCCGCCGAAGCAGCCGGCTCAGGAAGACGGCGAAGGCGACGACGACGGAGGCTGATCCGTCGCGCCCCCGCATCCAGAAAGCGAAAAGGCCGCGAACCCAAGTTCGCGGCCTTTTATTTTCCTGCGCTCAACCAGCGAGGTCAGCTTGCGGCTTGACTCTCGTCCACGGATTTCTTCTCTCCAGTACCGACGAAGATACGCGCCGCAATAATGCCAAGCTCGTACAGGATGATGAGCGGCAACGCGAGAATGAGCTGCGAGAACACGTCCGGCGGCGTCACGACGGCCGCGACAATGAACGCGCCGACGATCACGTAGGGCCGGATCTGCTTGAGCTTCTTCACGGTGACGATGCCCATGCGAACGAGCAACACGACGATGATCGGCACCTCGAAGGTCACACCGAACGCGATGAACATGGTGAGCACGAAGCTCAGGTAATTGTCGATATCGGTCGTCATCTCCGCGCCGAGCGGCGCGTTGTAGTGCGCCATCACGCGGAAGATGGTCGGGAACACCACGAAATACGCGAACGCCATGCCGCAGAGGAAGAGCGTGTAGCTGCTCGCCACGAGCGGCACGACGAGCTTCTTTTCGTGCTGGTAAAGACCGGGAGCGACGAACGCCCAGATCTGGTAGAGCACGATCGGCAGCGCGATCACGAAGGCCACGAGCATCGTGACCTTCATGGGCACGAAGAACGAGCCGGTCACGTCGGTGACGATCATCTTGCCGTCGCGCGGCAGGTTCTGCATGAGCGGACGCGCAAGCAGACGGAATATGTCGGGCGCCCAGTACACGAGCCCGATGAACACGACGATCACGGCAAGGCCTGCGCGAATGATGCGGTCGCGCAGTTCGACGAGATGGGAAATGAAGGTCTCTTCGGAGCCTTCTTCCAGTTTTTGCTGGGGGTCGCTCACACCGGCCCTCTGTTGGAAATGGTCGTGCGCAAAGGCGGATCCGCGTCAGAAGAAGCGCGTGGGCCGGCGCAAGCTCGCCGGCGTGTGCTGTGCCACGCGCGCAGCGCCGGATTGCACCCGCGTGCGGCGCAGCGTAGCGCGTTTGTACCAGACAGGCGCGGCGCTTCGCTTCACGCGCCAGTTCTTGCGCTTCGCACCGCTCGCGCCCGCGTTGCCGGAGCGCCAGCCCGACTGCGTCGCGGCGCCATTCACCAGGTTGGCGGCAGCGCCTTCCGCGCTGGCAGGATCCGCGCCGCCCGCGATGCTCGGCGACACCGACGTGCCCGCGTTCCACGCGTCGTTCAACTCGGTTTCATGCTTGCGCAGGTTGTCCTGAACGTTCTTTTCGACGTTCTGCGCCGCCTCCTCGAACTCGGTCTTCATGCGGCGCAGCTCGTCGAGTTCGATCTCGCGCGTGACTTCCGCCTTGACGTCGTTGATATAACGCTGCGCGCGCCCGAACAGCGCGCCCGCCGTGCGTGCGACACGCGGTAGCCGCTCCGGTCCGAGAACGACCAGCGCGACGACGCCGATCAGCGCCATCTTGGTTAAACCGAGATCGAGCATGAATGGAGTATTCCGTCAGCCTTGGCTGCCTTATTGGTCACGAGCTGGATTTGAGCTGGAAAACGACTGGCGGCGAAATAAGGCCGCCACGCGTTTTAGCGGTAGTCGTTCGAGCGCTGCGTCTTGTCCTTGGCTTCGACGTCGACTGCGCCGCCATTGGCCGGGAGCTCGCGCTTTTGCGTGTCGGCGCCGGCGCCTTCGTTCTCGCGCATGCCTTCCTTGAAACCCTTCACCGCACCGCCCAGATCGCTACCGATATTGCGCAGCTTCTTGGTGCCGAAGACAAGCGCAACGATCAACAAGACGATCAGCCAGTGCCAAATGCTCAACGAACCCATGATTGACTCTCTCCTTAACCCCGCCGCCACGCGAACTGCGCGACGCGATAAATTGTGCCTGTTTGATGTTGCATCGACGTGGCGTGCGAACCTTTAGCAAGACACCTGGTTGGACCCACGCCATTCGTCATTTATACCGATTTTCACCGCCGCCGGCACTCAGCCCATGCGGTGCCACGGACGCGGCCCGGCCAGCAAATGCGCGTGCAGATGGTAGACCTCCTGCCCGCCGCCCGGCCCCGTATTCACCACCGTGCGAAACCCGGTTTCGCCGCCCGTGTACGAGACGCCCAGTTCCTTGGCGAGCCTCGCGACCAACACAAACATTCTACCAAGCAGCGGTGCGTCGTTTTCACCGCAATCGGCAAGGGTGGAAATATGCTGGCGCGGAATGACGAGGACGTGTGTTTCTGCTGCAGGCCGGATGTCGCGGAAGGCGACGAACTCGTCGTCTTCGTACACCCGCGCGCTGGGAATATGGCCATCGGCGATCTTGCAGAAGAGACAGGTGCTGCGGTCGTGACTCATGGTGCTCCTGGTGAGCAAAGCCGCACATGCACCCGGATGCCCTCAAAACCAGGCGCGCGGGTTGTGCAGCGGCTTGTTGTCGTACAAGTACAGCCAGCCTTTGATGATACGGTACAACGTCCAGATTGCGACAGCCCACAAAATTGGAATGCCGACCAGCACGAAGATGAGCACGCCGCCGATCAGATGGCCGGCGAGGCCAAGCCAGAACGTGCGGATTTGCCAGGTGAAGTGCTGCTCGTAGGGCGTGCCGAGCGCTTCGTCGCGCTTGAGGTAATTGAGGATGATGGCCACCAGCACAGAAATGCCGCCGGTGAGCCAGTACACCGCGTAGAGCGCGTACAGCACGTGCGTGAACGTGCGCAGGCTGCGCAAACGGTCCGCGTCTACGCCGTTGCGGTACGAAGGGGGCGGATAGTCGCCAGACGTGGACATGTCGTTCATCTCCTGTCGATCCAGAGTTGGCGCTTTAGCGCTTACTCTGGTCCCATGCAAAGCTGTCGATCCAGAGTTGGCGCTTTAGCGCTTACTCTGGTCCCATGCAAAGCTGTCGATCCGGAGTTAGGGCTTTAGCCCTTACTCCGGTCCCATGCAAAGCTGTCGATCCAGAGTTGGCGCTTTAGCCCTTGCTCCGGTCCCATGCAAAGCCATCGTTCTGTAATGGTTGGCGCCAGCCTCAGTCGCCGTTTTCTTCGCGCTCGCGGCTCTTGCGCAGCGCCTTCTCTTCAAGACCCGAAAGACCTTCGCGGCGCTCCAGTTCCGCGAGCACGTCGGCGGGACTCAGATCAAAGTGCGAGAGCGTGACGAGGCAGTGGAACCACAGATCGGCCATCTCGCCGACCAGCGCCTTCGGTGCACCGCCCTGGCGCACATCCTTCGCGGCCAACACGACTTCCGTCGCTTCTTCGCCGACCTTCTTGAGCACCGCGTCGTCGCCCTTGTGAAAAAGGCGCGCGACGTAGGAGGCGTCCGGATCGCCGCCCTTGCGGCTGTCGATCACCGCTGCGAGGCGCAGCAGGGTGTCGTTGGTGTTCAGTTGCGTCATTTGTAGATGTGTTCGGGGTCTTTCAGCACAGGGTCGACGGCGACCCAGCGGCCTTCGTCGACGGTGCCTTCGAATTGCTGGAAAAAGCACGAGTGGCGGCCCGTGTGGCACGCGATGCCCGAGACCTGCTCGATCTTGAGCAGCACGACGTCTTCGTCGCAGTCGAGGCGGATGTCGCTCACGTGCTGCACGTGGCCCGACTCCTCGCCCTTGAACCACAGTCGCTGGCGCGAGCGCGAGAAATACACGGCGCGGCGCAGTTCCACCGTCCTGGCAAGCGCTTCGCGGTTCATCCACGCGAACATCAGCACGTCGCCGGTGGTGGCTTCCTGTGCGATCACCGGCACGAGGCCGTTGGCGTCCCAGTTGACCTTGTCGAGCCAGTTGGCGTTGGCGAGGTCGTTGGTTTGTGCGTTGCTCATCGCGTCACATCCTCACCGAAATGCCCTGGTCGGCCATGAAGCGCTTGGCCTCGCCCACCGTGTGCTCGCCGTAGTGGAAGATGCTCGCCGCCAGTACGGCGTCGGCGCGACCCTTGACGATGCCGTCCGCGAGGTCCTGCAGGCCGCCCACGCCGCCCGAGGCGATCACGGGAATCGGCACCGCGTCAGACACCGCGCTCGTGAGGGCGAGGTCGAAGCCGCTCTTCGTGCCATCGCGGTCCATGCTCGTGAGCAGGATTTCGCCCGCGCCCAGTTCGGCCATCTTGCGCGCCCATTCCACGGCGTCGATGCCGGTGGCCTTGCGGCCGCCATGTGTGAACACTTCCCAGCGCGCGGGTTCGCCCAGCGCGGACGTGCCGGATACACGTTTGGCGTCGATGGCGACGACGATGCACTGCGAGCCATATTTGTCGGCAGAATCGCGCACGAGTTGCGGATTGGCGACGGCCGACGAGTTCATGCTGACCTTGTCCGCTCCGGCGTTGAGCAG
Source organism: Paraburkholderia flagellata (assembly GCF_021390645.1). GTDB lineage: Bacteria > Pseudomonadota > Gammaproteobacteria > Burkholderiales > Burkholderiaceae > Paraburkholderia > Paraburkholderia flagellata. Next base: position 2,820,784 of record NZ_JAJEJT010000001.1, read on the forward strand.
GCGCCGCACGTCCGCCACGGCACGCACGCCGCCGCCCACGGTAAGCGGAATGAAGACCTGCGAAGCCACCGCCTCGATGATCGGCAGGATCAGGTCGCGCTGGTCGGAGGTCGCGGTAATGTCGAGGAACGTGAGTTCGTCGGCGCCCTGGTCGTCGTAGCGGCGGGCGATTTCGACGGGGTCGCCCGCGTCGCGCAGTTCGACGAAATTGACGCCCTTCACGACGCGCCCGGCGGTCACGTCGAGGCAGGGGATGATGCGTTTGGGTAGAGCCATGATCTTGCCGAAGTAGCCAGTCGGTGTGTGTGCGGCGAGCGCCGTTCGCGAGAAGGCCGCTGGCCCCGGGTTCGGGGGTAGCGCGCAGCCCATTGTCGCGCGCTTTGCGGCTTGCCTTGCGCCCCCAGGCGAAATTATCCCGCGCGAGCGCCAGTCCCCATGGAGATGGCGGCGCAGCGCCAAAAACAAAAGGCCTCCCGTTACGGAGGCCGACGTTCGACGCCTTACGCGTCGTCCGATTCGCGCAGGCTGTCTGCGCGCGTTTGCGCGGCGGCGAAATCGAGATCGCCCGAATAGATCGCGCGGCCGCAAATCACGCCTTCCACGCCTTCGTCCTCGACTTCGCACAGTGCGTCGATGTCGCCGAGGTTGGAAAGTCCGCCGCTCGCGATGATCGGAATCTTCACCGCGCGCGCGAGGCGCACCGTCGCTTCGATGTTGATGCCCTGAAGCATGCCGTCACGGCCAATGTCGGTGTAGATGATCGACTCGACGCCGTAGTCCTCGAACTTGCGCGCGAGGTCCACGACTTCGTGGCCCGTGAGCTTGCTCCAGCCGTCGGTCGCGACCTTGCCGTCCTTCGCATCGAGGCCGACGATGATATGGCCCCCGAATGCCGTGCACGCTTCCTGAAGGAAGCCCGGATTCTTAACGGCGGCGGTGCCGATGATCACATAGGACAGGCCGTCGTCGAGATAACGCTCGATGGTGTCGAGGTCGCGGATGCCGCCGCCAAGCTGCACGGGGATCTCGTCGCCGACTTCGCGGATGATCTCGCGAATCGCGTCTTCGTTCTTCGGCTTGCCGGCGAACGCGCCGTTCAGGTCGACGAGGTGCAGGCGCCGCGCGCCGCGCTCGACCCAGTGTCGGGCCATAGCCGCCGGTTCCTCGGAGAAAATCGTCGCCTGGTCCATATCGCCTTGTTTGAGGCGCACGCAGTGACCGTCTTTGAGATCGATGGCCGGAATCAGCAGCATAGCTTCGGGTGTGTCTGGGAATGGGGTTGAAGTCTGCAGCGCCGACGGAAAAAAGGCCCGATCCGACGCCGTTTCGCTAGTTTAGTACAACTCTTTCGGCGGCCTTGCTGACGCAAATCGTATGCCGCTGCGCTCGTGCGCAAAGATGGCTGCGAGCGTCAGCGCCGCAGGAATCAGGGGTTCCAGTGGACGAAGTTGCGATAGACGCGCAAGCCCGCAGCGGCGCTCTTTTCTGGGTGGAATTGGGTGGCAAAGATGTTATCCCGCGCCACTGCCGAGGTAAAGGCCGCGCCGTACGGCGTTTCGCCCACGGTGTGCGCCGCATCCGCCGGAACTACATAGTAGCTGTGCACGAAGTAAAAGAAGCTTTCGTCGGGCACGCCGTCCCACAGGGCGTGCGCGCGCGCCTGGCGCACGCGGTTCCAGCCCATTTGCGGAACCTTGAAGCGCGAGCCGTCGTCCTGCAACTGGCCTTCCAGATCGAAGCGCACGACTTTGCCGGGCAGCAGGCCCAGGCCCTTCGTGTCGCCCTCCGCACTCCAGTCGAACAGCATTTGCTCGCCCACGCACACGCCCATGAGCGGCTTCGTGCGCGAGGCTTCGAGCACGGCGTCCTGCAGGCCCGACTCCGCCAGGCTGCGCATGCAGTCGGGCATCGCGCCCTGGCCCGGCAGCACCACGCGGTCGGCCGCGCGGATCGCTTCGGGACGCTCGACGATAGCCACATCGGCTTCCGGTGCAGCCTGCCTCAGCGCCTGGGCCACCGAACGCAGGTTGCCCATCCCATAATCCACAATCGCAATTGAAGTTTTCATCTCGAATCCGGCCTGCTCGCCAGGCCCTACCCTTGGCTGTGTGGGCGCCTGTGCGCCGCAATGTGCCCTGATCTGCCTTCGAAACCGTCAATGTACGCCAGTCGGCGCGCGCAAGCCCATAAGCCGAACGGCTAATGTGGCGTGCACCCTGCATGCTCGCGACGGCCCCGGCGCGGCGGGCTCGAAGTCCTGCTCCGGCACGCGAGCGCACCGCCCGCGCCGAGCGGCTCGCCTTCTGGTCGGTGAAAGGCGTCGCTTAGAGGCTGCCCTTCGTCGACGGAATCTTGCCCGCCTGACGTTCGTCCAGTTCGGCGGCCTGGCGCAGCGCGCGGCCAAATGCCTTGAACACGGTTTCCATCTGATGGTGCGCGTTGAGTCCGCGCAGATTGTCGATATGCAGCGTCACGCCCGCGTGGTTCACGAAGCCGCGGAAGAATTCGATCGACAGGTCGACGTCGAACGTGCCGATGCGCGCGCGCGTGAACGGCACATGGAATTCGAGTCCCGGACGGCCCGAAAAGTCGATCACGACGCGAGAGAGCGCTTCGTCGAGCGGCACATAGGCGTGGCCGTAGCGGCGAATGCCCTTCTTGTCGCCGATGGCCTGCGCCACCGCCTGGCCGAGCGTGATGCCGACGTCTTCCACCGTATGGTGGTCGTCGATATGCGTGTCGCCATGCGCCTCGACCTCCAGATCGATCAGACCGTGTCGTGCGATCTGGTCGAGCATATGGTCGAGAAACGGCACGCCGGTCGCGAGCCTTTGCTCACCGGTGCCGTCCAGATTGAGTTTCACGCGGATTTGCGTTTCGCTGGTGTTGCGAACGACTTGCGCGACGCGCATGGCAATATCCTTCAAACAGCCCGTAACAGGAGAGTGGGAGAACGAAGCTTCGGCTTAACGGAGCACGAGCTTCAGGGCAGCGAGCAATTGCGCGTTTTCGTCGGGGGTGCCAACGGTCAGGCGCACACAGTTCGCAAGCAATGGGTGCATTTTACCCACGTTTTTGATCAGAATCCGGGCAGACAGCAGCGTGTCAAAAACCGCCGCCGCGTCGGGCACGCGCACGAGCAGGAAATTTCCCGCGCTTTCGAACACCTCGGCACCCGGCAGCTTCGCCACTTCGGCCGCGAGCGTTGCACGCTGCGCGCGCAGTTGCGCGGCCTGCGCGTCGAGCACATCGACATGGTCGAGCAGCAGATCCGCGGCCGCCTGCGTGAGGACGTTCACGTTATACGGCGGACGCACCTTGTCGAACTCGTTGAGCCACGTCGGACGCCCGGCCAGATAGCCGAGGCGTATGCCTGCGAGACCAAGTTTCGACATCGTGCGCATCACGACCACGTTGTCGAACTCGCCCACGCGCGGCATCCAGCTTTGCATCGCGAACGGCTGGTAGGCCTCGTCGATCACAACGAGGCTTTTCGCCGCCGCCGCGGCCGCGATCACGCGCTCGATGTCGGCGTCGTCGAACAGCGTGCCCGTGGGGTTGTTCGGGTACGCCAGCCAGATCACGGCCGGCTTGTGCTCCGCGATGGCGGCGAGCGTCGCCTCGAGGTCGAGCGTGAAGTCGGCCTTGAGCGGCACGCCGACGAACTCCACCTGCGCGAACTTCGCCGACATCGCATACATGACGAAGCCCGGCACCGGCGCGAGCACCTTCGCGCCGGGCTTCGCGCACGCCATGGTGACCATGCTGATGATCTCGTCCGAGCCGTTGCCGAGCAGGATGTCGCAGTCGGCCGGCACGCGCATGACCTGCTTGAGCTTCGCGATAAGCGCTTCGGGGCGCGGCGCGGGATAGCGGTTGAGCGCGACTGCCGCAAGGCGTTCACCCAGTTGGGCGGCCAGCTCGGCGGGCAGTGCAAACGGGTTTTCCATGGCATCGAGCTTCACGAAACCGGAAGCGTCGGGCACGGGGTAACTCGTCATCGCGAGCACGTCGCGACGGATGATGTCTTGTGGTGTCGTCATGTCGAAAGGCGGCTCGCGAAAAACGAAGGCCGCCAGCACGGGCAGCTCGGCGAGCCGGCCGCCCTGGTTATCGTCGTGGTCTCTGCTGTGCGTGGGTCAAACTGCGCGTCAAACTGTGGGCCAAACTACGGCACCCGCGCACTCGCGGGGCTTGCCGTCGCGCAACGCCTCCATGCTGCGCGGCGGCTCATTCCATTCGCTTCTGCAAGTTGCCAGGCGTGCTTTACACCTGCTTCATGCGAAATTCGGCGCTGCGCGCGTGGGCCTGCAGGCCTTCGCCATAGGCAAGCTCGGCTGCGATCTCGCCGAGCGTTTGCGCGCCTTCCGCGCTCACCTCGATGAGACTCGAACGCTTGATGAAATCATAGACGCCGAGCGGCGAGGAGAAACGTGCGGTACGAGACGTAGGAAGCACGTGATTCGGCCCCGCGCAGTAGTCGCCGAGGCTTTCGCTCGTGTAGCGGCCAAGGAAGATCGCCCCTGCGTGGCGAATTTCGGCGCCCCACTTCTGCGGCTCCAGCGCCGAGATTTCGAGGTGCTCCGGCGCGATCTCGTTGGCGATGGCGCAGGCCTCCGCCATGTCGCGCACTTTCACGAGCGCGCCGCGGTTCGTGAGCGACGTGGCAATGACTTCGGCGCGCGGCATGGCGGGCAGAAGTTCGTCGATGGCGTCTTCCACGCGCTTGATGAAGCCCTGGTCCGGGCACAGCAAGATGGACTGCGCAAGTTCGTCGTGCTCGGCCTGCGAGAACAGGTCCATGGCGACCCAGCGCGGATCGGTCGTGCCGTCGCAGATCACGAGGATTTCCGAAGGGCCCGCAATCATGTCGATGCCGACCGTACCGAACACGCGGCGCTTGGCAGAAGCGACGTAGGCGTTACCAGGCCCGCAGATCTTGTCGACGGGCGGAATCGTGTTCGTGCCGTACGCGAGCGCGGCCACGGCCTGCGCACCGCCGATCGTGAACACGCGATCGACGCCGCCGAGCAGCGCCGCCGCGAGCACGAGCGGGTTCTTCACGCCGTCGGGCGTGGGCACGACCATGATGATTTCGCGCACGCCCGCCACCCGCGCGGGAATCGCGTTCATGAGCACGGACGACGGATACGCGGCCTTGCCGCCGGGCACGTAAAGGCCCACGCGGTCGAGCGGCGTGACCTTCTGGCCGAGCACGGTGCCGTCGGCTTCGGTGTATTGCCAGCTATGCGAGCCGCACTCGATGCGCTGCTTCTCGTGGTAGCCGCGCACGCGCGCCGCCGCCGCTTCGAGCGCCGCGCGCTGCTTGGGCTCCAGGCTCTCCAGCGCCGCTTCGAGTTCGCTGAACGGCAGTTCGAGCGCCGCGACGCTCGTCGCGGAAAGACGGTCGAAGCGGTTCGTGTAGTCGAGCACAGCGGCGTCGCCGCGGGCCTTCACGTCGGCGAGAATCTCTGCGACGGAGCGCTCGATGGCCTCGTCCTCGCTCGCCTCGAAGGCGAGCACCGCGTGCAGCGCCTTCTTGAAGCCTTCGGCGCTGGAATCGAGTTTGCGCATCGTGATAGCCATGCTGGTATCCATCCGTTACGTTGTGCGCGCCACGCCTTTTGAGATGCGCTGCGCGCGAGGCGGCGCGTCATTGCGCCTGCCCTTTGTGCCCTTTGCTTTCGACTCGGTCAGCCTGTTCGGACCGACTAATCAGGCCGACTGCGCGCCGCGCGACGCGCGTTCGAACGCGTCGATGATGGGCCGCAGCGCGGCGCGCTTGAGCTTGAGCGCCGCCTGGTTCACGACGAGGCGCGACGAGATCTCCATGATCTCTTCCACCTCGACCAGATTGTTCGCGCGCAGCGTGCCGCCCGTGCTGACGAGGTCGACGATCGCATCCGCGAGACCCACTAGCGGCGCAAGCTCCATCGAGCCGTACAACTTGATGAGGTCGACGTGCACGCCCTTGGCCGCGAAGTGCTGACGTGCGGCTTCCGTGTACTTGGTCGCCACACGCAGGCGCGCGCCCTGGCGCACCGCATTCGCGTAATCGAAGCCACCCTTCACGGCCACCGAAAGACGGCAGCGCGCGATGTCGAGATCGATCGGCTGATACAGGCCGCCGCCGCCGTGCTCGTTGAGCACGTCCTTGCCCGCCACGCCGAAGTCGGCCGCGCCGTACTCCACGTAGGTGGGCACATCGGTGGCGCGCACGATGATGACGCGCAGGTTCGGGTCGGTGGTCGGCAGGATCAGCTTGCGCGAGGTTTCCGGGTCTTCGGTCACATGCACGCCGGCCGCGGCGAGAAGCGGCATCGTCTCTTCGAAGATGCGGCCCTTCGAGAGCGCAAGCGTCAGCGGCGCGCTGGCCGCGGCCGCCGGCGTGGGCTTGGACTCGACGGTGCTCATGCCGCGCTCCCCTTGATCCGCTTCACGTTTGCGCCGATCTTCGTGAGCTTCTCTTCCATGCGGTCGTAGCCGCGGTCGAGGTGATAGATACGGTCGATCAGCGTTTCGCCGTCGGCGCACAGGCCCGCGATCACGAGGCTCGCCGATGCGCGCAGGTCGGTTGCCATCACCTTCGCGCCCGAGAGCTTTTCGACGCCAGCGATGAGCGCCGTCTTGCCGTCGATCGTGATGTGAGCGCCGAGGCGGTTCAGTTCCTGCACGTGCATGAAGCGGTTTTCGAAGATATTTTCGACCACTTGCGAGGTGCCGTCCGCGATCGTGTTGAGCGCCATGAACTGCGCCTGCATGTCGGTCGGGAACGCCGGGTATTCGGACGTGCGCACGTTCACGGCGCGCGCGCGCTCGTGCATGCGCACGCGCATCCAGTCGTCGCCCTCTTCGATCGTCACGCCTGCTTCGCGCAGCTTGTCGGTGACGGCATCGAGAATGTGCGGACGCACGTGGCGCAGCGTGACGTCGCCGCCAGCGGCCGCAACCGCGCACAGGAACGTGCCCGCTTCGATACGGTCGGGAATGACGGTGTGGTGCGCGCCGTGCAGCTTGTCCACGCCCTGAATGACGAGGCGGTCCGTGCCGATGCCGTCGATCTTCGCGCCCATCGCCACGAGCAGGTGCGCGAGGTCGCCCACTTCCGGTTCGCGCGCGGCGTTCTCGATCACCGTTTCGCCCTCGGCGAGCACGGCGGCCATCAGCAGGTTTTCCGTGCCGGTGACCGTGATCATGTCGGTGACGATGCGCGCGCCCTTCAGGCGCTTCGCGCGCGCCTCGATGAAGCCGTGCTCGATGTTGATCTCGGCGCCCATCGCCTGCAGGCCCTTGATGTGCTGGTCCACGGGGCGCGCGCCGATCGCGCAGCCGCCCGGCAGCGACACCTTCGCCTCGCCAAAGCGCGCGACGAGCGGCCCGAGCACGAGGATCGAGGCGCGCATGGTCTTCACGAGCTCATAGGGCGCGACGAGATTGTTCACCTTCGAAGCGTCGAGCTGCACGCGGTGGCCGTCGTGCTCGGTGCGCACACCCATCTGGCCAAGCAGCTTGAGCGTGGTGCGCACGTCCTGAAGGTCAGGCACGTTGTCGAGATGAACGGGCTCGGCGCTCAGAAGGCCTGCGCAAAGAATGGGCAACGCCGCATTCTTCGCTCCGGAAACGACCACTTCCCCTGCGAGCTTCTGCCCGCCGACGATGACGAGTTTATCCATGCCTGAGGTTTCCTGATCGGTGCGGCCGGCTTGCTGGGTCGCTTGGTGTTGAGCTGCGCCGCTCGCGGCGGCGTCTTTGTCCTGGGTAATTCGCACTGAGATTCCAGATTATGCGTTCTGCCATTCGGCGGGCGTGAGCGTCTTCATGCTGAGCGCGTGGATTTCCTCGCGCATGCGGTCGCCGAGCGCCGCGTAGACGAGTTGATGGCGCTGGATCAAGCGCTTGCCGTCGAATGCTGAGGAGACGATCGTCGCGAAGAAATGCTGGCCGTCGCCTTCGACTTCGAGGTGCTCGCACGCGAGCCCTGCCGAGATGTACTGCTTGATCTGTTCCGGAGTCGGCAACATGAGTATGGCTCCTGCTTAGTGACGCAGCTTGTACCCGCTCGCGAGCAAACGCATGGCGAGCGTGGCAAGCGCCACGAAAAACACGAAAACGATCGAAAGGCTCACGAGCGGGTTGATGTCGGACAGGCCGAAGAACCCAAAGCGAAAGCCATCGATCATGTAGAAGAACGGATTGAGCCGCGACACCTCGCGCCACAGGGGCGGCAGCGTATGCGTCGAATAAAACACGCCCGAAAGAAACGTGAGCGGCATGATAAGAAAATTCTGAAACGCCGCGAGCTGGTCGAACTTCTCCGCCCAGATCCCGGCGATCAGGCCGAGCGTGCCGAGGATCGCCGAGCCGAGCACCGCAAAAGCGATGATGTAGAACGGTGCAGCGAAGCTCATTGGAATGAACCAGATCGTCACGACGAACACGCCCGCGCCAACGGCGAGGCCGCGCACGATCGAGGCGAGCACGTAGGCTCCAAACATCTCCCATGCGGCGAGCGGCGGCAATAGTACGAATACGAGATTGCCCGTGATCTTCGACTGGATCAACGACGACGAGCTATTCGCGAAGGCATTCTGCAGCACGCTCATCATCACGAGGCCGGGAATCAGGAAGCTCGTGTACTCCACGCCCGGGTACACCTCCACGTGGCCGCGCAGCGCGTGGCCGAAGATCGTGAGATAGAGCAGCGCGGTAATGACCGGTGCGAGCACGGTCTGGAAAGCGACCTTCCAGAACCGCAGCACTTCCTTGTAGAACAGCGTACGGAAACCGCTCATGCGAGACCCTCGACCACGTCGGGACTGTTCATCACCTGCACGAAGACATCCTCCAGATCGGCCTTGCGCACTTCCACTTCTTCGAGCTTGCAGCCGTTCGCGCGGCACCTGGCAAGAATGCGCTCCACGTCGTCGTAACTCGCGAGGCGCAGCAGATGCTGGTGTGCGCTGGCGTTGGACGGATCGACTTCGAGCGCGCGCAAATCGCTCGGTAGCGCGCCCTCCGAGAAGCGCAGGAAGAGTTGCGTGCCCGCGAAGCGCTGCAGCAGTGCAGACGTGCGCTCGAGCGCGACCATCTCGCCGCGCCGGAGCATGGCGATGCGATCGCACAACTGCTCGGCTTCCTCGAGATAATGGGTGGTGAGCACGATGGTGTGCCCTTCGCGGTTCAGGCGCGCGATGAACTTCCAGAGCGTCTGGCGCAGTTCCACGTCCACGCCGGCAGTGGGCTCGTCGAGCACGATCACGGGCGGACGGTGCACGAGCGCTTGCGCCACGAGCACGCGGCGCTTCATGCCGCCCGACAGCGCGCGCATATTCACGTCGGCTTTCTCGGTGAGATCGAGATTGGCCATGACTTCGTCGATCCACGCGTCGTTGTTGCGCAGACCGAAGTAGCCGGACTGGATGCGCAGCGTCTCGCGCACGGTGAAGAACGGATCGAACACCAGTTCCTGAGGCACGACGCCCAGATTGCGGCGCGCGTTGCGGTAGTCGGCGACGACATCGTGACCGCGCACGGCGATCGAGCCCTCGTCCGCGCGCGCGAGGCCGGCAAGTATGCTGATGAGCGTCGTCTTGCCCGCGCCGTTCGGGCCGAGCAGCCCGAAGAACTCGCCGTCTTCGACCGTGAAGCTGACGCCCTTGAGCGCCTGAAGCGACTTGTAGCGCTTCTTGACGTTACGGATTTCTATGGCTGGCATGACTAATACGCCGCCCGCTTGCGAACGGCGCGGCTCAAGAATGCATCAATGCTGCGGGGAGGACCGGAATTGGGGACGGCTTACGAGGCCGGCTTTGCTGTCCCGGTGCACGCTTTTTACCTGCCAAGCGATGCTTTTTGCGCCGAGGCAACGCCCAAAAAACGGTTGATTATAGGCCAAGTCGGAAAGTGCGGCCTGGCCTTGGAGGGGGGAACTGCGTCGGCCCGGCAGTGCGGCAGCAGTGCTGCATTAGCCGCTCGAACGCAATCGTTCGGCCGGGCGACGCGGGTCAATGTCGCTCGTTGAGGAGCGAATCGACGCCGTAGGCGCGCGCGAGAGCGGCGAGCGCGGGGGGCAAATTGAGCACGGCGAGGGAAGCACCGCGCTCACGCGCGGCACGCTGCCAGGCGATCAGCACGGCGAGTGCCGATGAATCGAACTGGGTGAGCGCGGCGCAGTCCACTGCGGTTGCGCCCGCCGAGATCTGCGCGAACCCGGCCGAGAGCGCGGCGTTCGCGCTCTCGTGGGTCAGGTTCGCGCCGGTGGCGAAACGCTCGCTCACGAGGTCGCCTTGCCCGATGCGAGTTGCTGGTTGCGCTGCGTGAGGAACTGGATCAGGCCGTCCACGCCGCCTTGCTGGATCTTTTCCTGGAACTGCTGCTGATACGCCTGGATGAGCCACGCGCCAAGCACGTTGATGTCATACACGCGCCAGCCTTGCGGCGTCTTATAGAGGCGATAGTCGAGCTCGATCGGCTGGCCGCCATTCATGACCGTCGAACGGACCACGACGTCGGTGTCGTCCGGGTTCGCGCGGAACGGCTTGTACTGGATTTCCTGATCGCGCACCTGGGCGAGCGCGCCCGAGTACGTACGGATGAGCAGCGTCTTGAACTGCTCGATGACCTGTTGCTGCTGCTCCGGCGTGGCAGTGCGCCAGTTGCGGCCCATCGCGAGCTGCGTGGTGCGGCGGAAGTCGGTGTACGGCAGGATTTTTTCGTTCACGAGCTGCGTGATCTTGCTGATGTCGCCGGACTGGATGGACTTGTCACCCTTGATCTGGCTCATGACCTGCTGCGTGACCGTCTGGATCATCGCGTCGGGATTGCTGGTGTCTACCGTCTGGGCGAACGCGCCGCCGGCAAACGAAAGAAACATGGCGAAAAACGGGTACAGAAAGAATTTTTTCATATCCAGTCCTGCTAGTTGGGGGACATCGCCCCGTTGGAGGCCAACGATAGCACGCGAGTTCTATCTCGCTATGTCAAAAACTGCCAGCAAAGTGCGACAAGCGTTTCTGCTTGTTACGTCAGACATTTATGTCGGACGAACGCTGCGGCGAGGCGTTGCGCCACGCCGCAGCGGCGCTCAATGCAGACGCAGCATGCTCGGGAAGCCGATGCGGGCCGGCGGGATCATCTGGTCGCCCGGCACGGTGGTTTCCGACGCCCCTACCGGCGCTGCGGCGCCGGCTGGACCTTCCAGCGTGGCCGGAGCGGTCGTTTCGCCATTGGGAGAGGCGGGTGCCATGCTGGCCGCGTTCGGCGTAGCCGCACGCGCGGCGCTCGAAGCGGGGACCGCTGCACCGGCTGCCGCACCCGAGGCCGGCGCCGCGGCACCAGGCGCCGCGCCTTCGTCGGTGTCCTCGTACTTCGGCAGCGGCGCGCCATCGCCGTAATCCGGCAGATTGTTGTCAGACGCGCGGCCATCCGAAAGCAGATAGCGGCGACGTTGCAAATACGCGTTGCGGATGAACGAGTACTTGTCGATCGCCGCGCCTTCGAGCAGGTCGCTCGCGCCCAGCAGATTGGCGCGCGTGCTCACCACGTTCAGGCCGTAGAGGCCCCACGAGAGCGCGGCCGGATCCACATAGGTGAGCGGATTGATGAAGTAGTTGGGCACGAGGCCCACGCCGTCACGCACCGTGCTCGGACCGAACAGCGGCAGCACGAGGTACGGCCCCGGCGGCACGCCATAGTGGCCGAGCGTGAGACCGAAGTCCTGGTTGTGCTTGGGCAGCTTTGCGAGCGTCGCGACGTCGAAAAGGCCACCCAGGCCGAAGACCGTGTTGATCACGATCCGCATGATGTCCTCGACACCATCGGTGATCTTCAACTGCAGGAAGTTGTTCGCGGCGTTGTAGACGTCGCCGATGTTCGCGAAGAAGTTCGTCACGCTGTCGCGCACGGGCTGCGGCGTCACCTTCACGTAGCCCTGCGCCACCGGCTTGAGCGCGTACGTGTCAACCTTGTCGTTGAACGTGTACACCGTGCGGTTGAACCCTTCCCACGGATCGTCCTTCGACGGCGTCTGCACTGTCGAACAGCCCCCGAGTGCAAGCGCTGCGACGCCGAGCGTCACGGCGCGCATGCGTATGGTCGTCATTCTTTTTCTCCTTATTGGGCCGCCGAAGCCGCCGGCGCCGGTGCGGGCGCCGCGGCAGGCGCCGCATCCGTGCTCGTGCCACTGGACGGCTTTGCGGCGCCCGAGTCGGCCGCCTTGCTATAGAGGAACTGGCCGATCAGGTTTTCGAGCACGATGGCCGACTGTGTCATCGAGATGGTGTCGCCCGCCTTGAGCATTTCCGTGTCGCCGCCCGGCTCGAGTCCGATGTACTGCTCGCCGAGCAAGCCGGACGTCAAGATCTTCGCCGACGTGTCCTTCGGAAACTGGTACTGCTGGTCGAGGTTGATCGTCACCAGCGCCTGATAGGTGTTGGAGTCGAAGCCGATCGAGGCCACGCGGCCCACGGTCACGCCCGCGCTCTTCACCGGCGCACGCGGCTTGAGGCCGCCGATATTGTCGAACTTGAGCTTCACCGGGTAGGTGGACTGGAACGACAGCGAACTCATGTTGCCGGCCTTCAGCGCAAGAAACAGCAGCGCGATAAAGCCCAGCACCACAAACAGGCCGACCCAAAAGTCGAGAGCATTCTTTTTCATCGTCATCCCAATGAGAATCCGTTGCGGCGGCGCTCATACGCGCGCCGCGCGGCCGGGTCACTGCCCGGCGTCTTTAGCTGAACATCAGCGCGGTGAGCAGGAAGTCGAGGCCGAGCACCGCGAGCGACGCGTACACGACTGTCTTCGTGGTCGCGCGCGACACGCCTTCGGGCGTGGGCTTCGCCTCGTAGCCCTGATAGAGCGCGGTGAACGTCACGGCGAAACCGAACACGATGCTCTTCACCACACCGTTGCCGACGTCTGTCCAGACGTCCACGCCGCCCTGCATTTGCGACCAGAACGCGCCGGCGTCCACGCCGATCAGCAGCACGCCCACCACGTAGCCGCCCAGAATGCCGACCGCGCTGAAGATGGCCGCGAGGATCGGCATGGCGATCACGCCCGCCCACATGCGCGGCGCGACCACCACGCGCACGGGGTCCACGGCCATCATTTCCATGGCGGTGAGCTGCTCGCCCGCTTTCATGAGGCCGATCTCGGCCGTGAGCGAGGTGCCCGCGCGGCCCGCGAACAACAGCGCGGTGACGACGGGCCCGAGCTCACGCACGAGCGAGAGCGCGACCAGCAGCCCAAGCGCCTGCTCGGAGCCGTAGCGGTTGAGCGTGTAGTAGCCCTGCAGGCCGAGCACGAAGCCCACGAACAGGCCCGACACGGCAATGATCAACAGCGAATAATTACCGACGAAGTGAATCTGCTTCGTAACAAGGCGAGGCCGGCGCAGCAGCACGAAGAATTCGAGGACGAGGCGCACGAAGAAGCGCGTGGCATGCCCCGCGCGCGAGATCGTCTCGAGCACAGTGCGTCCGATCGAGCTGATGGCGCCGATCATGAGCGACCTCCGCCGATGCCGAAGTCCGCATCGAGCGGCAGGTTCGACGGGTAGTGGAACCGGAACGGGCCGTCCGGCGCGCCGTCGATGAACTGGCGCACGATCGGATCGGTCGAGGCGCGCAGTTCGTCGGGAGTACCTTCTGCCTGCACGCGGCCGTTCGCGACGAAATACACGTAGTCGGCGATCGCGAACGACTCGGGCACGTCGTGCGTGACGAGGATCGAGGTCGCGCCGAGCGCGTCGTTGAGCGTGCGGATGAGGTTCGCGGTGATGCCGAGCGAAATCGGGTCGAGACCCGCGAACGGCTCGTCGTACATCATGAGCTCGGGGTCGAGCGCGATAGCGCGCGCAAGCGCGACGCGGCGCGCCATGCCGCCCGAGATTTCGGACGGCGCGAGGTCGCGCGCGCCGCGCAGGCCGACGGCGTTGAGCTTCATGAGCACGAGATCGCGGATCAGCTCTTCAGGAAGATCGGTGTGCTCGCGCAGGGCGAAGGCAACGTTCTCGAATACCGACATGTCGGTGAAGAGCGCGCCGAACTGGAAGAGCATGCCCATCTTGCGGCGCAGGGCGTAGAGGCCGTCGCGCGATTGCGCACCGACGTCCTGGCCGCCGAACAGCACCTGGCCGCGCTGGGCGCGAACGAGGCCGCCGATCAAGCGCAGCACTGTCGTTTTTCCGCCACCCGAGCCGCCCATGACTGCCACTACCTGACCGCGCGCAAAGCGCATGTTCAGGCCGGACAGGACGAGCCGGTCGCCGTAGCCGAAGTCGACGTCGCGCAGCTCCAGTAGGGTCTCAGAAGTTGAGGGCACGTGGCTGACAGTCCATTTACACGAAGGCGGGATTATAGGGCCATCGTGGAAAACCTGCCGTGACGCCCCGAGTCCCATTGATGTAAGCCGCAGTCGCCCGCTGCTGCGGGTTGCGGCCCCCTCGGCCTCGGGTCGCGCATGCGGCGCAGCCCGAGGCCAGGGCGGACCATTATTGCGTAAACGCGTTGCGCAATGCAGCAACCGCGGCAGCCGGGTCGGCGGCCTCGGTCACGGCGCGCACCACCGCGGCGCTACCCGCGCCCGTGGCGAGCACTTCGGGCAGCACATTGCCGTCGATGCCGCCGATCGCCACCATCGGCACGACGCCGTCCAGCAGCTTCACGTAGCGGGCGAGACGCGCGAGGCCCTGGGGCGCCGTGGGCATCGCCTTGGTCGTCGTGGCGAAGACGGCGCCGCACGCGAGGTAGCTCGGACGGAAATGGAGCGCCGTGAGCATTTCGAAGTAGCCGTGCGTCGAGAGGCCAAGACGAACGCCTGCCGCCGCGATCGCGCCGAGGTCGGCTTCGCGCAGGTCTTCCTGGCCGAGATGCACGCCGTAAGCACCGGCCGCGACGGCCTCCTGCCAGTGATCGTTGATGAAAAGCTGTGCGTCGTGCTTGCGGCCCGCCGCGACGCAGCGCTCGATCTCGTTCGTGAGCGCCGGGGATTTCGGTTGCTTGCTGCGCAACTGCACCGTCTTCACGCCGTAATCGAGCACACGCTCGACCCAGTCGGCCGTGGGCAGAACCGGATACAGGCCAAGCTTCGCGGGGCACGGCGCGAACGGCTGCGCGGGCGCGGCAGGCAGGCCCAGCACGCGCGGGAAGCGTTCGATGTCGACGGGCCAGGCGTCGGCCTTCTGCTCGTCGCCGTCGCGCCAGGCGAGCGCGAGCACGAGCGCGTCGTGCGGGTCGAAGCCGCAGTCGAGGAACGCCGCGAGCGCGGGGATCCAGTCTTCCGCCAGCTCGCCTTCGAGCGCGTAACGCTCGCCGCCCAGATGCAGCGTGGCGCGCGCGGCCTTCGGGTTCTCGCCGGCGGCTTCGATCACGCCCGCACCGTCGATCATCCAGCGCGCGATGTTGGCCAGATGCGGCGCCGCGTCGGTGACGATGATGAGATCGCCGCCGTTGGGCGCGTCAGGCGGCGTGAGACAGATGCGCCACGGCGCATGCGTGGGCTGCCAGTCGCCGAGGCGCGCGCGGATGCGCTCCGCCGTTTCGGTGAGTTCGTCGGCGGGCGGCCAGAACAGTTCGCGGTCCTGCAGTCGCAGCGTTTCAGTCATCGCTTGTCTCCATCCTGGTGCCAGAACGGCATGCCTACCACGGGCGTGCTCGCAACGGCCGCCTCGCGCTCGGCCATCGGCCCTGCGAGGTACGCGGCGCGCCCCGCCTCCACGCCCAGCGCGAACGCGCGCGCCATCGCGTCGGGGTGCGTGGCCTGCGAAACGGCCGTATTGAGCAGCACGCCGTCGAAGCCCCACTCCATCACCTGGCACGCATGGGACGGGACGCCGAGGCCCGCGTCGACGATGAGCGGCACATCGGGCAAGCGCTCGCGCAGCACGCGCAGGCCGTACGGATTGATCACGCCCTTGCCCGTACCGATCGGCGCGCCCCATGGCATGAGCGCTTCGCAGCCCGCATCGAGCAGACGCCGGCCGATCACGAGGTCCTCGGTGCAATACGGCAGCACCTTGAAGCCGTCCTTCACGAGGCGCGACGCGGCCTCGATCAGGCCGACCGGGTCGGGCTGCAGCGTGTAGTCGTCGCCGATCAGTTCGAGCTTGATCCAGTCGGTTTCGAAGACTTCGCGCGCCATGTGCGCGGTCGTGACCGCCTCGTTGACGGTGAGGCAGCCAGCCGTATTCGGCAAGAGCGGCACGCCGTGGCGCTTGAGCAGGTCGAAAAAGCCCGCTTCGGCGGTGCCCTCGTTCATCTGGCGGCGCAGCGCGACGGTGATCATGCCCGGGCGCGCGGCCGCCATCGAATCGGCAAGCGACTGCAGCGACGGATAGCGCGACGTGCCGAGCAGCACGCGGCTCGCAAAGGTTTCGCCGTAGAGCGTGAGCGCGTCGGCGGTGGGAGTGGTAGTCATGGTTTGGAATCCTTGGCGGTGTCGTGAAAGCGCTCGCTAGCTGTGCAACCTGTGCATTGAGCGGCGACGCGCGACCGGCGGCCTTCAGCGAGCGAGGCTCAGCCGCCGGCCACGGGGTTCACGACGTCGAGGCGGTCGCCCGCCTGGAGCGAGCGAGCGCCATGCTGGGCGCGCGCCACGAAATCGCCGTTCAGCGCGACGGCGAACGGCGGACGCGCGCCAAATGCGGCGAGCGCATCGGCGACAGTCGCGCCTTCGGGCAGCGTGACCGGCTTCTGGTTGATATGAATGTCCATGGCAAATGCGTTCTCAGACTACGGTTTATTTCTGGTGATGCTTCAGGCCGGCTCGTGCGCGCCCTGCGCGTGCAGCATCTCTCCCCAGCGCGACGCGCGGCGCAGCGACTCGAAGGAATCGGCGTCGTTCACGCGCGCGTCGAGCAGCGCTTGCGCGAAGCGCGCGGCTTCGTCGGCGACTTCCGGCGCGATCATGAAACCGTGCCGGTAAAGACCGTTCACGCGCAGCGTCGTCTTGCCGTCCCAAATGAGCGCCGGGCGATGGTCGGGCAGCGTCGGGCGGCACTGCGTGTTCAACTCGAGGATGCGCGCCTCGCCAAACGCCGGATGCACCGCAAACGCCGCGCTCAGCAGTTCGAGCGCCGAGCGCACGCTCACGGGCGAACGGTCCTCGCCTTCGATCTCGGTCGCGCCGATCACGAAGACGTCGTTTTCCTTGGGCGCGATATAGAGCGGATAGCGCGGATGCAGCAGCCGCACGGGGCGCGTGAGCGTGATGCCCGGCGCGTGCACGCGCGCGACTTCGCCGCGAATGCCGCGCAAACCCGGCAGCGCAGGTTTGGCGCCTAGCCCGCGACAGTCGATCGTCACGCGTGCGGGCGGCGGATTGGCCTCGTCGACCGTGGTGTGCCAGTGCGTTTCCACGCCGCGCGCTGCGAGCCCCGCCGCCAGCGCGGCCAACGCCTGGCGATTGTCGAGCTGGCCCTCGCCTTCGAGCAGCCAGCCGCGCGCGAAGCGCCCGGCGAGCGCCGGTTCGGCAGCATCGAGCTGCGCGCCCGCGAGCGCGACAAAGTTCGTATCGGCGAGAGAACACGGCGCGTTGGCGCGCACGCGGCGCTCGAAGAGTGGGGCTTCGGTGCGATCAGCGGTATGCCAGACCACAAGCGTGCCATTGCGCTGGAAGAACACGGGCTCCGGCAATTCGGCCAGAATGCGCGGCCAGGTCTCGAGCGACGCCACGCCAAGCTCGGTGATGAGCAGCTCAGCCACGGCGGCCTCCGCGAGCGGCGCGAGCATGGCCGCCGCGACCCAGGCCGCGGCCTCGCCACCTTCAGGGCCGCCACGCTCGTAGAGCGCGACGCGATGGCCCTCGCCGGCGAGACGCCACGCGACGAGCCGGCCACTCAAGCCGCCGCCGAGCACGGCGAAGTCGGGCACGCTGCCCGCGCTACGGTGATGGGCGCGACTCATGACGACGCTCCGTCACGCAAGGCGAACGCGATAAAAATCGGGGAACAAAGAGAATAGGCGGTCATCGTATCCTTTCCGTACGGCAGCAGCAGACGTACCCAAGGACGAAACCGGCTGGCAAGGCCGACCGTGGAGGCTATGCGGCGCAAACGGCCCATACGTCCCGATAAGGAATTCGTACGAACCCATGCGCCCAAAGCGCAGCCCGGCGGGAATCCTGGCGCCCCTGCAAACGCTGGGCGCTCCGGTAAGACTTTCTGGAAACTTCCCGCGCCGGTATTACCCGGATCGGGTGCGAAGGGTCTCTCTCAGCCTCAGTACGGCATGCCCCGCATACCGGTGAAGCACCCCTGTTTCGTCAACGTCGATTAGACCACAAAAGGCGCGCGGCCCGCAAACCTCGGCGGAACGGCACTTCTGCTCTGGCACAATGGCCTGAGCCCGCCGCTTTCGCCTCACAAGCCCGCGCGGTGAGACAATGGGCGCCACGCTACGGCGGCGCCGGCGTGCGCTTTTGTCTCCGCTTTCTGCACATTAAGACTCACTTAAGCGCCCGGCGACAGAATCGCTGCAAAAATCGCTGCACCGCTGCCGCCATGGGGCGCGCAGCGCATGCCCCCAGCGCTCAGCCACATCTTCAGGACGCACATGACCAACCAACCTGCCCGCGCCACACCTGATCAGAACGAGCATCAGAAGATCACCGCGTGGAGCCTGATCAAGCCCTACTGGGTCTCCGAGGAACGCTGGATCGCCTGGGGGCTGCTCGTCGCGATCATCGTGATGAACCTGCTCGTCGTGTGGATCAACGTGCGCCTGAACGGCTGGAGCGCGGAGTTCTACAACGCGTTGCAGGCCAAGGACGTCAAGCGCTTCCCGCCTCTGTTGATGACCTTCACCGAACTGGCGTTCGGCTTCATCATCCTCGCGGTGTATGGACGCTATCTGCGCCAGATGCTCGGCTTTCGCTGGCGCCAGTGGCTCACCACGCGCTTTCTGAGCGAATGGCTCGGCAAGGGTGCGTTCTACCGTATCGAGCGCGACCGCCTCGCCGATAACCCCGACCAGCGGATCAGCGACGACCTCCAGTCGTTCGCCACGACCACGCTCTCGCTCACGCTCGACCTGCTCTCCACGGTCGTCACGCTCATCTCGTTCATCACGATCCTGTGGACGCTCGCGGGTGCGCTCACGATCACGCTGGGCGGCACGCCGCTCGCAATTCCGGGCTACATGGTCTGGGCCGCCGCGCTCTACGCCGTGTTCGGCTCGCTCGTGATCCAGAAGGTCGGCCACCCGCTCGTGTCGATCAACTACCAGCAACAGAAGGTAGAGGCTGACTTCCGCTTCGGCCTGATCCGCCTGCGCGAAAACGCCGAGCAGATCGCCCTCTACGACGGCATGGACACCGAGCGTGGCAACGCGCAAGGCCTCTTCCAGCACATCCGCGAGAACTGGTGGCGCGTGATGAAGTACACGAAGCGCCTCACCTTCGTGCTGAGCTTCTACGGCCAGATCGCCATCATCTTCCCGCTCGTGGTGGCCGCGCCACGCTACTTCGCGGGCGCCTTCACGTTTGGCGTGCTCATGCAGATTTCGCAGGCGTTCGGCACCGTGAGCGATTCGTTCTCGTGGTTCATCAACAGTTACTCCACGCTGGTCGAATGGCGCGCTACGGTGAATCGTCTGCGCGAATTCGTGCGTGTGGTGCACTCGCCGCGCCTGAAGGAAACGGTCTCGCCCGCCACCGAGCACGGCGGCATCAACCTGCATTTCGTCGACAGCAACGAGCTCGCCACCGAGCACCTCAAGCTCTCGCTGCCCAACGGTATGCCGCTCTCGGAAGTGCGCGACATCGCGATCAAGCCGGGTTCGCGCTGGCTGGTGCGCGGTCCCTCGGGCGCGGGCAAGAGCACGCTCATCCGCGCGCTCGCGGGCCTCTGGCCGTTCGGCGAAGGTTCGATCGACGCGCCTGTGGATGCGCGCATGATGTTCATCCCGCAGCAGAGCTATCTGCCTATAGGCACGCTCAAGGCGGCGCTCACCTACCCCTCGCCCGCCGACGACTATAGCGACGAAGACTGCCGCGAAGCGCTGCGCGCCTGCCACCTCGAAGAGTATGCAGATCGTCTCGGCGAGTCGGCACACTGGACGCGTGTACTCTCGCCGGGCGAGCAGCAACGCCTCGCGGGCGCGCGCGTGCTGCTGCACAAACCCGATTACCTGTTCCTCGACGAAGCGACGAGCGCGCTCGATCCCGACAACGAAGGGCGTCTCTACAAGCTCTTCGTGGAACGCCTGCCGAAGGCTGCGATCGTGAGCGTCGCGCACCGCGAGTCGCTTGAGGCGTACCACCACGAAACGCTCGAGATCGCGCGCATGCCCGAAGAGCGGGTTGCCGCGTGAGCGCAAGTCCGGCGCGCGTCGTGCTGATCACGGGCGCGGGCTCGGGTATCGGTGCGGCGCTCGCGCGTCGCATCGCAGCGCCTGGTGCGGCGTTGATGCTGCACGCGCGCGGCGCGGATGAGGCGTCGCGTGCGCGGCTCACCGATGTTGCCGCCGAGTGCGAAATGCGAGGTTCAAAGTGCGCCACCGCATGCGGCGATCTCGCGGAGCGCGGTAACGCAGCGGCGCTCGTGGACGCCACGCTTGCGCGCTTCGGCTCGCTCGACCAGGTCGTCGCCAACGCCGGGCATGCGCAGCGCCAAACGCTCGCCGCGCTCAACGCCGCGTCGCTCGAAGGCGCATTCGCGGCCATGCCCGCCGCGTTCGCTGCGCTCGTGCAACGTGCGCAGCCGGCGCTGGAGCGCTCGGCGCGCGGCCGCGTGGTCGCGCTGAGTTCGTTCGTCGCCCACCGCTACCGCGCCGGCGCGCCGTTCGCCGCAACCGCCGCCGCGAAGGCCGCGCTCGAGTCGCTGGCGAAAACCGCCGCTGCGGAGCTGGCGCCGCACGGTGTGACGGTGAACTGCGTCGCGCCCGGCTATACACGCAAGGACAAAGGCCCCACGCCAGAAAACGCGCCGGTGTGGGCGCGTGCGGCGCAGGAAACGCCGCTCGGCCACGTGGCGGATCCCGCCGATGTCGCGGAACTCATCGCCTTCCTGCTTTCGGACGCCGCGCGCCACATCACAGGCCAGGTGATCCACGTCGATGGCGGCCTCACGCTGTAACGCCTCGCGGCCCCGCGCGCCATCGTTCGCTTGCTATCGAACCAAACATCGGAACGAGACGATAGCGGGCGCCCCAAATTGCCCCTCGCCTCAGTACGGTTTCGCACCGTAAAATACGCATCCAGCACACCGGAGACGGGCGGCGTTGCACCGCGCAGCCCGTCAGCGTCGAGCGCACATGCCACCCAGGGCGTTTGCGCCAGCCGGCTCGCTTGCGCAACACGCGCCGCCCGGCCGGTTCGTTGTGCGCACAACAAAATATGGGGGAAGACACGCGATGGGCGACTTTCAATGGTTCACCGAGTTGAACGCGCGCGAGCGACGCACGCTCTACGCGGGTTTCGGCGGCTACGCCGTCGACGCGTTCGACTTCATGATCTACTCGTTCCTGATCCCGACGCTCATCGCCACCTGGGGCATGACCAAGAGCGAGGCCGGCATGATCGCGACCAGCTCGCTGATCTCCTCGGCAATCGGCGGCTGGCTCGCCGGCATCCTCGCCGACCGCTACGGCCGCGTGCGCGTGCTGCAGTGGACCATCGCCACCTTCGCGGTCTTCACCTGCCTCTCCGGCTTCACGCATTCGTTCTGGCAACTGCTCACGACGCGCACGCTGCAGGGCATCGGCTTTGGCGGCGAATGGACGGTCGTCACGATGATGATGGCCGAAACGATCCGCTCGCCGCAGCATCGCGCCAAGGCCGTGGGCACGGTGCAGAGCAGCTGGTCGTTCGGCTGGGGCGCGGCCGCCATCCTCTACTGGGCCTTCTTCGCCCTGCTCCCCGAAGAATATGCATGGCGCGCGTGCTTCTGGATCGGCATCGTGCCGGCGCTGTGGATTTTCTATGTGCGCCGCAACGTGAGCGACCCCGACGTATTCGTCGCCACGCGCCGCGCGCGTGAAAGCGGCGCGACGCACAGCCACTTCATGCAGATCTTCGCGCCCGCACATCTGGCCACCACCCTGCTCGGCAGCGCATTGTGCACCGGCATGCTCGGCGGCTACTACGCGATCACCACCTGGCTGCCCACCTACCTCAAGACGGTGCGCCACCTCTCGGTGTTCAACACGAGCGGCTATCTGATCGTGCTGATCGTCGGTTCGTTCACTGGCTATATCGTCGGCGCGATCCTCTGCGACAAGATCGGCCGGCGCGCCTCGTTCATCCTGTTCGCCATAGGCTCGTTTGCGCTCGGCATGGCCTACACGATGCTGCCCATCACCGACACCGCGATGCTCCTGCTCGGCTTTCCGCTCGGCATCGTCGTGCAAGGCATTTTTGCGGGCGTGGGCGCGTATCTCTCCGAGCTCTACCCGAACGCGATCCGCGGCTCGGGTCAGGGCTTCTGCTACAACCTCGGGCGCGGGCTCGGCTCTTTTTTCCCCATTCTCGTGGGCGTGTTCGCGCAAACCACGTCGCTCGTGAAAGCGATCGGCACGGTGGCCGGCGCGGGCTATCTGCTCGTGATCGTCGCGGCGCTGTGCCTGCCGGAGACGAAGGGCAAAGTGCTGACCGAGGAAACGCCTGCTGCCGCGAGCGAGCGCCCGTCTGCGGAGTCCACTGCACGATGAGCGCGAACATGCTGCAATACCGACCGTCCCTCCCTGTTGTGCGACCGGCATGAAAACGATCGTCCTCGGCGCCGGTGTGATCGGCGTCGCTACTGCGTATTATTTGAGCGAACGAGGCTGCGACGTGACCGTCGTCGAACGGGAACCGGGCGTCGCGCTCGGCACGAGCTTCGGCAACGCAGGTGTCATCGCGCCCGGCTATGTCACGCCGTGGGCCGCGCCGGGCATGCCCGCGAAGCTCATCAAATATCTGCTCAAGCCCACCTCGCCGCTCATCTTCCGGCCCACGCTCGACGCCGCGCAGTGGCGCTGGATCGCACGCTGGCTGCGCGAATGCGATCTCGCGCGCTTTCGCGTGAACAAGCAGCGCATGCAGCGCATCGCCTATTACAGCCGCGAATGCCTGCACGCGTTTCGCGCCACGCACGCGTTCGAGTACGGGCGCAGCCAGGGCTATCTCCAGCTCTTTCGCAGCGAGTATGACCTTGAACTCGCGCAACCGGCGCTCGGCGTGCTGCGCGACGCAGGCATCGCCTATCGCGAACTCGATTCCGACGCCTGCGCGCTGGTCGAGCCGGGGCTCGCGTGGTCGCGAGTGAAACCGGTGGCAGGCGTCTATCTGCCCGAAGACGAGGCCGGCGACTGCGCGCGCTTCACGCGCGAGCTGCGCTCCGTATGCGAAGCGCGCGGCGTGACGTTTCTGTTCGATACCGAGGTGCTCGCGCTCGAAGCCGCGGGCGGCAAGGTGAACGGCGTACGCGTGCGCGCAGTGCCCGGCCGCCGCAAGGCGAACAACCGCCGGGACCGGCGCGAGCAGCGCCGCGCGCCGGCGGAGGTGCTGCGCCCGGCCGAGCGCAGCGAGCCCGCCGACGACACGCCGCACTCGCTCGCCGCTGACGCCGTGGTGGTCGCGCTGGGCGTGGAGAGCGCGGCGCTGGTCGCGCCGCTTGGCGTGCGCGTGCCGCTATATCCGGTGAAGGGCTATTCGGCCACGCTGCCCGTGGTCGACGAACAAAAGGCCCCGCGCGCCGCACTCATGGACGAATCGCTCAAGACGGCGATCACGCGCTTCGGTCCATACCTGCGCGTGGCGGGCACGGCGGAGCTGGGCGACCACCGCGCGACGCTGCGCGAGCAGGCGCTGCAAACGCTCATGAAGGTGCTCGACGACTGGTTCCCGCATGCGGCGACGCCTTCGTCGGCGCAGTTCTGGGTGGGACGCCGGCCCATGGTGCCGGACGGCGCGCCGCTGCTGGGCACGTCGGGCGTCGATGGCCTGTGGCTGAACGTCGGGCACGGCTCGACGGGCTGGGCGATGTCGATGGGCTCGGGCCGCGTGGTCGCGGACCTCGTCACGCAGCGTTCGCCGGAAATCGATCTCGATGGTTTGACGCTGGCGCGGTATCGTCACTAACGTCACCAAGGTCACTAAGCGGCGGCAGGTACGCCGTCGCGCGGCGGCGCCTTCACGCGAGCGCAACGCTCGCCAACGCCTCGTAGCGCGCGCCCTGCCGCGCGAGCGTGCTCGAATACAGCACCAACGACTCGAAGCACAACGGCGGCAGCGCTTCGCCGCCACTTGCTGCCGGCGCACCCACGGCGTCGCGCGCGAAGCGCGCGAGCGTCACGTGCGGGCGGAACGCTCGCGCGTCGAGCGGCAATCCCAAGTCTCCCATTAGCGAGCGCACGCGCCAGTCGAGCGCCGTGAATGCGTCCGACATCGCAAGCACGGCCACCATGAGACGCGGATGCGCGCGTCCCGGCCAGCATTCGATATGCGTGACCGGCGCGGGCGGGATGAGCGGCGCGTGCTCCGCGAGCCGCCGCGAAAGCACGTCCCCCTGGTCGAACGACATCGCGCCGATGAACGTCACGGTCAGATGGAGTTGCGCGTAGGGTACGCGCCGTGCGTTGGACGGCACGTCCAGCGCGGCGAGCGCATCGCGCGACGCCGCAGTGGGCGCAAGCGCGATGAAGCAGCGCCGCCATTGCTGCGTGTCACGATCGGTCTCGCGGGCTTCGGACATGATCGGCGGGCCTCGTTCGGTCGGGCAATCGCGTCATGGTAACCCTGTCTGTCAGCGTAAGTGGCACGCACGTAAAAAAGCCGGGTCACCCTCGCGGGTGCCCGGCTTCTGTCATTGTGTCTCCTGCCGTCTCCCGTGTGTCCCGTCTATTGCGGGACACACCGGATTTAGCGCGGCAGCTCCGAACTGCCCATCAAGTACGCATCGACGGAACGTGCACACTGGCGACCCTCACGTGTCGACCAGAGTTAGCGCTTTAGCGCTTACTCTGGTCCCAGATCCGGCCTTAGCGCGGCAACTCCGAGCTGCCCATCAGGTACGCATCGACGGAACGTGCACACTGGCGGCCCTCACGTGTCGACCAGAGTTAGCGCTTTAGCGCTTACTCTGGTCCCAGATCCGGCCTTAGCGCGGCAACTCCGAGCTGCCCATCAGGTACGCATCGACGGAACGTGCACACTGGCGGCCCTCACGGATCGCCCACACCACGAGCGACTGGCCGCGGCGCATATCGCCAGCCGTGAAGACCTTGTCGACCGACGTGTAGTACGCCTTTTCGCCTTCAGTCGAGGCACGCACGTTGCCGCGCGCATCCTTCTCGACGCCGAATGCTTCGAGCACCGGCGAAACCGGCTGCGTGAAGCCCATCGCGAGCAGCACGAGATCGGCCTTCATTTCGAATTCCGAACCCGGCACTTCGACCATCTTGCCGTCCTTCCACTCCACGCGCGCGGCGATCAGCTTCTCGATCTTGCCGTTCTTGCCTTCGAGGCGCTTGGTCGCGATCGACCAGTCGCGCGAACAGCCTTCGTCGTGCGACGACGACGTGCGCAGCTTGATCGGCCAGTACGGCCACACGAGCGGCTTGTTCTCTTCCTCGGGCGGCTGCGGCAGCAGTTCGAACTGCGTGACGCTCTTCGCGCCGTGACGGTTCGAGGTGCCCACGCAGTCGGAACCCGTATCGCCGCCGCCGATCACGACCACATGCTTGCCCTTGGCGAGCAACTGGTTCGGCACCTTGTCGCCGGCGTTGACCTTGTTCTGCTGCGGCAGGAACTCCATGGCGTAGTAGATGCCTTCGAGTTCGCGGCCCGGCACCGGCAGATCACGCGGCGTTTCCGAACCGCCCGCGATCACCACGGCATCGAACTGTTCCTTCAGCTCGTCCGGCGAGATCGTTTCCTTCGCCGTGTTGCCGATGTAGTCAGGCAGTTCGCCCTTGCCGATGAAAACATTGGTACGGAACGTCACGCCTTCGGCTTCCATTTGGCGCATGCGGCGGTCGATCAGCCACTTCTCCAGCTTGAAGTCAGGGATGCCGTAACGCAGCAGGCCGCCGACGCGATCATTCTTCTCGAACACCGTCACGTCATGGCCTGCGCGCGCGAGTTGCTGCGCGGCGGCGAGGCCTGCGGGACCCGAACCGACCACGGCAACCTTCTTGCCCGTCTTGTGCTTCGCGACGTGCGGCGCGACCCAGCCTTCGGCCCATGCCTTGTCGATGATCGCGTGCTCGATCGACTTGATGCCGACCGGATCGTCGTTGATGCCGAGCGTGCACGCCGCTTCGCAGGGCGCCGGGCAGATGCGGCCCGTGAACTCGGGGAAATTGTTCGTGGAATGCAGGACGTCGATCGCGCTCTTCCAGTCCTGGCGGAACACGAGGTCGTTGAAGTCCGGAATGATGTTGTTGACCGGGCAGCCGTTGTTGCAGAACGGGATGCCGCAGTCCATGCAGCGTGCGCCCTGGATCTTCGCGTCGGCGTCGGAGAGCGCCGCCACGAATTCCTTGTAGTGCTTCACGCGCGTGAGCGGTGCTTCGTACGCCTCATGCTGGCGCTCGAACTCGAGAAAACCGGTTGCCTTACCCATATGGTTCTCGTCTATCTCTATCTATTCGGTGAGGGGACCGCGCCCGCCGCCGCGCATCTTGTCGCGCGGCGGGCGCTTCGTCTTCGTTCAGTCGTCGTCTTGCGGCTCAGTCCGCAAATCAGGCGGCCAGTTCTTCCTGGTTCGCCTTCTTCGCGCCGAGTTCGCCCAGTGCGCGCTTGTATTCCGTCGGGAACACCTTCACGAACTGGCGGCGCGCCGCATCCCAGTTTTCGAGCAGCGCCTTCGCGCGCGGCGAGCCCGTGAACTGGAAGTGACGCTCGACGAGTCCCTTGAGCAGCGCTTCGTCGGTCTGGCCCGTGTGCCACAGTGCGCGATCCACGGTGCGCTCCTGTTCGGCCTGTTGCAGGACCGGTTCGAGCGCGACCATCGACTTGTTGCACTTGCCAGCGAAGGTGCCGTCCGGGTCGTACACGTAGGCGATACCGCCCGACATGCCCGCCGCGAAGTTACGACCCGTTTCGCCAAGCACGACCACCGTGCCGCCCGTCATGTATTCGCAGCCGTGGTCGCCCGTGCCTTCGACAACCGCCGTCGCGCCAGAGTTACGCACCGCGAAACGCTCGCCCGCTACGCCGCGCAGGAAGGCTTCGCCTTCGAGCGCGCCGTACATCACCGTGTTGCCGCAGATGATGTTTTCTTCGGACTTGCCGCGGAAGTCGTTGGTCGGACGGATGATGATGCGCCCGCCCGAGAGGCCCTTGCCGACGTAGTCGTTGCCGTCGCCCACGAGGTCCAGCGTGATGCCACGTGCGAGGAACGCGCCGAAGCTCTGACCCGCCGTGCCCTTCAACTGAATGTGGATCGTGTCTTCCGGCAGACCATCGTGGCCGTACTTCTTCGCGACGACGCCCGAAAGCATCGCGCCGACCGTGCGGTTCACGTTACGCACCGGCTGGATGAACGAGACGTGCTCACCCGTTTCGATCGCGGCCTTCGCCTTCTCGAGCAGCGTGTGATCGAGCGCGCGGTCGAGACCGTGGTCCTGCGACTCCACATGCATGCGCGCGACTTCGGCGCCGACTTGCGGCTGGTAGAACACGCGCGAGAAGTCGAGACCCTTCGCCTTCCAGTGCTCCACACCCTTGCGCGTGTCGAGCAGGTCCGCGCGGCCGACCAGGTCGTCGAACTTGCGGATGCCCAGATTCGCCATGATTTCGCGCACTTCTTCAGCGATGAAGAAGAAGAAGTTGACGACGTGCTCGGGCTGGCCCGAGAACTTCGCGCGCAGCACCGGATCTTGCGTGGCGACGCCGACCGGGCAGGTGTTCAGGTGGCACTTGCGCATCATGATGCAGCCCTGGACGACGAGCGGCGCCGTCGCGAAGCCGAATTCGTCCGCGCCGAGCAGCGCGCCGATCACCACGTCGCGGCCCGTCTTCATCTGACCGTCGGCCTGCACGCGAATACGGCCGCGCAGCTGGTTCAGCACCAGCGTTTGCTGCGTTTCGGCGAGACCCAGTTCCCACGGCGTGCCAGCGTGCTTGAGCGACGAGAGCGGCGACGCGCCCGTGCCGCCGTCGTGACCAGCGATCACGACGTGGTCGGCCTTGGCCTTCGCCACACCGGCTGCCACCGTGCCCACGCCCACTTCCGAGACCAGCTTCACCGAAATCGACGAAACCGGGTTCACGTTCTTCAGATCGTGAATGAGCTGCGCCAGGTCTTCGATCGAGTAGATGTCGTGGTGCGGCGGCGGCGAAATGAGGCCCACGCCAGGCACCGAGTAACGCAGTTTGCCGATGTACTCCGAAACCTTGTGGCCCGGCAGCTGACCGCCTTCGCCCGGCTTCGCGCCCTGCGCCATCTTGATCTGGATCTGGTCCGCCGACGACAGGTACTCCGCCGACACGCCGAAGCGGCCCGACGCGACCTGCTTGATCTTCGAACGCAGCGAGTCGCCGTCCTTCAGCGGGATGTCCTTGACGACTTCTTCGCCGATGATCGAACGCATCGTGTCGCCGTTCTTGATCGGAATGCCGCGGAGCTCGTTGCGATAACGCTTCTCGTCTTCGCCGCCCTCACCCGTGTTCGACTTGCCGCCGATACGGTTCATCGCAACCGCCAGCGTGGCGTGTGCTTCGGTCGAAATCGAGCCGAGCGACATCGCGCCAGTCGCGAAGCGCTTGACGATTTCCTTGGCCGGCTCGACGTCGTCGATCGAGATCGCGCGCGCCGGGTCGATGCGGAATTCGAACAGACCGCGGAAGGTCATGTGGCGCTTCGTCTGATCGTTGATCAGGTGCGCGTATTCCTTGTACGTCTGGTACGAGTTGCTGCGCGCCGAGTGCTGGAGCTTGGCAATCGCGTCGGGCGTCCACATGTGGTCTTCGCCGCGCACGCGGTACGCGTACTCGCCGCCTGCGTCTAGCATGTTGGCGAGAACCGGGTTGTCGCCGAACGCATCGCGGTGCAGATGGATCGCTTCTTCCGCCACTTCGAAGAGGCCAATGCCGCCGACCTTCGAGGCCGTGCCCTTGAAGTACTTGGCGATGAGATCGTCAGCCAGACCGACCGCTTCGAAAATCTGCGCGCCCGTATACGACATGTACGTGGAGATGCCCATCTTCGACATCACCTTGAGCAGGCCCTTGCCCACCGCCTTGGTGAAGTTGTAGACGGCCTTGTCCGCCGACAAATCGCCCTTGAGGCCCGTCGCCATTTGCGCGAGCGTTTCCATCGCGAGGTACGGGTGCACGGCTTCCGCGCCGAAACCGGCGAGCAGCGCGAAGTGGTGCGTTTCACGGGCCGAACCCGTTTCGACGACGAGGCCCGTGCTCGTGCGCAGACCGTGCTGCACGAGGTGCGAGTGGATCGCCGAGGTGGCGAGCAGCGCCGGGATCGCGACGTTGTCGCGGTCCGCGCGGCGGTCCGACACGATCAGGATGTTGTAGCCCGACTTGACCGCATCGACGGCTTCCGCGCACAGCGACGCCAGACGCGCTTCGATGCCTTCCTTGCCCCAGGCCACCGGATAGCAGATGTTCAGCTCGTAGCTGCTGAACTTGCCGCCCGTGTACTGCTCGATCGCGCGGATCTTCGCGATGTCCTTGAAGTCGAGCACCGGCTGCGACACTTCGAGACGCATCGGCGGGTTGATGTTGTTGGTGTCGAGCAGGTTCGGCTTCGGGCCGATGAACGACACGAGCGACATCACCATGTTCTCGCGGATCGGGTCGATCGGCGGGTTCGTGACCTGCGCGAACAGCTGCTTGAAGTAGTTGTAGAGCGTCTTGTTCTTGTTGGACATGACCGCCAGCGGCGAGTCGTTGCCCATCGAACCGACAGCCTCTTCACCCGACATCGCCATCGGCGCCATCAGGAACTTCAGGTCTTCCTGCGTGTAGCCGAACGCCTGCTGACGGTCGAGCAGCGCGGCGGCTTCGGCGCGCGCGGTCGCAACGTCTTCCGCCTTCGGCTCGATCTCGTCGAGCTTGATGCGCACGGCGTCGATCCAGCTCTTGTACGGCTTGGCGTTGGCGAGGTTGTCCTTGAGTTCCTTGTCGTCGATGATGCGGCCGTGTTCCATGTCGATCAGGAACATCTTGCCCGGCTGCAGACGCCACTTCTTGACGATCTTCGACTCGGGAATAGGCAGCGTGCCAGCTTCCGACGCCATGATGACCAGGTCGTCGTCGGTGACGATGTAGCGCGCCGGACGCAGACCGTTACGGTCGAGCGTCGCGCCGATCTGGCGTCCGTCGGTGAACGCGATCGCAGCGGGGCCGTCCCACGGCTCCATCATCGCGGCGTGGTATTCGTAGAACGCGCGGCGGTTCTCGTCCATCAGCGTGTGCTGTTCCCAGGCTTCCGGGATCATCATCATCATCGCGTGGACGAGCGGGTAGCCTGCCATCACCAGCAGTTCGAGGCAGTTGTCGAACGAAGCGGTGTCAGACTGGCCCGGATAGATCAGCGGCCAGAGCTTGGGCAGGTCGTCGCCGAGCATGTGCGAGGCGATCGCGCCGGTACGGGCGTTCAGCCAGTTCACGTTGCCCTTCACGGTGTTGATTTCACCGTTGTGGGCGATCATGCGGTACGGGTGAGCCAGTTCCCACGCCGGGAACGTGTTCGTGGAGAAGCGCTGGTGCACGAGCGCCAGTGCCGAAACCACGCGCTCATCTTGCAGGTCGCGGTAGTACACGCCGACCTGACCCGCCAGCAGCAGACCCTTGTAGACGACCGTGCGCGCCGAGCACGACGGCACGAAGTACTCCTTGCCGTGCTTGAGCTTGAGCGCCTGGATGCGGTGGCTCGCGGTCTTGCGGATGATGTACAGCTTGCGCTCGAGCGCGTCCGTGACCATCACGTCCTTGCCGCGGCCGATGAAGATCTGGCGGATCAGCGGCTCGCTCGCCTTCACCGTGGGCGAAATCGGCATGGCGTGGTCGACCGGCACGTCGCGCCAGCCCAGCACGACCTGGCCTTCGGCGCGCACCGTGCGCTCGAGTTCCTGCTCGCATGCGAGACGCGAGGCGTGTTCCTTCGGCAGGAAGATCATGCCGACGCCGTACTCGCCAAACGGCGGCAGCGTCACGCCTTGCTTGGCCATCTCTTCGCGGTAGAACGCGTCCGGAATCTGGATCAGGATGCCCGCGCCGTCGCCCATCAGCGGATCGGCGCCCACGGCGCCCCGGTGGTCGAGGTTTTCGAGAATCTTCAGGCCTTGCTGAATGATTTCGTGGCTCTTCTTGCCCTTGATATGGGCGACGAAACCGACGCCACAGGCGTCGTGTTCGTTTTGCGGGTCATAGAGACCTTGCGCGGCGGGCACCGCGGCGCGCTGCTGGTGATCGTTCATGGGGACACCGTCAGAGTGGGGCTGTTGCCAGCCGTTGTGTTCTTTGATTCCCGCCGCTTGCGTGACCGCTGTACGGCGTTGCGCGGGGTATTACGTGCTTCCCGCGTTATGCGCCCAGGAGAGCCGAAAGGCGAATATACGCGACGAATCAAGGGGATGCAAATAAAACGTGATGCTCGAACCCCAATTATCGAGTTGGTGCATTCGCACATTTTTTTATTGGTTCCATATCAAATTGAGGCAAAAGAAAACGGCATCCGAAGATGCCGTTCATCTCGTAAATATTTGATCTGAAAAGCAATCAGTGAGTGCCAGTACCCGGCTTGCGCTCTTCGTGCTCTGAACCCGATCCCGACGAGCCACCGCCACCGGAACCCTGCGAACCGCCGGAATGGCCGCTCGAGCCCCCCGTATTTCCACCTGATGTTGTAGCTGAACCACTCCCGGCGTGACCACCCCCATGCGTCGCGGCAGAACCGGCTGAATTGGCATCAGGGTGCGAGGTCGAATGGGGGCCAGATTGATCGGCAGCATGACCAGTGGACTGACCGGTGCCGCCACCTGATCCGGACGCAGGCGTCGAAGCCGCGCTCGCTGTGGCCGCCGCGCCAATTGCGCCCGGAGCCGCCGCGGGCGTGCCCGGCGCTTCGCGCACCTTGCGCGGGCGCCCGCGCGGCAACGGCGAAACGCGCCGGTTCGCTGTGCGCGACGCCCAATCGCGATAAGTATCGCTGCCGAGCACCCAGCCCTTGAGCGTGGCCTGCATGAGCTGCGTCGTTTCGCGTTCGTCGAGCGCCTGCTCGCAGAGTTCGCGATACGCGCGCTGACGCTCGAACGGCGTATTGCCGAGCGCCCAGTACAGCGGATGGTCGGTGATGAGGCTGTCGACAGTCAGGCCGATGTGATGCCGGTAGCTCGACCATCGATAGTCTTCGGGCGCCGTCACGAGATGACTGCGCACCGGCGCGAGCTCGACGACGCGGCTCGCCAGCAGGAAGAAGCGCTCGCCCTCGATGACCGTCGCGCGGTAGCGCCCCTCCCAGAGCGTGCCGCGGCGCGCATAGCGCCGGTTGAAATGCGCCACGTAGCGCCGGCCGACCGCCTGCATTGCCTTAGGCAGGCTGGATTCGTCGGAAGGCGTGACGAGCAGTTGCACTGCGCCGGGCATCAAAACCCACGCATGAACCGCCAGATGATGATCGCGCGCCGCGGCCTTCAGGCAGTCGATGAACAGTTCGTAATCCTGGTCATCGACGAACGCGGGCTGCTGATCGAGTCCGCGCAGGATCACATGCTGCGGCTGATCGGGAACATAAAGACGTGCAAGCCGTGCCATGCTCGATTTTCCTGGTTCCGTTGGTGAATACCCGCAGACCCGCCAGGCCCCACCAGCGCTAGTTCTCGCTGGCATGCGGCTTCGGCGGAAAGCTCGCGGCGCTTAGTAAAAAAGCTCTAACGGTCGCGTATGGTTTGTTGCAAACGTTGTGTTCATAATGAGCGGGCCTTTCATGGAGGAGCATTAATATGAAATTAAAACAGGCGCTGGCAGGGGTCGCCGCGCTCGCCAGTTTCACGGCAGCACACGCACAATCCGCAAACACGTTCTACGTCACGACCGGCTGGTTCCGCTTCATGCCGCAAGACAGCAGCGACCCGCTCAAGATCGACAGCGTAGGCGGCACGCCCGTCAACATGGCCATTCCGAACACGGGTGCCAGTATCGGTACGGCCGATACGCTCGGTGTCTCCCTCGGCTACTTCATTACCGATCACCTCGCCACCGAAGCCGAACTGGGCATTCCGCCGAAGTTCGATATTTCCGGCGGCGGCAGCTTCAGCAGCTTCGGCAAGGTCGGCACGGCGAAGCTGTGGAGCCCGGCGCTGCTGTTCAAGTACTACTTCAACAGCCCTGAAGCAAAATTCCGTCCTTACCTCGGCGTTGGCGTCACGTACGCCTGGTTCACCGACGCGAAGATTACCAACGGCGCCTTCGAACAGGGCGTGCTTGGGGGTCCGACCAGTGTTTCGACGGATCGTTCCTGGGCCCCCGTATTTAACCTGGGCTTCAACTACAACTTCACGAAGCACTGGTTCGCCGGTTTCTCGCTCTCGTACATTCCGATCAACGTGACCGCCACATACAACACGACGCTGAACAACCAGCTCGGCACCCAGCGAGTCGCGGAATCGAAGATTCACCTGAACCCGCTCGTGACGTACCTGAAGGTCGGCTACAACTTCTAACGCGCTCCGGCGCCCCGCATTACCTCGCGCCGGCCCTTCGCCCCGCCCCTGCGGCACCTGGCGAAGGGCGGCGTTTTCCGCCCAACCGTTCCCTTCCCGCCTTAGCGTCTCCATCGAATTTTCCCCGCCTTTGCATGGGCTTATCCTGATTCTATGCCTCTGCGAAAAAGCGTGCTGTCCCCGTAATCACCTGTTTTGTCACCAGAGAGCGAAGCCCCGTCTGGCGGGCGTTTGCGCCAAGCTCGCTGCGCTCGTTCAAGTCTCGGGCACCGGAATTGCGCAATACTTGTACTCCGGCCCTCGCCCTCCCGCGCCCTTTTTCGTGCGCGCCGCGGCGAGCCTTTTACCTGTGACTTTTCAACGACGGAGCCATACATGAGCGCCTTTCCGAACACGCGAGAAGCCCTCGGAGATTCCTGGACGCGCACTAGCCGCCACGCGCGGCGCATCGCGCGCCGCGGCCGCAGTGCCGCCGCCGACATCACCGACGAGTTGCGTGATCTGCTCGCCGAGCTGGAAAACACGCTGGGCGAAGGAACCCAGGCCGATGCCGCCGCGCTGCGCGCCGACATTCGCAAACGTCTCGACGCCGCTCGCGAGCGGCTCGAAGTGGCGCGCGCCGCCGCGCGCGAACATACCGACGCAGCCATTGCCGGCGCGGACGACTACGTGCACCGTAACCCGTGGCAGGCCCTGGCGATCGTCGGCGGCGTGGCGCTGGTGGTGGGCGCGCTGCTCGCGCGCGCCCGCTGAACGAGGGCGCCCGGCTGGGCCTCAGGCGTCGAGCGCGCGCGGCCCGATCAGGTCGATGCGGTCCGTGCAGACCGTATCGACGCCCCAGCTCACGAGCTGGCGCGCGCGGTCGAGGTCGTTCACCGTATAGGCGAGGATGAAAAACCCCGCCGACTTGATCCGCTCGACGAGCGCCTCGTCCAGATGGCGATGGCTCGCGTGGAGCGACGCGCAGTCGAGCGCCGCGGTCTGCTCGCGCCAGTCTGCGGGCACGCGCTCGAACAGCAGGCCGCGCGGCAGGTCCGGCGCACTCTCGCGCGCCGCTTCGAGTGCCGCATAGGAGAACGACGAAAGCAAAGGCGGCATGCCCGCCTGCGCCTCTTTCTCCGCTTGCATCCATAGACGCGCCGTTTCAGCGCCGACGATGCGCCCTGTCTCCACGTCACGGCCCGTGCAGGGCTTGATCTCCACGTTCACCGCGAGACCCAGCTCACGACAACACGCGGCAACTTGCGCGAGCGTTGGCATCGGCTCGCCGGCAAAACGCGCGGCCCGCCAGCTGCCCGCGTCCAGCGCGGCAAGCTCCGCATAGCGCATGGCCGCCGCCGCGCCGTGACCGTTCGACGTGCGGTCGACCGTGTCGTCGTGCAGCAGGAAAGCGACGTTGTCCACAGACAGCTTGGCGTCGAACTCGACCAGCTTATGGCCGAGGCTCGCGCCGGTACGCAGACCCGCCAGCGTGTTTTCGGGCGCGAGCATGCCGCCCCCTCGGTGCGCGGCAACGCGTGGATACGGCCAGGACTTGATCAAGTGGGCTCCTGAAATCGGCAGGGGCAGTGAGGCGGGGCGAGTCCCGCGCTCACACGTCGTCGGCGACGACGAAAAGACGACGGTACTCCTTCAGTGCATAGCGGTCGGTCATGCCCGCGATGTAATGCGCGATCAGCCGCGGTTGCACAGCGGTGTCCTGCGTCTGGTACGGGGGCGGCAACAGGCGCGAGTCTTCGCTGAACGCATCGAACAAGCCCTTCACCACGCGCCGCGCCTTGTTGGCCATGCGCATCACACGATAGTGGCGGTACAGGTTGCGGTAGAGGAAGCGCTTGAGCGCGGCCGCCTGCGCGGCCACGCGCTCGCTGTGCGCGACGAGCGGAGGTGCCGCGCGCACGTCGTCGAGCGACTGTGGCGCGCACTCGGCGAGATTGCGCCGCGTCTGCCCGATCAGATCGACGATCAAGGTGTTGATGATGCGCCGCACCGTCTCGTGAATCAGCCGGCGGCCCTCGATCTGCGGATATTCGGCGCGCGCGGCGTCGTAATGCGTCTGCCAGAGTTCGACCTCGGCGAGCTGCTCGATGGTGAGCAGGCCCGAACGCAAGCCATCGTCGACGTCGTGGTTGTTGTAGGCGATCTCGTCGGCGATGTTGGCGATCTGCGCTTCGATGGATGGCTGCCGGCCGAGCAGAAAACGCTCGCCCAGATCGCCCAGCCGACGCGCATGCTCGCGCGAGCAGTGCTTGAGAATGCCTTCGCGCGTCTCGAAGCACAGGTTCAGGCCATCGAACGCGCCGTAGTGCTCTTCGAGTTCGTCCACGACCGCGAGGCTCTGCAGATTGTGTTCGAAGCCGCCGTGATCACGCATGCACTCGTTGAGCGCGTCCTGGCCCGCATGGCCGAACGGCGTATGGCCGAGGTCGTGCGCGAGCGAGATCGCTTCGACCAGATCCTCGTTCACGCGCAGGTTGCGGGCCACCGAGCGTGCGATCTGCGCGACTTCCAGGCTGTGCGTGAGCCGCGTGCGAAAGAGATCGCCCTCGTGGTTCACGAAGACCTGGGTCTTGTATTCGAGGCGGCGAAACGCCGTGGAATGGACGATGCGGTCGCGGTCGCGCTGGAATTCGCTGCGCGCGGCAGGCGGCGGCTCGGGATAGCGCCGCCCGCGCGAGCGCGACGCGTGCGCCGCGTAAGGCGCGAGGCCCGCCTCGAGCGACGCGACTAGCGCGGCGCTGGCGTCGGCGCTCTGAGAACGGAGATCACTACCACGATCGCTATCAGGATCACTGCGAGTATCACTACGGGGATCACTACGGTTATCGCTGCGGGTGTCGCTCACCGTTCCTCCGCAAGGGGTTATCGCCGGCGGCGCGTCAGCTCTGCGTCGCGGCGGCGAGCGTGGCCTGCACGGCTTCGTCGGGCGCGCGGCCGATGTGTGTCTCGCCAAAACGCTTGAGCAGGATGAACTTGATCGCCCCGCCCTCGGCCTTCTTGTCGACCTGCATCAGCTCGACGTAGCGGTCGGCGCCGAGCGCGGGCGCGCGTACCGGCAGCTTCGCGGCTTCGACCACGCGCACGAGGCGCGCACGCGACGCTTCATCCAGCATGCCCATGCGCACCGAGAGATCCGCCGCCATCACCATGCCGCAGCCCACCGCCTCGCCATGCAGCCACTCGCCGTAGCCGAGCCCGGCCTCGATCGCATGGCCGAACGTGTGGCCGAAGTTGAGGATGGCGCGCAGGCCGCCTTCGCGCTCGTCGGTGGCCACGACCGAGGCCTTGATCTCGCACGAGCGCTTGACCGCGTGCGCGAGCGCTTGCGGCTCGCAGCGGTTGAGCGCCTCGACGTTGGCTTCGATCCAGTCGAAGAATTCAGCGTCGGCGATCGCGCCGGTCTTGATGACTTCGGCGATGCCCGCTGCCAGTTCGCGCTCCGGCAGCGTGGCAAGCGCGCCGATATCGGCGATAACGGCTTGCGGCTGGTAGAACGCGCCAATCATGTTCTTGCCGAGCGGATGATTGATGCCGGTTTTGCCGCCCACCGACGAGTCGACCTGCGAAAGCAATGTGGTCGGCACCTGGATGAACGGCACGCCGCGCATGTAGCAGGCGGCCGCGAAGCCCGTCATGTCGCCCGTGACGCCGCCGCCCAGCGCGATGAGCGTGGTCTTGCGGTCGGCGCGCGAGGTGAGCAGCGCGTCGAAGATCTCGTTGAGCGTTTCCCAGTTCTTGTGCGCCTCGCCGTCGGGCAGCACCACCGTGTTGACGTCTTTGCCGAGCGGCGCTAGCGCGGCGCGCAGCGTCTCGCCGTAGAGCGGATCGACGACGGTGTTCGTCACGATCGTCACCGACTTGCCGGCGATATGGGGCGCGAAGAGCGCCGTCTGGCCGATCAGGCCGGAGCCGATATGGATGGGGTAGGCGCGGTCGCCCAGTTCGACGTTGACGGTAATCATGCTCTGAATCTTGTGGGTTTCCGATGCGTTGCCTGGCCTACGGGATACTGCGCGGCGCCCTACTCGCGCGCCGTGGCCCGCGCGACGCCGGCCATGTCGAGCTGCATCAGCACCATGTTGACGAGTCCGTTGACGGAGGGCCGGCCGGTTTCGATCACGAAGTCCGCGACTTCGCGATAAAGCGGGTCGCGCACTTCGTAAAGCGCTTCGAGCCGCGCCTTGGGGTCTTCGGTTTGCAGAAGCGGGCGGTTCTTGTCACGCCGCGTGCGCAGCCACAGATCGTGCGGATGCGCGCGCAAATACACGACGAAGCCGCGCGCCTTGAGCGCCTCGCGATTCTCGGGCCGCAGCACTGCGCCGCCGCCTGTGGCGAGGACGATGTTTTCGCGGCCCGTCAGCTCTTCGATCATCTGGGCTTCGCGGTCGCGAAAGCCCGCTTCGCCTTCGAGCTCGAAGATCACCGGGATGCGCGCGCCCGTGCGCGCCTCGATCTCGTGATCGGAGTCGAAGAACGGACGCTCCAACCGGCGCGCGACCGCCCGGCCCACGGTCGTCTTGCCGGCGCCCATGAGCCCTACGAAAAATACATTGGCGTTTGCGTCCCGCACTTGCAGCGTTTCCTACGAAAGGTTGGTGCCGCAGCTTACTGGCAAAGCGGCGGCGTTGTCGAGCCTGCGGCCCTGTCGTTCCGGCCCCGCAAGCGCGAGCCTGCGCACTTACAACGGGTTTGCCCGGTTAATGAGGGTCAATCCGACTCCACGACACGCGGCGTGATGAAAACTACCAGCTCGCTGCGCTGATCCCGGTGCGCGCGATGCGAAAAAAGCGCGCCCAGAACCGGTATTTTGCCCAGGAGTGGCACCCGCGTCACATCATCGCGGTCATCCGTCGCGTCTATACCGCCGATCGAGACCGTGCCGCCGTCCTCGATTTCCACGCGCGTCTGCACGTGTTTGGTGTTGATCGCAGGCCCGGCGGCCGTTTGCTCGCCGACACTGTCCTTCGCCACGTCGAGGTCGAGGATCACGCGACCATCGGGTGTGATCTGCGGCTCGACTTCGAGTTTCAGGCTTGCGCGGCGGAACTGCACGCCCGAAACGCCCTGTCCGACCTTGGCCTGATAAGGCAGCTCCGTGCCCTGCTCGACGACTGCCTTCGTGCGGTCGGCGGTGACGACGCGCGGACTCGACACCACGCGCCCGCGCCCTTCGGCTTCGAGAGCAGTCAACTGGATGTCGAGCAGGCGCGTGGCACGCGCGGCCAGCAGTGTGAGGCCGAGGCCCGCGGCCTCGAAGCCGGAGATCGGGCCCGCTGCGAGGTCGTAGGCCGTGCCGTCCGCTCCCGCTGTCAGGCCGCGGGCCGTCGTGCCGTCCACACTCACCGGCATCACGCCAAGACGTACGCCCAGCTCACGCGAGAGCCCCTCGTCGCCCTCGACGATGCGCGCCTCGATCAGCACCTGGCGCGCCGGCGCATCGAGCCGCCGCACCAGCTCGCCGATCTGGTCGAGTCGCGCCGGCAGGTCGGTGACGAACAAGAGGTTCGTGCGCGTGTCCGCAACCGCCATGCCGCGCTTCGACAGTGCGCGCTGCGTGCCCGAGCCCGTCAGGAACCGGCGCAAATCCTCGGCCCGCGCGTAATGCAACTCGAACGAGCGGCTTGCGAGCGGCTCCAGCTCCGCGGCGCGGGCGTGCGCCTCGTAACGCTGCCGCTCGCGCGCGGCCACCTCGGCAGCGGGCGCGACCCAGATCACATCGCCGATGCGCGACATCGCAAGTCCGTTTGCTTCCAGCAGCAGGTCGAACGCCGTGCGCCACGGCACGCGGTCGAGGCGCAGCGTCACCTGGCCTCGCGCACGTTCGCTCGCGACGATATTGAGCTTCGTGAACTGGGCGAATGCGTGCAGAACGGCTGTGAGCTCGGCGCGCTGGAAATTGAGCGTGATCGGCCGGTCCGGCGGCAATCCATCGTTTGCTGCCGCTGCGTCGCCAAGGCGCAGCGGCGCGCGCATGGGTATGGGCGGCCCTTCAAGCGGCGCGGCCGCCGGCGCATCGCTAGCGGGTTCGCGCGAAGGCTGGGCGACAGGCGGCGTCGCGCCGGAGACGTCCGCGTTTGTGGAAGTACCGTCTTCGGGCGTAGAAGCATCGCTGCCTCCCACGAACGGATTGGCGATCCACTGTGTTGCTGCGGGCTCGGCTGCCCCATCGGGTAACGGCGGCGCTTCATAGCGTGCGAGCGCCACCGCCGAACGCGCCCATACGGGTTGCGGCAACGGCACCGCGGCCCATGCAGCACACCCGGCGACGCTCACCGTCAACGCGCCGAGCACGCGCGCGCCCCACTTGAGCGCGCTCATTTCACTGCCTCCGCCCAGCCTAGCGCGCGCGTCGTCCCACCGGCCGCGACGACGACCCGCGCCGGCCCGATTTCCAGTACGCGAGCGTCGCCGATCGCGTCGCCCGCCCGTGCAGCCACGACGCCCTCGGGAGTTTCCATGAGTGCGACGATCCGCTGCCGATCCTGGAGGATGCCGGCCAGGCGCCACCCGTTTTCCGCGCTCCCGGCCGCCGCCGCGTGGGCGAAGGGATCGCGAGCCGCCGCTTCCAGAGACGCCGTTTCAGAAGACGCCACCGCCAGCGGCACAGCGGGAAGCGCATCGTACACACGCAACGTCGCCGAGATCGATAACCCAGTTCCCGTGCGCCGGATGGCCAGCTCGGATGGCGCCGTGAGCGGCGCCTCGCGCGCCAGCCCTTCGAGCATTCCGCGCAGTTGCGCGAAGCTGCCTTGCGCGACGAGCTTGATCGACCGGAACGCCTCGGTTTGCGCACCGCCCGCGGCGCCTGGCTCGAGCGCATGCAGCACGAGGCCCGATTGCGCGGCGAGTTGCGAGATACGGCGAATGTCGTCGGCGGAATTGCCAGCACGGAGAGCGGGCGAAGGCGCTCGCGCTGCAGCCTCGCGCAGCGCGGGCAGGCCCGCCAGGACTTGCCGGGCGTCGCCGTGCCGCTTTTGAGCGTCTTTCAGGGCGGTGCGCGCTGCATGCACGC